>JBGSYQ010000424.1:0-4623 GCA_041750795.1 Pirellulales bacterium | reverse complement strand
GAGCCGAACGCATCGGCCGCCGCCAGCCGCGCCATCACCGCACGGCTCAACCGCGTGCGGCGCGAAAAATCGTCCCAGCCGCGAAACACACCATCATCGCGCGCCCGTTCGATCATCCGGGCGTGCGCCTCCGACAGTCCGCTGATCAGCCGCAGCCCCAGCCGCAGCGCGCCGTCTTCCAGCGTGCAATCCCAGCGGCTGGCGTTGACGTCCACGCCGCGCACTTCCACGCCGTGCTCGCGGGCATTGCGCACCAGTTGCGCCGGCGCGTAAAAGCCCATCGGCTGGCTGTTGATCAAGGCCGCGGTGAACGCCGCGGGATAATAGCATTTCAACCAGGATGAAACGTAGACCAACAGCGCGAAGCTGGCGGCGTGCGACTCGGGAAAGCCGTACTCGCCGAAGCCGCGAATCTGGCGAAACACATTTTCGGCGAACTCTTGCGAGAGCCCCTTGGCTTGCATGCCGTCGAGCAGCTTGGCGCGAAACTGCTCGATCACGCCGGTGCGCCGCCAGGCGCCCATGGCGCGGCGCAGTTGATCGGCTTCGCCCGGCGTGAATCCGGCCGCCACCACGGCCAGCCGCATAGCCTGTTCCTGAAACAAGGGCACGCCCAACGTTTTCTCCAATACCTGGCGGATTTCGTCGTTGGGATACGTGACGGGTTCTTCGCCGGCGCGGCGCCGCAAGTAGGGATGCACCATGTTGCCCTGGATCGGTCCGGGCCGGACGATGGCCACTTCGATCACCAGGTCGTAAAACGAACGCGGCCGCAGCCGCGGCAACATGCTCATCTGCGCCCGGCTCTCGATCTGGAACACGCCCATCGTGTCGGCCCGGCCGATCATGCGATAGACTTCGCGATCTTCCGGCGGCACCGTGGCCAGCGTCAGCTCGCGGCCGGTGTGCTGGCGCACCAGCGCAAAGCACTTGCGGATGGCGGTGAGCATGCCCAGCGAGAGGCAATCGACCTTGAGAATGCCCAACTCGTCCAGATCGTCCTTGTTCCACTCGATGACGGTGCGGTCGTCCATGGCCGCATTTTCGATGGGCACCAGCTCGCACAGCGGCCCGCGGGTCATCACCATGCCGCCGACGTGCTGGCCCAGATGGCGCGGAAAGCCGACCAGTTCCTCCACCAGGTTCAACAGCCGACGGCCGAGGAACGAATCGGGATCCAGCCCCGCGTCGCGCGCCCGGTCTTCCAGGCGATTGTCGGCGGCGCGATGTCCTTCCAGGCTTTTGGACAAAGCGTCCACGCGGTCGAGCGACAGTCCCAGCGCCTTGCCCACGTCGCGCACGGCGGAGCGGGGGCGATAGGTGATCACCTCGGCGGTCATGCCGGCGCGCTCGCGGCCATATTTTTCGTACAGATACTGCAACACCTCTTCGCGCCGCTCGTGCTCGAAATCGACGTCGATATCGGGCGCTTCGTTGCGCTCGCGGCTGACGAACCGTTCGAACAACAGATCCAGCCGCGCAGGATCGACGGCCGTCACGCCCAGGCAGTAACACACGGCCGAGTTGGCCGCCGAGCCTCGTCCCTGGCAGAGAATCTTCCGCCGCCGCGCGAACCGAACCATGTCGAACACCGTGAGAAAATAAGCCTCGTAGCGCAATTCGGCGATCAGCTTCAGTTCGTGCTCCAGCAGGCCGCGGACTTTGTCGGGAATGCCCTGGGGATAACGCTTACGCGCGCCGCTCCAGGCCAGCCGGGTGAGATACTCCAGCGGCGTCTCGCCCGGCGGCGCGAGCTCCTCGGGATACTCGTAACGCAATTCGTCGAGCGAGAAGGTCGAACGCGTAGCGATTTCCAGCGTGCGCGCGATGGCCGCCGGCGCCGCGGCGAACCGCTCGATCATCGCCTCGGGCGATTTCAAATAGCGCTCGGCATTGGGGAACAGCCGCGCGCCGGCTTCGACCACCGTGGTGCCCAGGCGAATGGCCGTCAGCGCGTCTTGCAGCGCCAGCCGGCTGCGTGCGTGATAGTACACGTCGCCGGCGGCCACCAGCGGCAGCCTCGCTTGCTTGGAAATCGCCAGCAGCCGGGCCAGTTCTTGCTCGTCGTCGGGCCCTTTGGAAAGCTCGGCCACCAGATACGCCCGATCGCCAAACAGATCGCGGAAAAGATGGAGAGAGGCTAGAGGCTGGGGAGAGGCTGGAGGCGGTAGGCTGTAGGCCGTAGGAGAGGCTGGAGGCTGGAGGCGGGAGGCGGGAGGAAAACACACACCAGCCCGAAGCGCGAGCGAGGGAGAGTAGACCACTGGCTTGGTACAACCGTCCTCGCTGGGGTTTCGGGCTAGTGAGGGTTCGCAAATCCATCCCCCTCCCGCCTCCAGCCTCCTGCTTCCCGCCTGTTCGAGCACGCCGCACAGCAAGCCCTCGGCATAGTTGGCCAGCTCGTCGAACGACAAGCGGAACTCGCCTTTGGGGGCCTGGCGATGACCGTGGGTGATCAGCCGTGCCAGCCGTCCGTACGAAGCTCGATCGGTCGTCCACAGAAGCACCGGCGGCGCGTCGATCAGATCGATCTGGGCGCCGACGACGAGCTGCAACTGCAACTCCTTAGCCGCCGCATGCGCGCGCACGACGCCGGCCAACGTGTTGCGATCGGTCACGGCCAGCGCCGCAATGCCCAGCTCCGCGGCCCGCGCCACGAGCTCGTCGGCGTGCGAAGCGCCTTCGAGAAACGAGAAGTTCGTTTTGACGTGCAACTCGGCATAGCCCGGCGCGCCCATCGCGCGCCGCGCCGGCGGCGAAACGGGTGGTCGCTTACTGGAAACCTGGGGATCGGGCATCGGTATTTCTCGACGTTTCCTTGGGCAGCTTTGCAGTGAAACTCTTCAGGCAAACTCTCCGTGCAAGAACCACGCGCCGCTGCCCAGCTCGCGAAACAGCCAGAAGCGGTTGCCTTCGCCCGTTTCCACCTGGTAGTAATCGCGTCGCACGCAGCGGCCGCGCCACCAGCCGGTTTCGATCCGCTCGGGCCCCCACACGTGCGCAACGCGATGATCGCAGCCGCCCAGGCTAAACCGCATCGGCGGACCCTCAGGCGCGACCGACATCACCGCCAGCCGCAACGGCCGTTTGAGCAAACAGAGCGGCCGATCGCCAGGCGGAGAGGCTGGAGCTTCGCTCGCCCGAACGCCATCCGGGGCACGCGTATTCAGCCGCCGGCGCTTTTTGCGCTGCGTCGACAGGCTGGCCAGCGGCTGGTACTGGCAAGTAAATTCGGGCTGCGCGCCGGCCAACAGCCAGGGACGCAGCACCGCCTGCGCGCCGAGCCGGTTGCTCAGACGGTCCACCAGCGCCGCCAATTCGCGAGGCGATTCGCGCAAGGCGCTTTCGTCGACGAAGATCGCCTGCTGGTGGTACTCCAGCCGATCGGCCGCCAGCACCGTCAGCCGCAGCACGGCGATCGGCTCGCCGAAGCGCATCGCTTCGAGCTTCAACAGCGCCAGCTCGCCCAGGTGCCGCACGTCGGCGCTGGGGCGATACAAACCTACGACGAACTCGTGCGCCCGCCGCTGTTCGCTTTCCAAGCGACAGCCCAATCGCAGCACGCCGCGCCGCTGGCGTTCCAAAGCTACGCACGCCTGGGCGATCAATTCCACCAGCGCCGCGTGAATCGTTTCCAACCGGCCGGTGGGATGCTCGAACAGTCGCTGGAACTCGCACACCGGCGGCAGCGCCTGAGCAACAATCGCTTCGGCCGCCGTGCCCCGGGCCTGGTCGAGTCGCGCCAGCACCAGCGGACCAAAGCGCGCCAACAGCGTCGAGCGGTCCAAGGCCGCCACCTGCTCGATCCGCCGCAAGCCCAAGTCGGACAACAACGCGCAAACGTCATCCGGCAAGCGCAAGGCCGCCACGTTCAAGCTTGCCAAGGCCGGCCAGGTTTCGCCCGGCGGAACGATGCGCGGCACGCGCAGCGCCGCCAGTAGATCCGTCGTGCCGCCTGGGGGATCGGGCACTTCCAGGTCGGCAAAATGCGCCACTGCCCAGGCCGCGGCGTACGTGTCGGCCAGCGCCGCGCGAACCGTCAAGCGGCGTTCTTCGTGAAAGGCGCGCACGACCTGCTCGACCAGCGCCGGCTCACCGCCGCACAAACGGCCCAAGCCGGTCACGTCCAAAAGCAAGCTTTCCGGCCGTTCGCTTTCCTCCACGCCGACGCTGGGGCTGAAGCGCTGGCACCACTCGGCCAGCGCGGCCAGCGCCAGGCGATCGGCCACCGGATCGTACAGCTCCAAGTGCGGTGGATCGGCATGTGCACAATCCACCAGCGCCGTGGCTTCGGCCAACGGCATGCCGGGACGAAGAGAGGCGGTAGGCGGGAGGCTGGAGGCTGGAGGACGATGGATTTGCGAAGCTCCACTAGCCCGAAGCGCCAGCGAGGGAGAAAAGACCACTGGCTCGGTACTACGGCCCTCGCTGGCGCTTCGGGCTGGTGTGTGTTTTCCTCCCGCCTCCCGCCTCCCGCCTCCCGCCTGGCTTCTCTCCCACAGCGCCGCGGCGGCACGGCTCAACTGCGGGCAATAGGCGACCACGCGCGCGCCGCGCGCGGCGTGACGTTCGTAGAGCAACACGGCGCGCGAGCTAAGCGCGCCGCGCGCGGCGGCCAGCCTT
>JBGSYQ010000423.1:0-3027 GCA_041750795.1 Pirellulales bacterium | reverse complement strand
CCAGCGCCCGGCGCCGGCCCAGCGCCGGCACAGGGAGTAGTGCCGCAGCCACCGGTGGCAGAGCCGCCTGCCGCGGCGCCCGCGCCCAATCCGGCCGATGCCGCCCAAGTGGAAGTGACTCCGGCCTGACCGCGAAATTGGCTGCCATTGGCTATTGTGCAATCGCACGACGCAAAGTCGATCCCTCGCCAGCATGACGGGGGATCGACTTGTTTTTTGCTCACGCGCTTGGCGCACTACGAGCCGGCGACGCACCGCGGGCGAAACGCCCGGCGACGTGCTATCCGTTGGCCGCGGGCGTTTGTGGCGCCGCCACCAGCAGCTTATCGGCCGCCACGCGCCCCAGCGTCTTTTCGTTGCCGTCGATCGATACGGTCACGATGCCGGCTTCGGCGCTGTTGGTGACGATCTTGCCCGAGGTTCCCAACTCCAAGCCCGCGTTGCTCAAGAATCGCAGGAATTCGGGCGATTGATCGATCACCCGGGCCAGCCGAAACTGCTCGCCCACCTGGCACTCGGCCAACTTGCGGTTGTCGCTGGCCACCAGCGTGCCATCGGCCTGCGGAATCGGATCGCCGTGCGGATCGACGGTGGGGTGCCCGAGAAAGGCATCGATCTTGTCAACCAGCCGGTCGCTGACGGCGTGCTCCATGTGCTCGGCCTCTTCGTGGACTTCGTCCCAGGAAAGGTCGAGCGTCTTGACCAGGAATTGCTCGATCAGCCGATGCCGGCGTACGACACGCAGCGCCAACGCGTTGCCGGCGTCGGTCAGCCGCACGCCTTCATAGGGCGTGTACGACACCAGATTGCCTTCGCTGAGCGTCTTGAGCATGCTCGTAACTGTGCCCGGCGACACCCCCAGCGCTTGCGCAAGCTGGCCCGTAGCGGCCTGGCCGTTGTTGATCAGACTGACCTGGAAGATCGCCTTGATGTAGTTTTCGACGGTGAGGCTTGGCAACTTGGCAATCTCCGCGTGTGTGGCAGCATTTCCTGGCCGTAGCTGGATTCGCAAGAATTCAGCTTCCAAGGGCTGAAGTTTTGCAACTTCAGCTACGTGCCAGATTTTCTGGCCGCGCACATCTCCGCCAGAAAGTCGTGGCCGCGAGCATGGACCTGGGCGGCCCGCCTATTGTAGTCCGAGCCGTCGCCACCGGCCACGCCGCCAGCCCGCGGTTTTTCGCGCAAACCGCGACCGCTCGTTGCGCGGCGCCACCATTGCACGCCTGTCCGCAGCCGTGCATGATGATCGGCACAAAATGCATGGCCTCACGGGCGAGCGCCTTGGCGTCAACCGATCGGCAAGGAAAAGCAGTGGAATTGAACGAGCGGGCGGCACAACTCTGCGAGCGATTGATCCTCGACCGCCAGTCGCTGGGCGTCTCGGTCGCTACTTCCGCCTGCGGTTGCCGGTTGATCGATTGCGGCATCGACGCGCCGGGCAGCCTCGAGGCCGGACGCCGCCTGGCCGAAATCTGTCTGGCCGGATTGGGACGCGTCGAGCTCGTGCCGGCCGAGTCCTCTTTCGGCGTCGAGACCGCAGTGGCCGTCACGGTTGATGAGCCCGTGCCGGCCTGCATGGCTTCGCAGTATGCCGGATGGCAAATCGCCCAGGGCAAGTACTTCGCCATGGGCTCCGGACCGATGCGTGCCGCGGCCGGCAAGGAGGCGCTGTTCGACGCGATCGGCTTTCGCGAGCGCCCGGACTGCGCCGTCGGCGTGCTCGAAACGCGCACGTTTCCGCCGGACGATTTGTGCCGCGATCTGGCCGCGCAATGCCGCGTGACCCCCGACAAACTGACGCTCCTGGCGGCGCCCACGGCCAGCGTCGCGGGCACCGTGCAGATCGTCGCCCGCAGCGTCGAAACGGCGCTGCACAAATTGTTCGAGCTGGGATTCGACTTGCACCGCGTGCAAAGAGGGCAGGGGAGTGCGCCCTTGCCCCCACTGGCCGACGACGACCTGGCGGCCATCGGTCGCACCAACGACGCCATTCTCTACGGCGCCACGGTGACCTTGTGGGTGCGGGGCGATGACGCCAGCCTCGAAGCGCTCGGTCCGCGGGTGCCGAGTTGCGCCTCGAGCGATTTCGGCGAGCCGTTTGCCGCCATCTTCCAGCGATATAACCACGACTTTTACGCGATCGACCCGCACCTGTTCAGCCCCGCGCTGGTTCACTTCGTCAACCTCGATACGAACGCGACGCACACGTTCGGCCGCCTGGCGCCCCAGGTCGTGCGGCGCTCGTTCGGTGTGGGAGGTTGACGGCCTCACGGCTGTCTGCAACCGCCATGCATTTTGTCGTCCTTGCCGCACCCGATAGCTGGTATTCGAAAGACCTGGTACGCGCATCTGGTGGTGAGTTCGAGATCACGCCGCTGGCGTTTCGAGAGCTCTCCGCCAGCGTGGGCTTCGATGCCGCCTGCGACTCCCACACCAGCCCGCAGCACCACCGAGGTGGGAATTATTCACTGCTGGACCGCGCCGACGCGGTGATCGTGCGCACCATGCCCCCCGGCTCGCTCGAGCAGGTGGTGTTTCGCATGGACGTGCTCGGGCGCTGGGAGGCGGCGGGCAAGGTGGTCGTCAATCCGGCGCGGGCCATCGAAGCGGCCGTCGACAAGTACCTGGCCAGCGCCAAGCTGGCAGCGGCCGGACTGCGCACGCCGCGGACCATCGTCTGCCAGACCGTCGACGAGGCGATGGCGGCCTTTGCGGCGCTGGGAGGCGACGTCGTGCTCAAGCCGCTGTTCGGTGCCGAAGGGCGCGGAATCACGCGGCTCAACGACGAAGGACTGGCCCAGCGCGCCTTCGGCCTGCTGGTGCAACTTGGCGCGGTGCTTTACCTGCAAGAGTTCATCGCCCATGATGGGTTCGACGTGCGCGTGCTGGTGGTCGGCGAGCGAATGTGGGCCATGCGCCGGCGCAACCCGCTCGACTGGCGCACCAACGTCAGCCGGGGCGCCACGGCCGAGCCGGCCGAACTGACCGACGA
Organism: Pirellulales bacterium; assembly: GCA_041750795.1. GTDB lineage: Bacteria > Planctomycetota > Planctomycetia > Pirellulales > PALSA-1355 > JTS-RE94. Next base: position 35 of record JBGSYQ010000423.1, on the reverse strand, counting down.
CCTGGTCGAACTGGCGCGGCGTGCCGCCGGTGCGA
>JBGSYQ010000422.1:0-16362 GCA_041750795.1 Pirellulales bacterium | reverse complement strand
AGGCACCGGCCAAACCGCGCAGCTCGCACCGCGTGCTGACCATGGCGCCCCGCTCGCAGCCGCACGTCGACGACGAGGACGACGAGTGCCTGGACGGCGAATTGGACGAGTCGGAATCGGACGAGTACGAAACGGACGAGGTGGAAGACGCCCCCTTCGACGAGGAGGACGCCGAGTCAGCCGAGGAGTACGACGAGGACGACGAGGAGTACGACGAGGAGTATGAGGAGGAGGAGGACGACTACGAGGAGGACGATACGTCGTCCGAAATCGAAGAGCCGTCCGCCAAGCATCCCCCGCACCGCGGCAAGCGCGAAAGCGCTTGACAGCCTGTTGAAGGATTCAACAGGCAGTTTAGCCGGTGGAGGCTGGCTGACCGTCACGCGACCAGCCACGGGCCGACTACCGCAGAATCTTTGTCCCGGCGTCCCGGCCGTTTGCGGCGGATGGCTGTCAGCCGGCGACCCTGGGGCCGCAAGCCAAGATTTCGACTGTGGCCGTCGTTAGTTGCAAGTGCCCCCGCCGCATGCTTGAATGAGGGGCAAGCCGCTACAACCCCCGCGTTACCTTCCCCGAGGAGTTCCCCCGTGATCGACCGCCGTCTGTTTTGGTACTGCGCTGGTTTGGTGGCTATTGGCATGGTGAGTTCGCTGGCGGACGCGACGCGTGCCGAAGACGATCCCAAAAAGAATGCGCGGATGCTGTTGGTCACGCAGAGCGCCGGCTTTCAGCACGGCTCGGTCACGCGCAAGGAGGGCCAGCTCTCGCCGGCAGAACGGGCCATGACCGACCTGGGCATCTCCAGCAACCTGTTCCGCGTCGATTGCACGCAGGACGCCGGCTCGATCACCAAGGAACAATTGGACAACTACGACATCGTGATGTTCTACACCACGGGCGATCTGCCGTTTGCACCCGAAGTGCGGGACTATCTGTTCAACGAATGGGTCAAGAAGAAGGGACACGGCTTCATCGGCGCCCATTCGGCGGCCGACACGTATCACGAGTACGAACCCTATTGGGAGATGCTCGGCGGCACGTTCAACGGCCATCCCTGGGGAGCGAACCAGACGGTCACGGTCACGGTCCACGATCTCGAGCATCCGGTGAGCAAGCCCTGGGGCGAGGAGTTCGAGATCACCGACGAGATCTATCGCTTCAAGCACTGGCAGCCGGAAAAGGTGCGCGTGCTGATGAGCCTGAACATGGCCAGGACGGAGTTGAAAGAGCCGTACCACGTGCCGATCGCCTGGGTCAAGCAGTATGGCGAAGGCCGGGTGCTGCACATGAGCCTGGGCCATCGCGAGGACGTGTGGACGAATCCCAAGTACATGGAATCGCTGCTGGGGGGCGTCAAGTGGATCCTGGGGCACGAACCGGGCGACGCCACGCCCAACCCCGAGCTCTCCGCCGCCCAGGAAGCCAAAGCCAAAGCCGACGTCGAAGCCGCCAAGGCGAAATAACGCCGCCTCTCCAACAGGTAGTCGCCAGCACCGGGTACGCTGTCGATCCAGCCATTCACTCACGCCGATGCCGCCAACCACCAGCGGCGCAACGGCTTGCGAATCGCGCCGGGCGTGCTAACCTTTCCCAGATCGATGCGGGCCGCGACCGTGCGCGTTCCGGTTGTCCGCGAGTTGCGGATTGTGATGATCGCTCCCGTCGCATGCCCGCTCGCTGTGAACTGCTCAGCACGGCGCCTTACCAACCTGTCGCACGGACTTGCCACGCAATGTTTGCCGAAGCCACCTCGCGAGACCCTGGCAGCTTATTGAAAAATGCCGTCGTGGCATTTTTCAACCTCGCCAAGTGTGGAGCGAAGCTCCACACGGCTCGCAAAATAGCGACTTACGTCGCCATTTTGTCATCGCATCCTTGCGATGTCACAGCCCGGCGAATTCTTCAACGGGCTGCCAGGCACTTGTCGATCGCTTCGCTGATCGCGCTGGCGATCGCTTGTGTGGCTGTCGCCGGCTGCGGGAAATCGACGGCGCAGATGCCGGTCGCGATTCCGCCGCGCGTCACCGTGGCCACGCCCGTCGAACAGCAGGTCGTCGACGACTACTACTACGAAGGGTACACGGCTGCGGTCTCCACCGTCGACGTGCGGGCACGCGCCACCGGCTATTTGAGCAAAGTTTACTTCAAGGACGGCCAGGACGTGAAGCAGGGGGACCGGCTGTTCCTGATCGACCCGCGGCCCTATCAGGCCGAGTTGGCACAAGCCAAAGGCGAGTTGGCCCGCGTGGAGGCGCAGGTCAAGCGCATCAACGCCGACTTTGCCCGCGCCGAAAAGCTGCTCCCCATGCGCACCATCTCGCAGGAAGAGTACGACCGCATCGCGGGCGAGCGCGCGCAGGCGCTGGCCGACGTCCAGGCCAAAGAGGCGGTAGTCGAGACTGCCAATCTGAACCTGCACTTTTGCGCCATCGAGTCGCCGATCGACGGGCGGATCAGCCGCAAGTTCGTTACCGAAGGCAACCTGGTGATCGCCAATGAAACGTTGCTGACCACGATCGTTTCGATCGCCCCGATTTACGCGTACTTCGACGTTGACGAGCCGACCGTGTTGCGCGTGCAGAAAATGATTCGCGAGCACGAGCTTTCGCCGCGGCAGGAAGTGGCGCCTGCCGTTTATCTCGGCCTGGACATTGAAGCGGGCTATCCGCACGAAGGGGCCGTCGACTTCGTCGACAACCGTATCGATCCCACCACCGGCACGCTCAAGCTGCGGGCCGTGTTTCCCAATGAGGAAGGCGTGCTGTCTCCCGGATTGCACGCCCGCATTCAGATGCCGCTGGGCAAACCGCACCAGGCGCTGATGGTGCTCGATCGGGCGATCGCCGCCAGCCAGGGACGAAAATACGTCTATGTGGTCAACGACCAGGACGAGGCCATCGAGCGCACCGTGCAGGTCGGCCTGTTGCGCGGGCACCTGCGCGAAATCACCGCCGGTCTCGAACCGCAGGAACGAATCGTCATCAATGGCTTGCAGCGCGTCCGCGATCGCATGGTCGTCGATCCGCAGCCGGGCGAAATGACCGTGGACGAACCGCGTCCCGCCGATCCGACAACCGCATCGCCGGCCGCCGCCACGCCGGCTCTACCGGTTGAGCAAAAACCTGCCGCTGCGCCAGAGTCGGCGCCGCCTGCCGCGAAGTAACCACGGGCAATCCTTCCAATCGAGCGGTTTTCCATGGCCCGGTTCTTCATCGATCGCCCGATCCTCGCCTGGGTCATCTCGATCGTCATCGTGTTTGCCGGGTTGGCCTCAGCCTACGTGCTGCCCGTCGCGCAGTATCCCGAGATTACGCCTCCCACGGTGCAAGTGACCTGCCAGTATTCCGGCGCCAGCGCCGAGGTGGTGGCCGACACCGTGGCCGCGCCCATCGAGCAGCAAGTCAACGGCGTCGAGGGCATGATGTACATGTCGTCGCAGAGCGCCAACGACGGCACGTACAATCTGACCGTGACGTTCAAGCTGGGCACCAGCCTCGACATGGCGCAGGTGCTGGTGCAAAACCGCGTTTCGCAGGCCATGCCCACGCTGCCCGATGTCGTCAAGGCCACCGGCGTCATCGTCAAGAAGCGCTCTCCCAGCATTCTGCTGGTGGTGAACTTGTTTTCGGACGACGATCCGACCACGAAGCAGCCCTATTTCGATCAGCTTTTCCTGTCGAACTATGCCACGATCCAGGTGCGCGACGAGTTGGCCCGCCTGGAGGGCGTCGGCGACGTCTCGCTGTTGGGGCAGCAAGACTACAGCATGCGCGTGTGGCTCGATCCGAACCGGCTCGCCTCGCGCAATCTCACGGCCGATGACGTGGTCCGTTCGCTGCGCGAGCAGAACGTGCAAGTGGCCGCCGGACAGCTTGGCCAACCGCCGGTGCCCGCGGGACTCGATTTTCAATACACCATGACCACGCTCGGTCGGCTGCGCGATCCCGAGCAGTTCGCCGACGTCGTGATCAAATCGGGCCAGGCGGGCGAGCTCGTCCAACTCAAAGACGTCGCTCGCATCGAACTGGGCGCCAGGAACCAGGACGTCCGCTGCCTGCTGGACGGCAAACCGTCGGTCGGTTTGGCCATCTTTCAGCTTCCCGGCTCCAACGCGCTGGAAACGGCCGATCGCGTGCGCGCGAAGATGGAAGAGCTCAAAGTGAGCTTTCAGAAGGGGCTCCAGTACGCCATCGTCTACGACACCACGCCCTTTGTGGAAGAGTCCGTGGCCGAGGTGTTCCACACGCTGCGCGACGCGGTGGTCCTGGTGGCCATCGTGATCCTGTTGTTCCTGCAGGATTGGAAATCGGTGATTCTGCCGCTGATCGATATCGGCGTGTCGCTGGTAGGCACTTTTGCCGTGATGTACGTGCTGGGCTTCACGCTCAACAATCTCACGCTGTTCGGGCTGGTGCTGGCCATCGGCATCGTGGTGGACGACGCCATCGTGGTGCTGGAAAACATCGAGCGCTGGCTGGCCAAGGGCCTGCCCGTGCGCGAAGCCACGATCACGGCCATGCGTGAGATCACCGGTCCGATCATTGCCGTGACGCTGGTCATGTGCTCGGTGTTTCTGCCCAGCGCCATGATTCCGGGAATCTCGGGCCAGTTCTATCGCCAGTTTGCGCTGACGATCGCGGCCGCGATGATCCTCTCGGCCATCAATGCCATGACCATGACGCCGGCACGTGCGACCGCGATCTTCAAGAACCGCAAAATCTCAGCCAGCGGCCACATGGAAGGGCAAGAGGCGTTGCCTTGGTGGGGAGTGGCGGCGCTGGCGGGCTTTGCTTCCACCTATTTCCTCGAACCTCTGGTGGCGCCGCTGGTGGGCCTGCCTGTGGCCGGAGATGGCTGGAAGCCTTGGGCCGTACACGCGCTATTCTTCCTGCCGGCGGCGATTGGCGGATGGCTAGTCGCAAAGCCCGTAAACCTATTCCTGGGGGGCGTGTTCAAAGCGTTCAACTGGGGCTTCGATCGCGCCACGCTGATGTACGGCGCGTTGGTCGGCCGGGCTCTGCGCCTGAGCGCCATCGTGCTGGTGATTTACGTCGGCCTGATCGGCTTGACCTACCTGGGCTTCAGGCGCGTTCCCAGCGGCTTTATCCCGGAGCAGGACAAGGGCTACCTGGTCGTAAACATCCAACTGCCCGATTCGTCGTCGCTGGAGCGTACGATGGAGGTCGCCAGCCGCGTTGAAACGATCGCGCATCAGATCGAGGGCGTTGCTCACACGGTTTCGATTCCCGGCCAATCGTTCGTGCTCAATGCCAACAGCTCGAATTTCGCGTCGATGTTCGTCATCCTGCAGCCGTTTCACGATCGCCACGGCGAGGAGACTTCCGCGCCGGCCGTGGCCGCCAGGCTTCGCCGCCGCGCGTATGCCGAAGTGGAAGACGCCGTGGTGGCCGTGTTCGGCGCTCCGCCGGTCGACGGGCTGGGCAACTCCGGCGGTTTCAAGCTGATGGTCGAAGACCGCGGCGACGTCGGGCTCGACGTGCTGCAAGGCCAGGCCGACAATCTGGCCGAGCAAGCCAACGCGCAGCCGGGCATTGTCGGCGTCATCAACACGTTTCGCGCCGATACGCCCCAGCTTTACGTCGACATCAATCGCACCAAGTGCAAGATGATGGGCGTGGCTTTGAACGACGTGTTCAACACGCTGCAGTATTATCTGGGCGGCTACTACGTCAACGACTTCAACCAGTTCGGCCGCACGTGGCAAGTGAACGTGCAGGCCGAGGCCCCGTATCGCATGACCATCGCCGGCGTGAAGCAACTGCGCGTGCGCAATGCCGAGGGCGCCATGATTCCGCTGGGCACCATTGCCGACATTCGCGACTCGGCCGGCCCTGTATTGATCACGCGCTACAACATGTATCGCGCCGCCGCGCTCAATGGCGCCTGGCTGCCGGGCGTCAGCTCGGGAGACGTCATCCAAACCATGGATACACTCGCCGAGGAGAACCTGGCCGCCGGCATGGCGTCCGAATGGACCGAACTAATCTACATGCAGAATCTGGCGGCCGGCACTGCCGTGTTCGCCTTTGCCGGCGCCGTGATTCTGGTGTTCCTGGTATTGTCCGCACAATACGAAAGCTGGTCGATGCCGCTGGCGATCATCCTGGTCGTGCCGATGTGTGTGTTGTGCTCGATCGCGGGCGTGGCCCTGGCGCGTCTGGAGATTGACATCTTCGTGCAGGTGGGCTTTGTGGTGCTGGTGGGCCTGGCGGCCAAAAACGCGATTCTGGTAGTCGAGTTCGCCAGCGAATTGCAGAAGAACGAAAACGTCTCCGCCTTCGACGCCACCGTGCTGGCGTGCAAGACCCGCTTGCGCCCGATCATCATGACCTCGTTTGCGTTCATTCTGGGCGTGGTGCCGCTGGTGCTGGCCAGCGGCGCAGGCGCCGAGATGCGCCATACGCTGGGCACCGCCGTCTTCAGCGGCATGCTCGGCGTGACCGGGTTCGGATTGTTACTTACGCCGGTTTTCTACTACAGCATCGAATGGCTGCGTCCGCGCCAAGCGAAAACCCCTGGCAGCGAAGTTGCCCTGGAAGCGGGCGCCAAAAAGGACTCATCGTCCGCCGCGACGTAGCTGGCCGTGGCCCTGGTTGGGCCCCTAGTATTTGGTTTACGCCCGGTGCCGAGTTGGCTGCGCTTTCCAGGGGTAATCCATCCCGGGGAGCGAAACAGCCTCGAGAGCGTCCGATCGCTCCCCAGCAAGCCCCCAAGGGGGCGGTGCGGAACGGACTGCGCTGCCACCTATTCAGCCCGTTTAAGAATGCCGTCGTGGCATTTTTCTACAAGCGCCAAGTGCGAAGCAAAGTTCCGCACGGAAGCGCAAAATAACGCCTTACGTCGCTATTCTGTTATCGCATCCATGCGACGTTGCAGCCTGTTGAATTCTTCAACAGGCTATGGCGACTTGCGGGCGTCCGAAACGATGCGTGCCGCGCGGCGGGTAAAGATTCCGCGATTTGCTAGCGGTTTCGACCTAACCGATTCCCTTCGATTCGGTTAAGGTGTCTACTGCTACTCGACGCACATCGGTTTGGAGCACGTTTTCATGGCGACCGCGAGCAAGTCTTCCGACAAGATCAATTGGATTGCGCTGGGAGTCATCGCAGGAATTCATCTGATTGCGCTAACGGCGCTGGTTCCCTGGCTGTTCAGTTGGACCGGCGTCGTCCTGGCGGGACTGGGGTGCTACGTCTTCGGCACGCTGGGCATTAATCTTGGGTTTCACCGGCTGTTGTCGCACCGCAGTTACAAGTGCCCGTTGTGGATCGAGCACGTGCTGGCGTTGTTGGGCGTCTGTTGCCTGCAAAAGACCCCAGGCCAGTTCGTGGCCACGCATCGTGCCCATCATCAACACGATGACGAAGAGGGCGACCCGCATTCGCCGATCGCGTCGTTGTTCTGGGGGCACGTGGGCTGGGTGCTGACGGAGAACCCGCGTTTCGACAATTTCATGTCCTACGACAAGTACGCCCGCGACATCTATCGCGATCCGTTCTACATGCGATTGGAGCGCCATTTTCTGTGGCTCACGCTGTACTTCGTGCATACGGTGCTTTTCTTTCTCGCCGGTTTTTTCGTCGGCTGGCTGGCTCCGGGCGGATCGTTGACGGCGGGCCTGCAATTCGGCCTGAGCCTGTTCGTGTGGGGGGCCATGGTGCGGACGGTGTTGGTCTGGCACATCACCTGGAGCGTCAATTCCATCGGTCACGTGTGGGGTTACAAAACCTATCCAACCCGCGGCAATTCGCGCAACAATCTGTTCGTTGGCCTGATTAGCAATGGCGACGGCTGGCACAACAACCACCATGCCGATCAACGCGCCGCTTCGCACGGGCACCAGTGGTGGGAGCTCGACGTCACGTACCTCACGCTGATCGCGCTGCGGCGCTGCGGGCTGGCGTGGGACGTGGTGCCCATCGGAGAATCGCCCGCTGCCTTGCGCGAGGCCGCTTGATGGCGCGCATCAGATACTGGCTGGGAAAGCTGTATCTGTGGCTGTGCGGGTGGACGCTGCAGGGCCCCAAGCCGCCGTATAAGAAGTATCTGATTCTGGCCGCGCCGCACACCAGCAACTGGGACGTGCCGCTGATGCTGGCCATGTCGTACGTCTACGGCATCCGCGTATCGTGGATCGGCAAGCACTCGCTGTTTCGCGGTCCGCTGGGGCCGCTGATGCGCCTGTTGGGCGGCGTTCCGGTGGACCGCCGCGCCGCGCATAACGCCGTGGAGCAACTGGTCGACGAGTTCGCGCGGCGCGAGGAGCTGTGCCTGCTCATCACGCCCGAGGGAACGCGCGGCCGAGCCGAGTATTGGAAAAGCGGCTTCTATCACATCGCACGCGAGGCCAACGTCCCCATCGTGCTGGGCCTGCTCGACTTCAGACGCAAAGTCGGCGGCCTGTTCGAGGCCCTCGAGCCCACCGGCGACCTGACCGCCGATATGGACCGCATCCGCGCCTTCTACTCCGGCGTCCACGGCAAGCGCCCCGAGTGCTTCGGCCCCATCCGCCTGCGCGAAGAGACGGCAGAGAAGACGGGTCAGAATGATTTGAGTCGCAGCTAGTCTCAACTCGCTGCGGCGCGCAGTTCTCAGGCGGTGCAACGGCATCAATGCTTATAGATTTTGTGCTGCGGCCGGCCTGACAGGATTTGCTCTTTGCCCCAGGTGGTGACGTCCTTGAAGGCCTGGCTGTGGATGAAGTCGAGGAAAGCTTGTTCCTGGGACCATTCGCTGGTGATCAGGTACGAGGCGTCGTCGCTGACGTCTTTCCACAGCGTCGAGGTGGTATGCCCCTCGGCCGCGCGGAGCGCCTCCATGACGGCAGCGAACTTCTCTTCGAAGTCGCGCTGTTTGCCCGGAATTACGTGATAGTTCATGCCGACGGTAATCATGCTCTGTCCTTTCGGGTGGCTGAGGCACTCGCTAGCGTTTCGAACGTCTCACCCCAGCAACTCCCCGCGCAGCTTGCCTTCGCCCGCGATTGCGATTGGCCGCCCCAATCGATCGCGGATGAGTGTCTCGGGATCGATGCCCAACAAGTGATACATGGTTGCCAGGATGTCCTTGGGGGAGATGGGGGTTTCTTGCACGCTGCCGGCGATGCGGTCGGTGCGACCGACGACTTTGCCCTTGGCGGCGCCGCCGCCGATGAGCAGGCTGCTGTAGGCTTGCGACCAGTGTCCGCGTCCGCCGCCGGGCACGTTTTCGAGCTTGGGCGTGCGGCCGTGCTCGGTGGTGACCACGATCAGCGTGTCGTCGAGCATGCCGCGCTCTTCCAGGTCCAGCACCAGCGTGCTCAGCGCCCGATCGAGGCCGGGGCAAAGCTGCTCGCGCATCAGCTCGTAATGGTAGTAGTGCGTGTCCCAGGCGCTGTTGACCAGCTCGAACTCGTCCCACAACACCGTGACGAACTGCGTGCCCGCTTCCAGCAGCCTCCGCGCCACCAGCGACGCCTGGCCGAACAGCGTCATGCCATAGCGCTCGCGCATGGCGGCCGGCTCGCGCGCCACGTCCAACGCATCTCGCAGCGTGCTGGTCGTCAGATAGGAAAACGCCTGGTCGCGGAACCCGTCGAACGAGCGCGTGGCCGTGTTGGCGTCGACCACCCGCCGCGCGTCGTCGAATTGCGCCAACAGCGACCGGCGGCGATTCAGCCGGTCGAGCGTCAAGCCCTCGGGCAAGGTGGCGTCGCTCGACAAGCCGAAGCGGCACTCCGGCTCTATTGGACCATACGGATCTTTGCAGGTGATCGTCTGATTGTCGAAAGTGTAGGTCGACGTCCGCGTGCCGCGCCCCTCGAAATCGGTCCAGAGCGGATCGTACGCGCGGCCGAGCCAGGCACCGTAAGGGCCGGCGTTGTCGCCCGCGGCATAAGGGCGCCGCGAGCTGAGCCGCCAGGGCAAGCCGACGCTCCGCGCGATCGGCGGCGCGGGGTCGCCGCGCTGGTCGGCCAGGTAGTCGACCACCGAACCGATGAACGGCCAGTGCCGCGGATCTCGCGGGCTCATCTGCAGCGGCACGTCGATGGTCGGAATCGACGTGAGCGTGAAGGCCGACGCGTGCAAGGGATAAGGATGCGTCATCGAGCGCACGATCGTCGCCCGGTCGATGATGCGCGCCGTCAGCGGCAATAGTTCGCCGATCTGCACGCCGGGCACGCTGGTGGAAATGGCGCCCAGTTCGCCGCGCACTTCGATCGGAGCGTCGGGCTTGGGGTCGAACGTCTCGATCTGGCTGGCGGCGCCGTACAGGTACAACAGAATGCAGCGCTTGGCTTTGCCGAACGAAGCCGGCGGCGCCGATTCGGCGGCCGCGGCGACGGAAGTGCCGCTCACCAGCCCTTGCGCACCCAGCCCTAGCAGGCCGAGGCTGCCGGCGTGCAGAAAGTCGCGCCGCGACAATCCGTCGCACAACCGCTTTCGCGAGCCGAGGATCTGCAGCATCGCACGACCTCCGTCGCCATCGATCGGGTCAGTCCGCCGCGCCCGGCCAAAACGAATCAGCGCCGGGCGAAAGCATTGTAGCAGGTGATCCCGGCGACGCGTATCGGCGCCCAGGCAGGCGTGCTGAGAAGCGTCGGCGCGATTTCTAGCGGAAGCCGCGGCGCCGTAGCCAGCTATGCCAGTTGCTCGACCAGCATTTCCACGGTGTCGATTGATTCGGCGCTGGCCGGGCAATCGGTTTCAGCCGCCGGCGGCTCAGCGGAGAGAGGCTTTCTGCCGATGGCGATCAGCGATAGCGGAGGCAGCACGCCGACCTTTTCGACGATCTTGGCGGCCGGCAACAGCCGTTCGTACAGTTTCATCTGCCCGGCCGAGAGCGTGGTGCGGCCCAGCAGCTTGCCCGACACGAACCAGCCCAACGTGCCCAGCCGATTGAAGCCCTGGCTGGCGGCCACCTCGAAGCCGGCCACGCGCAGCTTGTGCTCCAGTTCCTCGCGCGTGTAGCGGCGAAAGTGCCCCAGCGTCTTGTCCACGGCCGTGTAGAGGCGCGGGTCTGCCGGCACCAGCAGCAGCGTGTGTCCGCCCGGCCGCAGCAGTTGGTAAAAGTTGCGCAGCACCTTGGCGTCGTCCTCGATGTGCTCGAGCACGTTGATGCACACGATGGTGTCGAGCCGCGCCGAGCGCAGGTCGGAGCAGTTTTCCAGTTGGCTCAAATCGGCCTCGTGGAACGAAAGGTTCGAGAGGTGTCCGTAGCGCTGATTCAACCGCTCGACGTAGAACGGATCGGCATCGACGCACGCCAACCGCTCGCGATCGAGAAAGAACTCGGTCAGGTTGCCGATGCCGGAGCCTGCTTCGAGCACGCGCTTGCCGACATAGGGAGCCAGTTGCGCGACCAGCCAGCGATTGAAACCCCGCGCCCGTCGCACGCTTTGCAGGATCAAAAAGCCGTCGTGGGTCGTGAATCGGCGCGCAAAGAAACGGTATTTCAGCAGCGCCCAGATCGCCGCGAACAGATCCGACAGGCCGATTTTCTTGCCCTCGGCATAGGTTCGTCCCTGGTACGAGACGGGCACTTCGTACAGCCGCAAGTCCCACATGGCCAGCTTGGTCGTCAGCTCCGGCTCCAAGGCGAAACCATGGGCCGTGAGCGGAATGGCGCGAAGAATGTCGGCGCGAATCAGTTTGTAGCCGGTTTCCATGTCGGTCAGGTTGATGTCATTGAGCACGTTGCACAGCGTTGTCAGCAGCCGATTGCCCAGCGTGTGCCAGAAGTACAAGACTCGCCGGTACTGGCCCGAGAGAAAACGCGAGCCGAAGACGGCGTCGGCGACTCCTTCGAACATCGGCCGCAGCAGCGCGGGATAGTCAGCGGGGTTGTATTCGAGGTCGGCGTCCTGGATCAGCGCCAGGTCCCCCGTCATGGCGCCGATGGCGCTGCGCACGGCGGCGGCCTTGCCTTGATTGCGTTCGTGCAGCACGTGCTTGATGCGCGGCTCGTGTTGGGCAAGCTCGACGATCAGCTCGCGGCTGCCATCGGTCGAGCCGTCGTCCACGACGATCAACTCGATCTCAATATCGACCGGCGCGCTGAGCACTCGCGCGACGATGGTGCGCAGCGTGCGAACCTCGTTGAAGACCGGCATCAGCACGCTGAGCTTTTGGAACGGCGAGCGAACGGCAGGAGGTGCGCCAGGCATATCGAATCTCGTAGCGAAGTGATCGCATGGGCCATGAATCGCGCCGCGACCGTTTCGAGCGGCGACGTATGGATCGCGCGAAAGCGCGTCGAAACAACCCTAGCTCGCTCGCCGAGGCGCCTGGGCCCTGTTGTGCCGACTGTGGCGGCCGTAGCGGTCGATACTGGAAATTGCCGTTCAACCGCGTTGGCACCGGCGCGTTTCTGGCGGTCGAGCGTCGCCGGACCCTCGTTTTTCAGGCTGCTGTGAGCTAAGTCATTTCATAGCGGCGGGCCATCGATGGCAGCGGCAATGACCTTTGAGCGCCTGGAGTTTCAATCCCCATGTCGGACAGGCCTACGCCGCTCGAAAAACGCGACGGAGCGCTCGCAATCGGATTGGCGCTGTTAGTGCTCTTGACCGGAAGCCTTCGCATGGCGCCGGGCGTGTGCGGCAGCTTTCACGACGACGCCATTTATGTCTCCACCGCCTCGGCCCTGGCCAACGGCCAGGGCTACAGGCTGATCGACGTGCCCGGCGCGCCGCTGCAGACGAAGTATCCGATCGTTTACCCGGCGGTGCTGTCGATCGTGTGGTACGTCTGGCCCGGCTTTCCGGAAAACCTGGTGGCCATGCAGGCGTTGACGCTGCTGTTTGGCGCCGCCACGGTAGCTTTGGGCTACTTGTACGTCGTGCGTTTCGCCTACTTCTCGCGCACGATCGCCGCCAGCGCCGGAGTGGTTTGTGCCACGGCGCCGTACTTTCTGTACTTCGCGGTGCAGACCATGGCGGAGATGCCGTTTGCGCTGCTTTCGATCGTGGCGCTGTGGGGAGTGGAAAGTTATTTGCTCCGCGCGGACATGGCGAAGCGCACGCAGTTTGCCTGGGGCGCTGCGCTGGCCTTGCCGTTTCTTTGCCGCACGATCGGTGCCGTGCTGCTGGTCGCCGGCCTGGGAGTATTGCTGTGTCGTCGACGGCCGCTGCGATGGTACGCTGCTGGCGCCGCGTGCGCGGCGCTTCCTTGGATCGTGTGGAGCATGGCCGGCCGCGGGATTTGGGACCAGAATCCGGTCGACGGTTACTACACCGATTATCTCGGTTGCTGGTCGAGCACCGGCTTGACGATGGTCGGTCGCGTGTTCTCGAAAAACCTGTTGATGATGGCCCACGGCAGTGCAGCGCTGCCGTTCGAAGGACTATCTGTGGACTTGGGGGCTGTGATCGGGCGAGGGAACACTGCCGCGCTGATGATTCTGGCGGGACTGACGCCGTGGCTGGCGATGATTCCGGATTTGCGTCGAGGCCGAGCGCTGGCGTGGATGCTGGCCGCGATGCTCGGCACGATGTTGGTGTGGTCGTGGCCTCCGTATCGGTTCCTGGTGCCCATTATGCCGTTTCTGGTTGCTTATCTGCTCCTTGTGCCAGCGACGATCATGCCGGCGCTTTGCGAACGGAGACGCTGGCGGTTGGCCGGCGCGCTGGCGGTGGTCGCAATCGTGCTGGCAAACTGCGGTTTGCTGGCTCGTCACGCCGTGCAAGTGCGCAACACGGGCTATGCGCTGGCCGGACTTGCCGATGCGCCGGTCGACTGGTCGTCCTACGAGCGGACCTTCGCGTGGCTGCGAGAGAACTCCGAGCCGCAGGACGTCATCGCATCCGGGCTCGACTCGATGGTGGGGCTCTATACGGATCGCCGTGCGGTGCGTCCGTTCGTGTACGATCCCGGCCGCCTGTTTTACGGCGACGGGGAGCCCGAATTGCTCAGTGCGCAGCAACTGGCGGAGATTCTAACGACGTACGAGCCACGCTATTTGGTCGAGACACCGATGCCCGGCTTCATGGAGGAACAACCGCTGGCACGCGTGCTGGACGAACTGCGGCAACTCAACCCGGGCTGGCTGGTCGAGGTCCATCGCGACACCGATCCTCGTTTCGCCGTCTTCGAGCTCGACCCTCGCCACGCGCCGTAAAAGGGATCGGCAGTCACTGTTTGGGCGCCGGAAATGACTCCCGACCCCGTTGTCACGCTTTGCCGTTTTCGATCTCTTGCACGTCGACGCTCACGCGCATGCTGTGCTCGCCGCCGCCGACGAACACGCCCTTGATCGGACACACGTCGTCGTAGTCGCGGCCCCAGGCCACGGTGATGTGTTCCAGGTTGGGCATGGTATCGTTGGTGGGATCGAAATCCACCCAGCCCAGACCGGGACACCAGGCGGACAACCACGCGTGCGACGCGTCGGCGCCGATCAGCCGCGGTTGACCTGGCGGCGGCGAGGTGAGCAAATACCCGCTCACATAACGGGCGGCCAGCCCCAACGCGCGCAAGCAGCCGATCTGCAAATGCGCGAAGTCCTGGCACACGCCGCGTCGCATTTCCATCACGGTCGACAGCGGCGTGCTCACGTTCGTGGCGGCCGGATCATAGACAAACTCTCGATGGATGCGTCTCGTCAGATCGAGGATCGCCTCGAGCCACGGACGGCCGGGCGGAAAGGAAGCAGCCGCATAGGACGCCAGTTGCTCGTCCACCGTCACCAGCGGCGAGTCGTAAACGAACGGCACGGCCTCGAAGGCCGCCGGGTCGCTTGGCATCCGCAAACTGTCCAACACGTGTTCATACGGCGGCGTGGCCGCGGGCTCGATTGCACGGGCCGGCGCCAGTCCCACGCGTCCCCGTGCCGTCACGGAAAACTCCACGTGCGGCTCGCTCACGCGAAAGTAGCTGACGCGATTGCCGAAGTAGTCGGTCGCCTCGTCGATCTCGCCGCTGGCCGGCGCAACTTCCAGCGAGTGGGCCAGGCACGTTTGCCGCGCCGTGGTCCGCGGCATCAGGTGGACTTCGTTGTGGCACAGCGCGACCGGCTCGGTATAGAAATACGTCGTCGCATGGACGATGTCATATCGCGCGGCAAAAGCCTGGGAGGTGTGCATCGTGTGCCCTTGTCTCGCGTTAGCCGGGAAGGATGTCCGCCATCTGGTGTACCGGGCCGGCGTGTACCAGGTACTTGTGCGATATGCCGCTGGCCAGCTCCCGCAGTTGGGCGGCCAGTTGCAAGAGCAATCGGTCCAGCGAGGATCGCACGCCCCCCTCGTTGAATTCCGCCAGCGCGTTTCCCTCGGCCAGCCGCAACGAAGACGATAGCGCGATCGTCAGCCGCTGCTGGGGGCTCAGTAGCTGATCCGATTGTTGACGCGGCAAGTGCTCGACGTGATCTGCCAACGCCGCCAACTGAAAGCCGATCGACCGCGGGTTGGTTTCGTCGATCAACAGCAGGTCCAGCACCGGCCCTGCCTGCAGGTTCGTCGCATAGCGATTGCGATAGGTCATCGAGCTGTCGGCGATCTCAAGCAGCGCATCCAACACGTTGTGCTCGTGCAACGAGGCGTCGATGAACGTTCCGCGCAGCAGGTCGATCATTGCCAGCGAGCGCTCGATGCGACGCCCCAGATCGAGAAACTGCCAGCCGGGGCCGCGCGTCATGTTCTCGGTGGCCACGCCGCTGAAGGCCGAGAGATTCAGAATGACCTGGTTCAAAATGGGCAGCACGTCCGAGAGCGAAACAACGCCCAACGGATAGCCGGGATGAAAATCGTCGTCGATGCGGTTCAGGATGCGCCAGCTATCCAGCGAGATTCGGTCGCGCACGATAAACGCCGCGCGCGTCAGGGCGCGGAGAATGCCTTGCAAGCTGCCGGCCTGGCAGGGGTCGAACAGGCAATCCAAGGCGAGCGACTCCGTGACGCCCGATTCGTCGAGCGTCGCCAATGCACCGGCCGGGTTCGACCAATTCGTTGCCAATGCCCGTACCAAGAGCGGCAGCTCGGGCGAGCCGCCGGACGACGACTCGCTGATGAGCCGCGTGAAGACGCTGCGCAACAAGCGCGAGGCTGCTTCGGCGCGCTCCACGTGCCGCCCCAGCCAAAACAAGTTGTCCGCCACGCGGCTGGGCAAGTCGTGGCCGCTGCGGCGCGGCGCCACTTGTGTCCCCGGCGGTTGCAGCAGCGTCACCGGCGCTACCGGTCCCTCGGACAATACCCACACGTCCTTGCTGCCGTGGCCCACGAACATCGACTCGCTCGACACCTGGTGGCCGCTGGTGCTGACGTGGGCCAACGCACCGGGCATGACTTGATACGAGTTGCCCGCCGCGGCCACGAACGCGCGCAGACCGACGTGGCCGGGTCGCAGCGCTCCGTCGCTCCACACCGGGGCC
>JBGSYQ010000421.1:0-3358 GCA_041750795.1 Pirellulales bacterium | reverse complement strand
CCGCAGAGCAAGCAGTCGCAGAGCAACCCGCCGCCGAGCAAGCTGCCGCCGATGCACCGGCGGGTGATGGTGCTGCGGCCGAGGAGCCTGCCGCGGACCAACCCGCTACGGTCGAACCCAAGCTGCGGTTCAACTTTCGTTTTCAACGCTGGAGCGATGTGCTGGAGTGGTTTGCCGAGCAGGCCGGACTGTCGCTGGTGCTCGACGCGCCGCCCCCGGGCACGTTCAACTACTCGGACAATCGCGACTACTCGGTGGCCGAATCGCTCGACATCCTCAACGGCGTGCTGTTGACCAAAGGCTTTACGCTGGTGCGCCGCGAGCGGATGCTGGTGCTGGTCGATCTGTCGCAAGGCGTGCCCGAGACGCTGGTGCCGCGCGTCACGCTGCAAGAGCTCGACCGGCGCGGACGGTTTGAGATCGTCAGCGTGTTGTTCCCCGTGGGCAAGCGCGCCGCCACGGACGTGGTGAGCGAGATTACGCCCCTGTTGAGCCCGCGCGGCAAAAGCCAGCCGCTGCCGCAGACCGGCCAGGTGCTGGTGACGGACACCGCCGGAGTGATGCGGGCCATCAGCGCCGTGATCGAATCGATGCCCGAGCCCAAGGAAGCGGCGCCCGGCGTCACGGAAAAGCCACAGCTCGCAGTTTACCCGCTCCAGAATGCCGATCCCGATGCCGCCGTGCAAGTGCTGGAAGCGCTGATGCCGGACGCCAAGTTCGTGCGCGATCCGGGGGCCAATCAACTCAGCGCGTATGCGACGCCCACGCAGCAGGCGGCGGTGAAGAGCGTCATCGAGCAACTGCAATCGACCGAAGGACCGCCGGAGAGCCGCGCGCGGTTCGAGGTCTATCTGCTCGACAACGTCGACGTGGCCGGCGCGCTGGCTACCTTGCAACCGCTGGTGCCGGCGGCGCGGCTGACAGTCGACGCGCAGAGCAAAAAACTGGCCGCCTGGGGCACGCCCTCCGACCACGCGATCCTGCAGCAGGCCGTCGGCCAACTGGTGGCTGGCGCCGCTGGCCCCGACGACCGGCAGGTGGAAGTGTATCGGCTCAGCAAGGCCGACCCGTCATCCGTCGCGGCCATGTTGCCCAACGTCGTGCCCCGTGCCCGCGTGGCCGTCGATCTGCCCACCAAGAGCCTGGTCGTGCTGGCGAGCCTGGCCGACCAGCAGGCCGTGCGGGCCACGATCGAACAGATCGAATCACAAAAGCCCATGTCCGGCGAGCCTGAGTTGCGGTTTTATGCACTGGACTCGTCGGCCCCGGCGACCCTGTCGACCGTGCTCCAATCGCTGGTGCCCCGAGCCACCGTGACGATCGACGCGGCCCAGCGGCGACTGGCGGTGACGGCCGCGCCGGACGATCACGCGGTCGTAAAGCAGGCCATCGACGAGTATCTCAAATCGGCGCCGGCTCGCGAGCAGCGCAAGCTGACGCTATACTCCGTTTCTCCGGCCGAGCGCACGCGATTTCAATCCGTCCTGGCCGAACTGGCGGTCGACTTTCCAAACGTGAAGGTCGTGACCGACGCGGAGCCCGGCGAGCTGGCCGTGTGGGCCTCGCCCGAGGAGCACGAAGTCATCGCCGGCATCATTGCGCAGCTCAAGCAAGCCGCGCCTGCTGAAGAGACGTATCGCCTGGTCGCGTACCCGATTCGCGCCGCCGATCCGGCCAGCGTGCTGAGCGTGCTGCAAAACCTGTTTCCCAGCACCAAGCTGGTGCTCGACGCCAAATCGCGCCGCCTGGTGGCCTGGACGCAACCCAGCGAGCAGCAGGCGATCAAGGATCTGGTCGAGCAGATGGATTCTGACGACGGTGGAGATTTGCAAAGTGAATTGATGACGTATCCGGTCGACGGCTTCGATCCGAGTACCGCGATCAGCACGCTGCGCACCCTGGTGCCCGACGCCACGCTGACGCACGATCCCACGGCCAAGACGCTCGTCGCGTTCGGGCGCAAGTCCGACCACGTGAAGATCGCCGCTGCGCTCGAGCAGATGCAACCCAGCGACGATCCGGCGCTGAGGGCGCACGTCGTCTCGTATTCCGTCGGCACTGCCGATCCGACCGTCCTGGTTCCGCTGATTAGCGCCCTGGTGCCCACGGCGCGCGTGGCGCCCAATGCGGCCGGCGGCACGATTGCCGTGTGGGCGGCGCCTTCGGATCACGTCGCCATCAAGCAAGCGATCGAGGAAATGACCGCGGGCGGCGCGGATGCGACGGCGCCCAAAGTCGAAGTTTACACGCTGCAGGAGGTTAGCGCGACGGGAGTCGTATCGGCGCTGCAGATCGCCGTGCCAACGGCGCGCATCGGCACGGGCCAGCACCCGCGCAAGCTCGTCGTGTGGGCCCGGCCCGCCGAACACGCTGTCATTCGCACGACGCTCGACGAACTGGACAAGGAGGAGCTCGACGGCCAGGGCAACGTGCTCAAGGCCTATCAGATCAGGATCGCCGAGCCCGGCACGCTGTTGGGCACTTTGCAAACCTTGTTCGCCACGCGCCCCACCGTGCGGCTCTCGCTCGACAGCAAGAATCGCAAGATCGTGGCCATGGCCACGCCCGGCGAGCACGAAACGATCCAGCACGTGATCGACGAAATCGAATCCGGCTCGCCGCTGGACGCCGACGCCGAGTTCGAAGTTCACCCGCTGGGCGGCGCCGACGCTACCGTCGTCATGCAGGTGCTGTCGAACATGCTGAACAAGGACTCGCAGGCGGTGCTTTCCACCGATCAGCGCGGCGAGCAACTCGTCGCGGTTGCCACGCCCGAGCAGCACCAGACCATCCGCGACACGATCCAGCGATTGCAGACGGCCGCGCGCGAGTTGGAAGTCTTCCAGTTGGACGTCGTCGAGGCGCAAGCCGCCGAAGTGGCCATTCAGCGGCTGTTCGCCGACGGGGCTCGCGGCCGCAACCGCGACGCGCCCATCGTCGAGGCCGACAACAACACCGCGCGGATCTACGTGCGCGCCAACCGCGCAGACCTGGCCGAGATTCGCGACCTGCTGGTGAAGATGGGCGAGACGCGTCTGGCGCAGGCGGGCGGAGCCGGCAGCAACGTGCGGACGATTCCGTTCGCCGGCGACACCCGCGCGGCGCTTGCGGAGATCGAACGCATCTGGCCGCAATTGAGCAAGAGCCCGCTCAGAGTGTTGCACGCGCCCGGCGGATTGCGCGGCGCGTTGTCGCGTCCGCCGGCAGGTTCGCTCTTGCCCCCGGCCGGCCAGGAGCAGCAACCCGGGCAACCTGCCAAACCCGAGTCGAAACCCGCCGAAGCGACCGACGAGCAATCGCAAAATGGTTCTTCGGCGGCAGTGGAAGTGAGGACCGCGGCGCAGGAAGAACCGCCGCC
>JBGSYQ010000420.1:0-13217 GCA_041750795.1 Pirellulales bacterium | reverse complement strand
TGCAACCGGGCGTGCCGGCGGCGCAGCCGCTGCGCGAGATCTTGCGCCCGCCGCTGTTGAGCCGCACGATCATTGGCATCTGCCTGGGCGCAATCCCCGTGATCGGCACGTCGGCCAACGCCAACTGGCTGATCCCCTGGGCCGACCAGGTCGCCAATCAACGGGCCAGCGCGGAGCATGAACCGGCAGGCAGAGATCCGAGCCTGAGCGAGATACCCAAAGACGCGTCGGTCGCTTCGCCAACCACCGGCGATCCACGCCGTAAAGCCGCGCAAACGCAAATCACGCGCTCCGGCGGCGCGATCGTGGGCAGCTTGCTGGGCGGCTGGATTGCCAGCCTGTTGGGTCGACGCGTGACGTATTTTCTCATCAGCCTGTTGTCGCTGGCGATCAGCTCGTACATCTTCAACGTGCTCGATCCGTTGAGCCCGCAGTTTACGCTGTTCACGTTCTTGTTGGGCTTCGTGGGCGTGACCTATTTTGGCTGGCTGCCGTTGTATCTTCCCGAGTTGTTCCCGACGCGCGTGCGCTCGACCGGCACCGGCGTCACGTTCAACTCGGGACGCATCCTGGCCGCGGCAAGCGTGCTGGGCGCCGGCGGCTTGATGCAATTGTTCGGCGGCGACTATGCTCGTGTTGGCACGTTTACGGGCATGATCTACGCCGTGGGCATGGTGGTGATCTGCTTTGCTCCCGACACGACGCGGCGGCCGGTGGAGGATTGACCATGCGCACGATGGGCATGATAGGTTTGGGACTGCTCGGCACGGCGATCGCCGAGCGGCTGCTGCGGGCCGGCTATGCCGTGGTGGGATACGATCTCGACGCTGCTCGCAGGCAAGCGCTGGTGACTGCCGGCGGCGCCGCGGTCGCACAAGCGCCGGACGTTTTCGCGCAATGCGACACGATTCTGCTCAGTTTGCCCAACTCGGACGTCGTGGCACAGGTGATGGCCGACGCCGCGTCCAGCCTGCGACCCGGCACGCTCGTGATCGATACCACCACGGGTGATCCGCAAGCGGCCGAGACGCTGGGCGCGCAACTGGCCGAGCGCGGCGTGCGCTATCTGGACGCCACCGTGGCCGGATCGAGCGCGCAAGTGCTGCACGGGGACGTGCTGGTGATGGTCGGTGGCGACGAGGCGGCGTTCACCGCGGCCAGTGCCGTGCTGGCCACCTTCGCGGCCGATGCGTTTCACGTCGGCCCCTGGGGCGCCGGATCGCGGATGAAGCTGGTGGTGAACCTGGTGCTGGGACTCAACCGGGCCGTACTGGCCGAGGGGCTCTCGCTGGCCGAGTCGCTCGGGCTCGATCCGCGGCGAGCGCTGGAGCTGCTGCGAGCTTCGGCCGCGTACTCCAAAGTGATGGACACCAAGGGGCCGAAAATGCTGGCGCGCGATTTTGCGCCGCAAGCTCGGTTGTCACAGCATTTGAAGGACGTGCGCTTGATTCTGGAAGCAGGCAGGCGAACCGGCGCCACGTTGCCGCTGTCGTACCTGCACCGCGAGCTCCTGGAGCGCGCCGAGGCCGCCGGTTTTGGCGACGCGGACAACAGCGCCATCATCGAAGCGTATCGCGGCACGTGACGTCGTAACGCCCGAGATAAGTTTGCATGAAGAGTCATTCCGCCCAACAGGTATCGACCTACCAGTTCGGCGACAGCGACCTGGCAGCGGAGCGTCTGCGGCGGCTGGCCACAGCGTTCGAGCCCTCGTCGCGCGCGTTCCTGCAGTCGCTTTCGGTCGCCGCGCCACTCGCGATCGCTGACTTGGGTTGCGGGCCAGGTTACACCTCACGGATGTTGGCGGAAGTGTTTCCCACAGCCAGGGTGCTGGGAATCGACAGCTCGCCGCAATTCGTGGCCATGGCCGAGCGCTTGCCGGCAGAACGCGTGAGCTATGCGGTTGCCGACGTCGCGCAGTCGCTGCCAAGCGGACCATTCGATGTGATTTATTGCCGTTATCTGTTGGCGCATCTGGCCGAACCGCTGGCGGCCATCGAGCGTTGGGGTGAGCGATTGCGGCCAGGCGGCCTTCTGTGCATCGAAGAGAACGACTGGATTCACACCACGCAGCCGGCGTTCGCCCAGTATCTGGCGATCGTGGAAGCGATGTTGGCCGACGCGGAACAGAAGCTGTACGTGGGGCTCGATCTGGATCGAGTTGCGGCCTGGGAAACGGTGCGGAAGCAATCAAGCCGTGTCGTGCCGGTCGAAGTTTCGCAGCGGGCCGCGGCTGAGATGTTCCTGCCCAACCTGGCGACTTGGCGCGATCGGCCGTTCGTTTGCCAACGTTACGCTGTCGAGGAGTTGGATCGGTTGCGCGATGACTTGCAGCGACTGGTTGACGACGACTCGACCGTGCGTTCAATTTCGTTTGGACTGCGGCGACTGGTGCTGGAGCGGGCCGAACAGAACGATTGACAAGTGAAGCGTCCGCGCGACGACACGAGGCCGACACTTTGCTGCGGCGCCAACGAACGGGAGATCGGTTACGATGCGAATCGAAGTGGGCACGCTCAAGCGGCTGGAGGCTATCTCGCGATTGTTCGACGCATACCGCGTTTTCTACGGCCAGGCGTCCGACGTTTCTCGAGCGCGCGATTTCATTCGCGAACGGTTGGCGGCGGGCGAATCGCACATTCTGGTCGCCATCGACGGGGACGACGCGATGGTTGGCTTTACGCAGCTTTATCCTTGCTTTTCCTCGGTGAGCACGGCCCCGATCTGGATCCTCAACGATCTGTTTGTCGATCCGCAGGCACGCCGCTCGGGCGCAGGTCGTGCATTGCTGACCGCGGCGCACGATCATGCCCTGGCCAGCGGCGCTATCCGGCTGGAGCTGGCCACGGCCAAGACGAACCTCACGGCGCAGGGTCTGTACGAATCGCAGGGGTGGATCAAGGAGCAAGAGTTCTTTCGCTATCAATTGCCGGTACGACGATGACACGCGACGGCCGGCGGGGTAGAGTAGGGCGGAGGAGTTACTGGCAAGGAGATATGGCGATGTTGCATCGAATGGCGCTACCGATGATCGCGTGCGTGGTGTGCCTAGCAAGTGCGGCACAGGCGCACTTCATGTTCGTGCGCATCTTGCCGCCGGCCGAAGGGGGCCGGTCGGCGGAGGTCTATTTCAGCGAGTACGCGTCGGCCGGCGATCCGCGCTACATCGAGAAGATGGCCGGCGGCCAATACTTTCTGCAAACCAGGCCCGGCGAGTTTCGACCGTTGGAAATGAAGCGGCTGGCCGACCGCCTGCGCGGCCACGTGCCGGTCGAGGGCACGTTGATGGTCGTCGGCCAGTTGGACTATGGCGTGTTGGAGCGGCCGGGTCTGCCGAAGTTTCTCTTGCGGCATTACTCCAAGGCCGTGGCCGGCAAGGCCGACGAGTTGAATCGGTTGCACGCCAAGGGCGCGCCGTTGGAAATCATCGCCACGTTCGAGGACGAGGCCGTGCTGCTCACCGCGCTGCGCCAGGGCAAGCCCGTGCCGCAGGCCAAGTTCACCACGGTCGATGCCGACCTGGTCAGCGAAGAAATCGAGGCGGACAGCGACGGCCGAGCGCGTTTTGCGCCGCCGGCGCCGGGCGTGTGGAGCGTGTATGTCGACTATCTGGACAAGACGCCCGGCGAGCATCGGGGCGACAGCTATCAGGAGGTGCGCGAGTTTGCCACGATCGCATTTCCCTGGCCGCTGAAGCGCGAGGACGCCGATGCCGAGGCCGTCAAGCTGTTCGAGGACGCCTTGGCCCAGCGGGCCGCGTGGCACGATTTTCCGGGCTTCACGGCCAGGCTGGCGGCCGAGTTGGACGATCGGCCCTTCGAAGGCACCGTCACCGTGGCGGCCGACGGCAGCGTAAACATCGACCTGGGCGAGGATCCCGTGCCTGAGTGGTTGCAGGAGCAACTCGAATCGCTCACGATGCACCGCGCCGCCAGCCAGACGCCGTCGGCCGAGCGGCCCAAACCGGTGCTGCGCTTTGCCGACGATCATCCCGACCACCCGCTGGGCCCGCTGCTGGAGTTCGAAGGCGGGCACATGGCCACCAGCTATCGCGTGAAGGACCAGCAAATCACCAGCGTCAACCGCATGATCGCCGGGCAGAACATGACCATCACCCTGCTCGACAACGAAAAGAACGCCGAGGGCAAGTTCCTGCCGCGTTCGTACGTCGTGCAGTATTGGGACGAGCCAACGGGCAAGCTGCTACGGACCGAAACGGTGCAGGACCGCTGGCAGCGAGTCGGAGCCTTCGACTTGCCGGCGGAACATACCGTCCGCACCGCCAGCGGCGACGGCTTCTCGATGCGGACGGTAACGCTTTCGGGGCATAAGCTGGCGGAGTAGCGTTTGGCTAGGGGGCAACAATGGTTGAAACTCCCAGCGAGACCGGCCGCTGAGCATTTCAACGGCTAACGGTGCGTCTTCTCGTGCTGGCCGTTCGCCCGGTAGGCCGTCCAGCGGGCAATGGCTTGGGCCAGAATGACGATCACCGAGCCGATCACGAATACGGTGAAGCCGGCGTTCAGCACGCCTTGGACCAGGCGGTGGTTCAGGCCGCCCAACTCCCAGCCGTCGCGAATCATGCGGGCGAAGGGGCCGGTGATCATTTGATAGCCGGCCGTCAGGGTCGTGGAAATGACGAAGCACATCGGCAGGATGGTTAGCGGAGCGTAGCGGCCGCGGCCGTTGTTGATCATCACCGTGGTCACCACCGCCAAGGCGATCACCGCCAGCATCTGGTTGGCGATGCCGAACATTGGCCAGATGGTCTCGATCGAGCCGGTCCAGATCAAGCCGCCCCAGGCGACCGTGACGACGGCCGTCGACAGCACCGCGCCGGGCAGCCAATCGGTGCGATCGAAGGCGGGATAGACCTTGCCCAGCGCCTCTTGCAGCAGGAACCGCGCGATACGCGTGCCGGTGTCGATGGTGGTGAGGATGAACAGCGCCTCGAACATGATGGCAAAGTGATACCAGTACTTGATGACGCCCGTCAGCTCGACGGCGCCGCCGGCCAAGCGGTGCATCGCATCGCGAAAGATCTGCGCCATACCCACCGCCAACGTCACCGCGCCGCCGGTCCGCCCGCGCAGGCTCTCGCCGCCAACCTCTTGTTCGATGACGGCCAGGTTGTCGATGTCGGCCCCCATGTCCACCAGGCGTTCGGAATAGTTCGAAACGCGTGACAGATCGATATTGATGGCCCAGTAGTCGCCGGGCGGCAGCGAGGCGGCGGCAATCAGGGCCATGACGCCCACCAGGCCCTCGATCAGCATGGCGCCGTAGCCGATGGGGCGGATGTCGCTTTCCTTGCCGATCATCTTGGGCGTGGTGCCCGAACTGACCAGCGCATGAAATCCGGAAATGGCGCCGCACATGATGCAGATAAAGCAAAAGGGAAACAGCGCGCCCTCGAAATACGGTCCGCCACCGCCGGCAAAATAGTGGTTCACTGCCGGCGCTTCGAGCTTCGGATTGGCCACCAGCACCGCGCCGACCAGCAAGGCTACGGTGCCGATCTTCAAAAAGCTCGACAAGTAATCCCGCGGGCAAAGCAGGATCCACACCGGCAACACCGAAGCGATAAATCCATAAGCGCAAATGGCCAGGATCGTCTGATCGCGCGACAACTGGAAATACGGCTCCAGCATCGAGCCCGGAATCCAAGCGCCGGCGACCGTGGCGGCCAATACCAGCGCGGCGCCGATGGCCGAGGCCTCGACCACGCGTCCCTTGCGAATCTTGTACATATACAGCCCGATCAACAGCGCGATGGGCACGGTGCAGGCAATCGTAAAGGTGCCCCACGAGCTACCGGGCACCGCCTGCGTGACTCCTTCGGGCAAGGTGATGACGCCGCCGGCATTGGGACGCAGCGGCGAATCTCCGCCCGAGGGGGGCTCGTCGCTGCGCGGCCGCGCGATCGTAAACGACTCGCCACGCGTCATCGACGAGCCGTTGGCATACGTGATGCGCGTGCCTTCGGGCAGCGTGGCGCGATCGTGCGTGGCGTTGGAGGACAGCACGACGTCGCCGCTCTGGGGCGGTTCGAACTGCGTGCCGGCGGCCAGCTTGATCTCTTCGCCGCCCAGCGCTTTGACCACCACCACGCCCAGGCCCGCCAGCGCAATGATGACGATGAACAGAATGGCCACCGAGGCGGTGCCACCGGCCAGCGAGCCGATTTCGGCGCGTGCGATCTCGGCCAGCGAGCGGCCGTTGTGGCGCACGCTGGCGGCCAGCACCAGCATGTCTTGCACCGCGCCGGCCAGGCACACGCCCACCACGATCCAGACCAGCCCGGGCATGTATCCGAACTGAATGGCGAGCACGGGCCCGATCAATGGTCCGGCCCCGGAGATGGCGGCGAAGTGGTGTCCGAACAGCACCCACTTGTGCGTGGGATGATAGTTCTGGCCGTCGTTGAAGCGGTGGGCGGGCGTAATCCGCTCGTCGTCGAGCACGGCCACCTTGGCGGCCAGAAACGCGCTGTAGAAGCGATAGGCGATGGCCAGGCACGCCAGCACGACGATCAACAACGGCATCGAGTTCACAGACGTCACCTGCACTAGTGCATGACGAACGACAGCACCACTATAAGGTAACCCGCCGAGCGGTTGAACAACAGAACGGGCGGCGAGAGAACGGTTGGTCTCTCGCCGCCCGGTGAGTTAACGTCATTCAGCGCTTCAGGGCTATTAGAAAATACCCAGCGCCATCAGGCTGTAGCGGACGGTCAAGCCGGCCACGACCACCGACACCATGCTCATCAGCTTGATCAGAATGTTCAAGCTCGGACCGCTGGTGTCCTTGAACGGATCGCCCACCGTGTCGCCGACCACCGCGGCCTTGTGGGCGTCGGTGCCTTTGCCGCCGTGAGCGCCGGCTTCGATATACTTCTTGGCGTTGTCCCACGCACCGCCGGCGTTGGCCATGAAGACCGCCACGCAGAAGCCGGTGGTCAGCGCGCCGACCAGCAGCCCCATCACGCCGCCCACGCCCAGTATCAGGCCGGTCGCCACCGGCGTGGTCAAAGCCAGCAGCGACGGCAGGATCATTTCGCGCTGCGCGGCGCGGGTGCTGATGGCCACCGGGGCCGCGTAGTCGGGCTTTTCGGTGTGGTTCATGATGCCCGGCTTCTCGCGGAACTGCCGGCGGACTTCCTCGACCATGCCCTTGGCGGCGCGGCCGACGGCCTTCATCGTCATGGCACAGAACAGGAACGTGCTCATGGCGCCCAGGAACACGCCCACCAGCACCTTGGGATTCATCAACGACGCGTCGTAATAACGCGTGAAGTCGGGCAGCGTCGCCTTGGCCACCGATACCAGCGGCCGCCGGTTGTCGGCGATCACCAGGCCGGGCTCGTCATCGACCGTGTCCTCGGCGAACATCGAGTCAGGCACTTTGACCGGACCCTGGCGGAAGCCCTGATACTCCTCGTCGCTCCAGCCGGGTATGGTGCGCCTCTCGGTCGGCAGTATCAGATAAGGAACGTGAACGTCCTCACTCTTAACTTGCACCAGGAACTGATTGCTGACCTTGTAGAAGCCGGGCTCGGCATCGGCGGCGATCACGTTGTCGGCCCAGCGGTCGAAACCGATGCGCACCTCTTCCACGTACGCGGCCAACAGCGCCAGCGCCGTCAGTGCCGCCGAGCCGATGGCAAAACCCTTGCCGGTGGCGGCCGTGGTGTTGCCCAAGCTGTCCAGCGCGTCGGTGCGCTCGCGGACGATCGGGTCCAGGCCGGACATTTGGGCGTTGCCGCCGGCGTTGTCGGCGATCGGTCCGTACGCGTCGGTGGCTAGCGTGATACCCAGCGTGCTGAGCATGCCCACCGCGGCGATTCCCACGCCGTACAGGCCCAAAGCAAAGTACTGCATGTCGTCATACCGCCAATCGGCCGCGAAGCCGAACGCCATCAGCGTGGCGACGCAAACGACGATGACGGGCACCCAGGTGCTGAGCATTCCCTCGGCCACGCCGCCGATGATCACCGTGGCCGGACCGGTCAAGGCCTGATCGGCCAGCCGCTTGGTCGGATTGTATTCGTCGCTGGTGGAATATTCGGTCCACTTGCCGATGAGCCAGCCGGCGGCCAGGCCCACCACGATGCTCGAAGCCACGCCCATGAAGTCGGGCAGCAGCCAATAGGTGAGAATGTACGCGGCCACGATCACCATCAGGCTCGACGCGTTGATGCCGCGGGCCAGCGCCTTGAGCAGCGTTTTCTGCGAAGCGTCTTCCTCGGTGCGCACCATGTAGATGCCGGCGATCGACAGGAAGATGCCCGCCGCGGCAATCGCCATCGGCAGGAACAGGGCGCTGAGCTGATAATAGACGATCGTGGCTTCGGTGATCGCCGCGGTGTTCTCGGTGCGGGCGTACAGATCCTTGAGGATCGCGCCGCTGGAGAACGCCGAGACGCCCAGCGCCGCGGTGGCCAGGATCGAGCCACAGTA
This sequence comes from Pirellulales bacterium, assembly GCA_041750795.1. Lineage (GTDB taxonomy): Bacteria > Planctomycetota > Planctomycetia > Pirellulales > PALSA-1355 > JTS-RE94. The sequence continues at coordinate 4,755 of JBGSYQ010000420.1, read as the reverse complement.
CGACTCGTACAAGTCGGCGCCCATGCCGGCCACGTCCCCCACGTTGTCCCCCACGTTGTCGGCGATGGTGGCGGGGTTGCGGGCATCGTCCTCCGGAATGCTGTGCTCCACCTTGCCCACCAGGTCGGCGCCGACGTCGGCCGCCTTGGTGAAGATGCCGCCGCCGACGCGTGCAAACAGCGCCTGGCTGCTGGCGCCCATGCCGAAGCACAGCATGGTGACCGTGATTTCCTCGAGCGACAACGGGGCATAACCCAGCGCCGGCACGAGCCAGTTCAGGATGGCAAACCATAGCGCGATATCCAACAGCCCCAGGCCGACGACGGTCAGACCCATCACGGCGCCCGAGCGGAAGGCGACTTGCAGCCCCTGGTTGAGCGATTTTTGCGCGCCGGCCGCCGTGCGGCTGCTGGCCCAGGTGGCGGTTTTCATGCCGAACCAGCCGGCCAGGCCCGAGAAAAATCCACCGGTGATGAAGGCGAATGGCACCCACTCGCTTTGCACGTTGAGCACGAAGGCCGCCACGGCCAACAGCGCGAAGATGACGACGAAGAAAATCGCGACGATCTTGTACTGCTGTCGCAGATAGGCGTTGGCGCCTTCGCGGACGTAGCCGGCGATTTCGATCATCTTCGGCGAACCGGCGTCGGCGGCCATCATCTGCTTGTAAAACGAGTACGCTTGCGCCAGCGCGGCGATCGAGCCCACCAGCGCGACGCCCCAGATGAGATAGAAATGCCAATTCGAGCTCACGTCGCTGCTCACGGCGGCGTCGGCCGCCTGCTGGGCGTCCTGGGCGATCGCCGTCGTGGCGTCGAGCGCCATGGTCGTAAGTGCCACCGCCAGCGCTGCCAACGTCGTTACCGCAGTTTGCAAGCGGCGCCGCCCGGCCCGCCATCCGCTGATTTCCATCATGCTAAAACCTTCCCCTGATTACTTTGCCTTGTTATCCAGTCGTGAATCACTTGAATTTCCCGGAGCAGAATCGGCGATCCTACCCCGTTGAGCGTCCGTGTTTGTGCAAGAGTACGAGAGTATATGCCAACTGTCTGCTTTCGCGGCACCCCATTATCGCCAGTGGCAATGCGATGCCGCGGCCCATGCCCACGCGACGCGGGTGCCCATGCCAACACAATGCTGTGACGCGAGCCAACGCGACGCGGCCGGTCGGCTGTAAGAATGCTCCGCCAGAAGCTGCCGACGCCAAAACACCATCATCCCAGCAGGTTCCGACATCCCAGCAGGTTCCGACTCCCCACCCAGCCGGCCACCAGCCTGCGGGGGATAAAGACGGAAAGCTTAATGATTTTGGGTCCGATGGGCAAGGAGTCGTGGCGACGAAAGCGGCACGATCCCAACAGCCCCGCTGTGACCTGCTGCAGGTAGTTTCGGTCAGTTCACTCGGCCGCCAGCCACCCTGAGCGGCCTCGCACAGAGCAGCCTTCTGAGTGTACGACGGATACCCCTTCGCCTTTGACGCATGGCGGGACTAGAATTCCCCTACGCCCGACGCATCCCACAGCACCAGGCCGAGACCGCATGAGCTATCCGCACGACGAGACCGCCGGCCGCGCCGAGCCCTATCGGGGCCCGATTGAAGTCCTGGGGCCGGAAGAGCCCTTGCGCGCTGAGTTTGCCGACCAGCGCCCCCGAGGCCGCCGGATACCGCTGTTGCCGCTGATCCTGTTCCTGGCGACGTGTTATACGACGTCCAACGTGGGTAACCAGATGTTCGGCAACGCCATTCTCTATTCGGCACCCCTGTTGCTGACCCTGCTGTGCCACGAGTTTGGACATTACCTGCAGGCCAAGCGCTATCACGTGCCGGCCAGCCTGCCGTACTTCATTCCCATCCCCTCACCGCCCCTGGGAACCATGGGCGCCGTGATCGGCATGCGCGGCGGATCGTGGAATCGCAAGGAGCTGTTCGATATCGGCATCACCGGTCCATTAGCCGGGCTGGTGCCTGCGCTGATCTTTTGCGTGATCGGCCTGCAGCAGTCGGAAATCGTTCCCCTGGCCCGGCCGGGCGATGGCGCAGGTCTGGTGCTCGGCCAGCCGTTGCTCTTCAAATGGATCGCGTACGGTGTTTTCGGCCCATTGCCAGCCGGCAAGACGATCGACTTCGGACCGCTGGCCTACGCGGGCTGGGTGGGCATGTTCATCACGGCGCTCAACCTGATGCCCGTCAGCCAGCTCGACGGCGGGCACGTGATCTACGCCTTGTTGCGCAAGCGGGCGCACGTGGTGACGTCCACGCTTTTGGTCGCGGCGGTGCTGGGCATGCTGTGGACGCAAAACTATCAATGGGTGCTGATGCTGGCGCTGATCATGCTGATCGGCCCCAACCATCCGCCCACGGCCGACGACAACGTGCCGCTGGGCACGCCGCGCATCATTCTCGGCTGGCTGACGCTGGCGTTCGTGATCATCGGCTTCACGCCGACGCCGTTTCAGTTTTGACGAATCTGTTGTTACGGCGTGTTCAGCCCCCGGCTCTGCCGGGGGATCGCCTCTGCATTGGCGGTGGGCTCACGATGGGCCCGCGCGGGCAACGCATTTGCTAGTCGTGAGCGGCGTGATGACTCCAAGGTCTCTGGCAGCTTCCGCAGAATCCCCGGGCAGAGCCCTCGTTGTTACACACAAGTCATTGACGTGGCCAATCAGCCGCGCAAGCGGCGACAGCATTTAGCCGCGGGCGCGAGCCCGTGGACTTGATAGGCGATGAATGGATTTCGAAGCCGCGAAGCGGCGACATTCTTCCGCCGCTACGCGGCTCGATTGTCCGAAGCCTTCGCGCATACCCTGGTCTGACGGCCACGGCTACACTATACCGCCGCTTGCGCGGCTGACTCGGTAAATCGACTTGTGTGTAACAACGAGGGCAGAGCCCGGGGCTGAACGGCACGCGATTACGCAGCGGCCGTCTCGCCGCTGGCAGCGTCACCCTCCTCGCGGACGTTGAGGATCTCGCCCGTCTCGCTGACGTCCTCAAACCGCACGCTGACGCGCTTCGACACGCCCGATTCTTGCATCGTGATGCCGTACAGCGTGCTGGCGGCGGTCATCGTCTTTTTCGAGTGCGTGACGACGATGAATTGCGTCCAGGCAAGAAACTCCTGCAGGACGCCGATAAACCGCTCGATGTTGGCCTCGTCGAGCGCGGCGTCCACTTCGTCCAGCACGCAGAACGGGCTGGGGCGGCTGCGAAAGATCGACAACAGCAAGGCCACGCAGGTGAGCGTCTTTTCGCCGCCGCTCAACAGCGAGATGCTGCGCGGTTCCTTGCCGGGCGGGCGCGCGACGATCTCGATGCCGCTGTCGAGAATGTCGACGCCTTCCTCCAGCACGATGTCGGCCTGGCCGCCGCCGAACAGCTTGCGAAACAGCGATTGGAAATGTCCGCGCACCACTTCCAGCGTATCGGCGAACAGGCGCCGGCTGTCGGCGTTGATCCGGCCGATGATCGTCACTAGCGATGCTTTGGCGCTCGACAGGTCCTGGTGCTGCGTGGAGAGGCTGGTGAAGCGCGCTTCGAGCTCCTCGAGCTCGGCCAGGGCGTCGAGGTTGACGCCGCCGATGCTGTTGAGCTTGCCGCGCAGGTCGGCGATCTCCTGCTCCACGGTCTCGCGTTCGCGCAATTCCGCCTCGGACGAGGGCTCGTGTTCCAATTGCGCCAGCTCGATGCCGTAGTCCTCGCGCAATCGATCGGCCAGCGTGGTTCGTTCGTGGCGCACTTCGCCAGCGACAAGGTCTTTGGCGTGCAGGCGGCTTTCGAGCTTGCGCATCTTGCCGCGTAGCCGCTGCGATTCTTGCGTCAGCTCGCCCTTCTCGCTGCGCCACTGGTCGCGCTCGTGCTGCTGGCGATGGGCCTCGGCGGCAAACGATTCCTTGCGCAGGTAGAGCAGCGCCAACTCCGACTCGGCGGCCAGGACTTCGCGCTCGGCGAGCTGCCGCCGCTGAAGCGCCGTTTCGAGGTGCGAGCGACCGTCGGACAGTGCCTTGCCGCGTTCCTGCTGATCGCGTTCCAATTGGCCCTGCTGCGCGCGCAAATGGGCCAACTGCTGCTCGCTCTTGACCACTTCGATCTTGGCGGCGCCCGCTTCGCGACTCAAGCGCTGGCGCGTTTGCTCCAATTGGGCAACCCGCGCGGAGCCGTCGGCGACGCGTGCCTCCAGGTCCGCCAGCAGGCCGTCCACCTCGACCAGCCGGGCACGTGCTTCGGCCAGGGCCACGCTGGCGCGCTCGTGTTCCAGTTCGGCGGCCGTCACGTCTGCGTCGACCGATTGATGCTGCTTGTCGATTTGCGCCAGACGTTCCTCGGCCGCTCCGGTTTGCAGCCGCTGCTGGTGCAACTGGTCGCTGAGTTGCTTGTGCTCTTCGCCGAGCACGAGCAACCGGGCGTCGCCGGCCGCGATCTGCGCTTCGAGCTCGATGACGGTCGTTTGCCGCTTTTCGATGTGCGCGGCCGTCTCGGCGATTTGCTGCCGCAGCACGCGCAATTCGGCGCGTCGCGAGATTAATCCGGTCGAAGCGTGTCGCGGGCCGAGGAACAACGTGCCGTCGGCCGAGACCAGTTCGCCGGCGCGGGTCACGAAATGAAAGCCGCGACCGGTCGATTCGGCCAGTGCCAGGGCGTGGGGCAAGGACTCCACGATCCAGGTTTTTCCCAGCAGGCGGCGCGCCAGCACGGCAAACTCCGGCGCGGTTTCGACGAACTCGTCGGCGCGGCCGAGCACGCCGTCTCGCCCGTGC
>JBGSYQ010000419.1:0-2608 GCA_041750795.1 Pirellulales bacterium | reverse complement strand
TGGAGCTGCTTGCTCCCGATTCGGGCGATACGTCGCCGGGCGAGCCGCAACCCGGTCCGCCGGCGCCCGCTCCGTTGCGCGTGGCCACGATCCAACCGGCAGCAGGGCCTGCGGCCAAGGCGGACACCAATGGCGTCGACGCCACGGAGGCGCCCTCCAGTTCGGCGGCGACTCAACTCACGCCGGAATTGCTGGCGCTTCGCGACAAGGTGCGGCGCGTGCTGGCGATGTACTTTCCGCGTCACCAGAACGCGCGGGACAACAACGCCTGGGAAGTGATGCACGCCATCATCGCCTACGGGGTCGACACGCAGATCCATAAAGACGGTCCCGGCAGCGAGAAGGTCAACGCCATCGGCCACCTGTGCTTCAACTTTCCGTGCGCCGGCGACCGCATGCTGTTCGTCAACGGCGACAAGATCGAAGCGCGCCGCGGCGTCGGCGTGCAGGGACACCACGGCCAGTTTCTTGCCATCCTGGCGCAGTCGCACGTCAAGGGCGACTACCCCATGTACGTCAGCGGCAAGAACTTCACGCTGCAAGACCTGATCCAATATGAAAAAGAAAACTGCTTTGCCGGCGAGGAGTTGACGTTCAAGCTCATCTCGCTGATGCACTACCTCGATTCGGACGACACTTGGAAGAGCAAGGACGGGCAGGACTGGACGATTCAGCGACTGGTCCGCGAAGAGTTGGCGCAGCCCATTCGCGGCGCCGCTTGCGGCGGAACGCACCGGCTGATGGGTTTCAGCTATGCCGTCAACAAGCGTTTGCAGCGAGGCAAGCCGATCGTGGGCGAATTCAGCCGCGCCCAGACCTTCATCAACGACTACCACCGCTATACCTTCAGCCTGCAAAACCCCGACGGCAGCTTCAGCACCGAATGGTTCGTCCGCAAGGGAAGCAATCCGGATATCGACCGCCGGCTGAAGACGAGCGGTCACATCCTGGAGTGGATTACGTTCTCCTTGCCCCAGTCGGAGTTGACCGATCCGCGCATGATCAAAGCGGTCGACTACCTGGCAACGCTGCTGGAATCTCATCCCAAGCGCATCTGGGAAATCGGGCCTTTGGGGCACGGCCTGCACGCACTGGCCCTCTACGACAACCGGCTGTTCAAGCCGGCCGACAAGCCGTCACCGCAGCCGGCCATCGTGGAAACCTCGGGCGGCGATAGCTCGGCCAGCGAAGCGCGTCGCACGGACGGCGCGGTTCAATAGCCGACCACGATTCGACGCTCCACGCCTTGCAGCGCGTACGGCGGTCGCTTGCCCTTCGACGCACCGGCGGCGCAGCGCTGGCTTGCCGTTGCCATCGTGCGGAAAAACCCGTACGATTGGGAACTCTCCCCTTGGCGGCATGGCGTTCGTTCGGCCGCCTGAATCGTCGGCGCCCAGTGTCGGGATACGTGTGTGAAAACGTACCGGTTCAACGATCAACTCAAGACGATCTTTGCGGCGGCCGCGCAACTTTCTGCGGCCGTTGACGCCGATGCGTTGCTGATGCTGCTGGACGGTCCCACCGATTGGGAGCGGCTGAAGTCGCTGGCCGGCGAAGAAAAGATCGTCATCGCGGCCGATTTCGCCTCGCAGATCGACGGCGCCAGCGACGCAAACCTGCCGACCGTGCTGCTCAAGATGCCGGAAGCGCCGATTCACGAGAAGCTCACGCAAGCGCTGCTCGAAAGCGTGGCCGACGACATCCTGGCCGCAGGCGCCCAGGTCGTCGCTTTGTATAGCGCCTTCGAGCCCGGCTCGATCGATTCGCTCAGCCTGGTCCATCTTGGCGAGCACCTCGGGCAATTGACCGCGCGCGATCTGCGGCAGCTCGAAACCAGCGTACCGCTCGACACGCTGAAGATGGTGGTCGACATGGCCGTCGAGATCGGGCGCGAAGGGCGGGAAGGCAAGCCGGTGGGCGCCCTGTTCGTCGTGGGCGACTCGAAGAAAGTGATGGCCAGCAGCCATCCGGCCGGCTTCGATCCGGTGCGCGGATACAACCGCAAGGAACGCGATCTCGACGATCCCCGCGTGCGAGAGGGGATCAAGGAGATCGCGCAGCTCGACGGGGCGATCATCGTCTCGGGCGACGGCGTCGTGGAAGCGTCGGCCCGCTACATCGACGCACCGGCCGACAACATCACGCTCTCCAAAGGGCTCGGCGCGCGGCACTGGGCGGCAGCCGCCATCAGCCGCAAGACCAAAGCCGTGGCCGTGGCCGTCAGCGAGTCGAACGGCACCGTGCGGATCTTCCAGAACGGCGAAGTGACGCTGCGCATCCAGCCGTTCCGCCGCCCCATGAAGTGGAAAGACTTCGAGTACGAGCCGCCGCCGGCAGAATAACTGCGTGCTGTCGGCCGCCGGCGCCTGCGGGGTGGCGTTATGCGGGCGACAACGTCTCTTCCACCAGCTTGCGCGGAGCGCCAATGTCGAGCACGTGTACCGTGCCCAGGTAGCGCGCGGCATCGGCGGCGGCAAACCCGGGCTTGGCCGCCACGAACGTGCAGGTGTGCGTGGCGACGACCGTGTGCTGCGCCGCACGGCCCGAGTCGCAGTCCAAGCCGCTGGGAAGATCGATGGCCAGCACGGGCGCCGTCACCACCTGGGCG
>JBGSYQ010000418.1:0-7403 GCA_041750795.1 Pirellulales bacterium | reverse complement strand
GGAACGCCGTTGGCTCGCGGCACGTTGATGCGGAAGTCTCCGCCCGAGGCGAGCGTCAAGCGACCCACGCCAAACGGCTCGCCGCGTACGGCCTCGACGGTTACCGGCGATTGCGCCGCGCTGCGGCTTGCCGGCAACAGCAATAGCACCAGCGCGCCGGCCACGAGCCAATGGGTTCTCATCGTGGACACTCCGTCAGGCGCGTGAAGGTAAAAGATCGCGCATCCCATCCTATCGCCGTGCGCCGACGGGGGCAACGACGCGAGCCGCCTCTCGCGCCGTAACTCCGTTGAGCCACCCGAAAACGCTATGCCAGCGCCGCGCGCGTGCGCTCGACCAGCGCGTTGTCTCGCCCGCTGGAGCCACGCAGGTTGAACACGCTGGAGGCCAGGAATCGGGCGCGCCACTCGGGCGAGACGTTCGTGTGATCTTCCAGCACGGCCGAGCTGAACTTGTAGTCGTGCGCGTTGCTACCTTTCAGGAAGATCAACAGCCGCGCGGCGTCGACCAACTCCTTCGGATCGGGATGCTCGGCCAGGTACGACAATATCTTGCCGGCGGCATCCATCTTGTTGCTGCTGACGTCGGCAAAAATCTCTTCCACTGCCGGACGATCGCCGCTGGCCAGCGAGACGGGCTGCAACTGCGTCAGGTCGACGTCCTGCAGCTTGCCGCCGCGGCCGACCATCGCCTGGCGGAACATCGGCAGGAAGGCCGCGTTCTGCAACAGCAGCATGCGCCGCGTGTCGTCACTGCCGCTGGTGTTCCAGGCGTAGCGCAGGGCGTTGGTGGTAGTCACGGCGTGCAGGGCAACGATGCCGGGCTGCCGGACCAGCAACTCACCGGCGCCGAGCAACATCGCGTCCCACAGTGCTTGGGGATGAACGCCGCGGTTGATGATTTCGACCACTTGCTCGCACGCCTCTTGTTGGTCGGCTTGCCGCAGCGTGGCGAGCATTTCCAGCGTGGCGCCGCGATCGACGTTGCCGGCGGTCCAGTCGGGCCGCAGTTTCTGGGAGCGCTCCAGGTTTTCGCGCCACGGCAGATCGGCCGCGTCGCTGCGCTGGCTGGGGTTGTCTCCCTCGTGCGCTAACAATGCGTAAGCCAGCGAACGGAGCACGGGCTCGGCGTGCTGATGGCCGATCAGCTCGAGCGTCCGCAAACTGTTGGAGACGTAGATGGCCTTGTGGCCGATATCGCGAAAGTCGCGCGCGCCGTAGCGGAACATCAGCTCGAAGACTTCGTTGACGCCGGCGGAGCGCGCCAGTCCGGCCGCGGCCGTATCGGCGCCGGCCACGTCCCAGTTGTCCATGGCTGCCACCAGCGCAGCGGCGGCCTTGTCGCCGACGGGCACGTGCGCTTCGTCGACGCGTTGCATGGTCCAGTCGCCTTGCCGGACGTCGTCGGCCTGCGAGGACTTGAAGTGATCGAGCGCCCAGAAGATGGGCAACCAGCGATGCTCGTCGGGCGAGGCCACGCTGGCGATGTGCGCGGAGTTGACGACGAGCACGGCGTGGAACTTGAAGCCCACGTGCGGGCGCGGCTGAATGTTGCGCACGCCGGCCAGTTGCAGCGCCGCCACGAGGTCGCGATAGTTGAGCCCCTGGTGGATGCGCGCGGCCACGACTTCCAACAGCTTTTCGCGCGGCGTCTCTTCCAGCAACCGCACGATCGGCTCGATGTCCGGGTGCAAGGGCACGACGTTGTCGCCCGGCGACGCCTCGGCGGCCGACACCGGCGCCAGCCGCGACAGGAACGCCAGATTGCCAAGTCCGCTGGCGGCGCCCACGGCGGCCGCGCTCTGCAAGAACCGTCTCCGCGAAGTGTGAGAAAACATGGCGCCGCCCTCCCATTTGGTTCGCCGGAACGAGAATAGCCTGGGGCAGTCGCGGGCGCAAGCAACCCGCTCGTGTCCTGCGATTGTCATTATATCGAGTGCTCACGGGGCAACAGCGCCGAATCCGGGAGAAAGGCTGGCCGCACGAGACATTCGTACCCCCGCTTACCGGCGGCTCTGCTGCGTACTTGGTGCGTATTGAGACACGCCACCACGGCATTATTCAACGGGCCGACCGATCATCTAGCGGCCGAAGAACAGGCCGCCAAAGGCGACGACCACGGTGGCGGCACTCAGCCCATCGAGCGTGTTTCGAGAGAATCGCATCGGCGGACCGCCTACGGTCTTCGTTGCGCCGCAGGTGATCTTGGCGCCGGTTTGAAATCGGCGGCATGCAGGCACCCCGCTGATAGGCGCACGTGCCCCCAGTCCGTAAGATGGGGCGCACGTGCGGGCTGCCAGTTCGTTGTTTCGTGAATATCTCGGCGGAGGGCACTTCCATGGAATTCACCGGTATCTCCGGCGGCGTGTTGATCCTGGGCATCGGCGTGGCCGTCGTGGCGCTGTTGATCCTGATGTACGGCATCGGCATCTACAACCGGCTGATCGCCTTGAAGAATCGCTTCAAGAACGCCTTCGCCCAGATCGACGTGCAGCTCAAGCGGCGCTACGACCTGATTCCGAACCTGGTCGAGACGGCCAAGGGTTATATGAAGCACGAGCGCGAAACGCTGGAAGCGGTAATCCAGGCGCGCAACACGGCCGCCAGCGCCGGACAGCAAGCCGCCGCGCAGCCCGGCAATCCGCAGGCCATGCACGGCCTGGCCAGTGCCGAAGGGGTGTTGACCGGCGTGATGACGCGCTTCATGGCCTTGATGGAAAACTATCCGGACTTGAAGGCCAACACGAACATGCTGGCCTTACAGGAAGAGCTGACCAGCACGGAGAACAAGATCGCCTTTGCACGGCAGGCGTACAACGACGCCGTGATGGAGTACAACACGGCCCGCGAGGTCTTCCCCAACAGCATCGTGGCCGGTTTCGGCGATTTCCCGCCGGCCGAGTTGTTCGAAGTGTCCGCCCCCGACCAGCGTGAAGCGGTGAAGGTACAGTTCTAAGCGCAAGCGCCGTAGTGCCCCGCCTGACCATTGCGGCTGTGCGGTGATGGCGCCGGCGCAGATCGTCGTCGTCCCCCAGTCTCCGGCCTGCCGCCCCATGGACTTTTTCGAGCATCAAGCGCGGGCACGCCGCAAGACGTTTCAACTAGTCGCCTATTTCCTGGCCGCGGTGGTGTGCATCATCGCGGCGGTCTACCTGGCGATTGCCGGCGTGCTGTTCTACTACGGCGGTTGGGGCGAGCGCGGCGCAGCGCCGACGCTGTGGCTGCCGGAGGTGTTTCTGGTCGTCAGTGCGGGCACGCTGGTCATCATTTCTGCCGGCACGATTTACAAAACGCTGGCGCTCTCCGGCGGTGGCGAAACCGTGGCGCGCACGCTGGGCGGGCGACAGGTGAGCCCCAACACGCGCGACCTGGCCGAACGCATACTGCTCAACGTGGTGGAAGAAATGGCGATCGCCTCGGGCACGCCTGTGCCGCCGGTCTATGTGATGGACAACGAGCGATCGATCAATGCGTTTGCGGCCGGCACGACGCCGCAGAACGCGGTGATCGGCGTCACGCGCGGCACGATCGAGACGCTCAAGCGCGACGAGCTGCAAGGCGTGATCGCCCACGAGTTCAGCCACATTCTCAACGGGGACATGCGGCTGAACATTCGGCTGATCGCCGTTCTCAACGGCATCCTGCTGATCGCCATGATCGGTTACATCCTGATGCGCACGGGCGGCTCCAGCCGGTCGTACTTCAGCAGCAACAAAAAGGGGGGCAACCCGTTGCCGCTGGTCGGGTTGTTGCTCTACATCATCGGCTACGTGGGCGTGTTCTTCGGGCACCTGATCAAGAGCGCCGTGTCGCGCCAGCGCGAGTTCCTGGCCGATGCTGCGGCCGTGCAATTCACGCGTTATCCGGAGGGGATTGCCGGCGCGCTGAAGAAAATCGGCGGCCTGGCCGACGGTTCGCGAATTCGCAGCGAGCGCGCCGAAGAGGCCAGCCACATGTACTTTGGCAATGGGCTGCGCCAGCCGTTTGTCCAGTTGTTGGCGACCCATCCGCCGCTGATGGAGCGCATTCGGCGGGTCGATCCGCGATTCGACGGCCAGTTTCCGCGCACGGCGCCGGTGGCGCACACGGCCGATGAACTGGTCGATCCACAGCGATTGGCGGCGCGTCTGAGTGCCGGGGAACATGTGCACGTGGCGGCCGTGGCGGGGGCGTCGGCGTTTGCGCGTCGGCCCACCGCGGCAGTCGAAAACGTGGGGCAACTGGATGCCGAGCACGTCGCGTATGCTTCGGCACTGGTGAACGAGTTGCCGCTGGAGGTGGCCAGCACGGTGCGCGACCCGTTGGGCGCCGTGGCGGTCGTGTATGCGCTGTTGCTCAACGTCGACGACGCCGAGGTGCGGCGGACGCAGCTTGCCTATTTGGCCGACAAGGCGGATCCGCGCGCCAATGCAGAGACTTTGCACATCGTTGCTTTTGTGGGGCAGGTTCGGCCGGAGGCGCGGTTGCCGCTGGTGGCCATGACGCTACCGGCGCTCAAGAGCCTTTCGCCGCGGCAGCGGCAGGGGTTTGGCGACGACGTGTCGTTTTTGATCAAGGCGGACAACCGCGTCAGCCTGTTCGAGTATGCCGTTCACCGGCTGATCGTGACGCGACTGGTCGACCGGTTGGCGCACCGCCCGCCGCGCTCTGCCGAGCCGCGGACCATGACCCGGCTGGTGCCCGCGATGACCGCGCTATTGTCGACGCTGGCCCAATGGGGATCGACCGACGACGCGGCCGCCCGCCAGGCGTTTGAGGAGAGCGTACGGATATTGCCGGGCAAGCCGGGATCGATCGCGCTGTTGCCGCGCGACAAGTGCAACCTGCGCACGCTCGACATGGCGCTCGATTATTTGGCCGGAGTAGGGCCCGAAATCAAGAAGCCGATTTTGCAAGCGTGCGCCGCTTGCATTGCCGCGGACGGCAAAGCGACGGTGGAGGAAGCGGAGATCATGCGCGTGATCGCCGATGCGTTGGATTGCCCGATGCCTCCGCTGATGGAACTGGGCGAGACGGGCTAGCAGCGCTGGTTGTTGAAGCAGAGTCGTTGTTGGGAGAAGCACGGGTGGACTTCGCCACCCGTGGCACAAAATGCGAACGAAATTCTCAATCGATGCGTGCCAGGATGTGCGGAGATGTGCCACTGGTGGCGCACGCCACCAGTGCAGCCAGCGTTTCGCGCGGCCATTCAAAACGGCGTTACGAGCCCGGCACGGGTGGACTTCGCCACCCGTGGCACAATCTCCACGAGGCACGAGAGATGGATCGCCCCATGGTTTATAGCAAGTCACTGGCGGCGCGGATTCAACACGTTGTCAGCAATCGCAGCGATGTTGCCGAGAAAAAAATGTTCGGCGGAGTCTGCTTTCTGCTCAACGGCAACATGCTGGTGGGCGTGTGGCAGAATTCGCTGATCGCACGCGTGGGCCTCGAAGCGGCCACCGCGGCGCTCGAACAGGAATTCGTGCGCGCCTTCGACGTCACCGGCCGGCCGATGAAAGGCTGGATCATGGTGGACCCCGACGGGATCGACACCGACGTGCAACTTCGGACGTGGATCGATCGCAGCCTCGAGTTCGTCGGCACGCTGCCGCCCAAGTAAGAAAGCGATTGCCACCGAAAAAACCAACGACAGTTCAGCCCCCGGCTCTGCCGGGGGATTAATCGCGCGCAAGCGCGCCTTCGTAATCTCACACTCGATTGCGCTGCAAATCCCCCGGCGGAGCCGGGGGCTGATCAACTCAGCACTTCGGCGCCGCGGCCTTGCTGGATCAACGGCACGTAGGTTTCCAGTTCCTGCGCAGTGGCAGGATCGGTCAGGTCGATGGTCCGGCGGCGCTCGGCGGACAGATAGGCCGCCATGGTCAGCCGCACGATCTCGACGCCGTAGTGCCAGTCGAGCATGGGCGGGCGGCCGTGGGTGAAGGCCGCCACGGCGTCGTCGTTCTCGTCGTTGTAGCCGTACAGGTCGGCCTCGTTCGGCTGGATGGTGAGCAGGCCGCGGCTGGCTTGCGATTTTTCCAGCGCCAGCTCGGTGTCGGCGGCCGTGGCTGCTGCCGCGTCGCCGATGAACACCTCCAGCGGCGAACGGAGCGTGTTCATCTCGAAGGCATAGCCGGGGCCGATGCCGTCGAGCGCCAAACGCAGCCCTTGCTTGTCGTACATCCAGGAGACGGTGAACTGGGCTTTGGAAATCCGTTGCGTCTGCGGGTTTTTGTACGTCACCATGCCGGTGGCGAAATCTTCGGCCGGCGTGCGGTCGTAGTCGACGCCGTGCGTGTCGAGCAGGTGCTTCTTCCAGCGCGGCTGACCCCACTTGAGCAGCGACAGATCGGCCATCACGCTTTGCGGCTCGAGGAAACGCACGCCCTTGCCGGGCGGCGTGAGCGCGTACCACCCCACGGCCAGGCAGTGACAGCCCATGTCGCTCATCACGCCGCCCCCTTGTCGCACCGGATCCCAGAACCAGGGGTTGTGCGGGCCGGCGTGCTCCTCGGACGAGCGAGCCAGCACCGGCGGACCCATGGCCTCCATGATCGGCGTGAGTTGGGCGCGATGCGCCTGGATCGACTTCATGTGCAGTTGGTTCTCGAAATAGGCGTGCGGCAGCTTCGCGTCGTCGACCAACTGGAGCACCTTGCGCGCCTCGGCCAGGTTGCGGGCCAGCGGCTTTTCGCAGATCACGCCCTGGAGATTCGCGCCGGCCTTCACCGCGTCGACCAGTTCCTCGACCATCTCCAGCCGGCAAAAATTGGGCGCAAACAGGGCGATTACGTCGACATGCGGCGCCATGTCCCTGATCGAGTCGTAGATGCGTCCCTCGCCCAAGCCGTGCTCGCGAACGTAAGCGGACAGATGCTCGGGGCGGCGGCGCGAGACGAGGCCCGCCACCTCGACGCCGCGCACCAGCCGCAGCGCTTTGAGCTGAAAGGCCGAAATAAAGCCGCCGCCGACGATGCCATATCGAATCGGTTTCATCGAGCTCCTCAAGTACGACTATCCGTGATTCAGGTCGAGCGTGATGGGCACTCTCGCGTGCCGCGGTGACATTAGACCGTGCGGTCGCCGGCGCTGCAAGCAATCACCGGCTAGCTGATAGCGTGCTTGCGGTGCAGCGGCCTAATCGTTTGGACAACCGGGGGCCTTGGTGCCGATCAGATAAACAGTGATTGCGCGCGCCGATGCGCGCAGCCGCAATGCGTTCACTTCACACCGCGGCCGACCGTGCCGCACCGAGAGATCCACACATGGCTCGATACCTGGTTCGCTGCGGTTGGTTGATTCTCGGCATTGGCGTCAGCCTGGCGGCTGCGCGTTGCGGCGCCGAAGAGGGGCCGATCTTGTTGGGCCCCGATGCGCGGCCACCGCGGATCGTGCCGCCGGTGCGCGAGCGCCAAGCGGAAT
>JBGSYQ010000417.1:0-5239 GCA_041750795.1 Pirellulales bacterium | reverse complement strand
GCGGGCACGGTCGGACTGATCGCCGCCGTGACTGCGCTGGCGGCGCCGCACCACGCGCAAATCGCACTGGCGCGGCTGGCGCGTCCCTGGGGCGACGATGCCTGGCCGCGCGTCTACAACCTGGCGTTCCATCAGCCTCCCACGCGGCTGGCCTCGGGACAGAAGTTCGAAGTTGAATTGCTGCAAGACGAAGCGCACCGCGTGCCCGACCAGGTGGAGATTCACTATCGCTACACCGTGGGCAGCACGCAGACCGAAGAAATCGAATCGATGCAATTGCTCGACGGCGCCATGGTGGCGCGCAAGGATTCGGTCACGCGGCCCTTCGAGTATCGTGCGGTGGGGGGCGACGATTCGTCGATGCCGTGGATCGAGCTGGAAGTGGTCGAGCCACCGCGGCTGGCGTCGCTGGCGATCACGCTGCACCCGCCCGACTATAGCGGCCTGCCGATGGAATCGAGCGCGCAAAGCATTCATGCATTGCGCGGCACGAAGGTCGAGCTGAGCGGCGCCTCGACCAAGAAGCTCAAAAGCGTGACGATCCGCCAGGAGCACGGCGATGACCTGCCAGCCCAGGTCGCCGGCGACGGGTTCGGCTTCACGCTGGCCGCTGCGGCATCGCCGGGGTTTGTGATCGACAAGACCGGCGGCTATTGGATCATTCTGCAAGATGAGGAAGGCTTGGAGGGGGGCGAGCTCGAACGCTTCGACGTCCGCTCGGTCGCCGACCTGGCGCCAACGCTGACGATCGAACAGCCGGCCGCCAACATCTTCGTCACGCCGCAAGGCACCGTGCCCTTGAAAATCGTGGCCAAGGACGACCTGGCCATTCGCGAAATCAGTTTGCACTTCAGCCGCTCGGACAATGCCGACGTGGCGGATTTCGCCTTGCCACTCTATCGCGGTCCAGACCGCGTCGCCCCGTTGGAAGCCGGTGGACTGCTGGCCGGCGGTCGCCTGGGCGAAAGCCGCACGACCGAAAAGCGCTGGCCCCTTGCCGATCTGAAGTTGCAGGCGGGATCGCAGGTTTCCATCTGGGCCACGGCCAGCGATTATCTGCCACAAACCGGCAAGAGCACCGTGCGGCGGCTCACGATCATTTCGCCCGCGGAGCTCGAAGAGCGGCTCGCGCAGCGCCAAATGTTGATCTTCGGCGAGTTGCAGCGCGTGCTGAAGCTGGAGCGCGATGCGCGCGGCCAGACCCGCTCGCTTGAGATCCAACTCGATCGGGTCGGGCGGCTCGCCAAGCAGGACGTCGATCACGCGCAATCGGCCGAGCTCAATCAACGGCAGATCACCCGCACGCTCACCAGCACGACCGAAGGCATTCCCGCACAAATCGACGATTTTCTGGCCGACCTGGCCAACAACCAGGTCGACAGCCCCGACATGCAGCGGCGCATGTCCTCGATCTCCGAGGAGTTGGCACGGCTGGGTGAAGGACATCTCGCCACGATCGAACGCGAGCTGACCGGCGCTATCAAGGCCGCCCAGGCGGCGCTGCCGCGCGAGGGCGAAGTCGAACAGCCGCCGCAACCCGCCGATCCGCGCGTCGAGCAGTCGCTCGTCACGGCCGGGCAAAGCCAGGATGCGGTGATCGAGTCGCTCGACGGCATGATCGACGATCTGCGACAGTGGGACAGCTATCGGCGGTTCGCGCGCGAAGTGGCCCAACTGCAAGCGGCGCAGGAGCAATTGTCCAACGCGACCCGGCAGATTGCCGAGAAGACGCTCGGACGCGACGCCAAGGATCTCGGTGCGCAACAGCAGGCCGACCTGCAAAAACTGGCCGCCGAGCAGACCGAGTTGAGCCGCCGGCTGGAGAAAACACAGCAGCAGATGGGGCAGATGGCCGAATCGCTGGAGCAAACCGATCCGTTGGCCGCCGCGGCCATCAACGACGGCCTGCACCACGCGCGCAAGCAGGCCATCAGCGGGCAGATGCGCCAGACCAGCGAGCGGCTCGAGAAGAATCAAATTTCGCAAGCCGCCACGCAGCAAGCCAAGATCTCCAAAGACCTCGACGAGATGATGGGCATCCTCTCGAACCGCCGCGAGCAGGAATTGGCGCGGCTGGTCGAGCAGTTGCGCGCGGCCGAGCGACAGATGTCCGCGTTGCGAGCACAACAAGCCGGCTTGCGCAAGCGAATGGGAGAACTGGCCCAACAGCCCGATTCGGCCGAAAAGAAGCAGCGCCTCGAGCGGCTGGCGCGCGAGCAGAAGCAAGTGCAGGACGAAGCCGCGCGGCTGGCGCGCAGGTTGGAGCGATTGCAGGCACAAAAGGCCGGCCAGAGCGCCTCCGACGCGTCGAGCAAGATGGGACAATCCGGCGAGGCCGGAGAGCAGGGTGACGCTGCCGAGGCGGAACAACAGGCCGCCGGCGCGGAAAAAGATCTCGAAGAAGCGCAACAACAGCTTGCCGAGCGCCGCCGCGAGGCCGAGGCGGATCTGGCGCGAGAGCAGCTCGCCAAGCTGCAAGACTCTCTCAAGAGCCTGCACGCTCGGCAGCAGAAGCTGACCGTTGAGACCGAGCGGCTGGAAAAGTTGCACGTTGCGTCCGGGAAACTCACCAGGGCTCAGTCCGCCACGGTACACGATTTGGCGCGGCAGCAGAAGTTGCTCAAGACCGAGACGTCCCTGCTGGCAGAGAAGCTCGCGCTGGCCGAGGTGATTCACCTGGCGTTGGACGGGGCCGCCCGCCAGATGGCACGTGCCGGCGAATTGCTCGAGCGCGAGCGCACCGGCAGCCAGACGCAAACCGCCCAGGAGGCCGCCCGCGTGCGCCTGTCCCAATTGCTGGCGGCATTGGACGACAAGAGCAAGAAACCGGCGCAAGAGGGCCAGCAAGGCGAGGGAGGCGCCGGCGGCGCCAACTCGGGCGCACGCGAAGACGGCGCGCAGGTGCTGGCGCAACTCAAGCTGCTGAAGATCCTGCAGGAAGATTTGAACATTCGCTTCCGCAGCGCGACGGCGGGCGAAGACCGCGCCGACGCCGCGGCCGACGAGCTGGCCGAGATCGCGTCCGAACAGGGGAAACTGGCCGAACTGGCGCTCAAGTTGGCAGAACCGCCGGACGCAAATCCCGAAGACGATCCCGAATCGTTGCCCGACGTGCGGCAAGAGAGCTTGGGCCCGGACGGTATTCCCGGGTTGGAGCCCTCGCTGGAAGAATTGCTGAGAGACGGCGACAAGGAGCGAAGTCGATGACGCGCATTCCGATCGCGAGAATGGAACTATTGAACGCCTCGGCGCGAGTGATTGTGGCCACGGCGTCGGTGCTGTTGCTGAGCGCAGCCGCGGCCGCCGCTGAGCCCGACCTGGTGCCGCCGCCCGAAGATGCGCCGCCAGCCGCGAAACGGGCGGATATCTCGTCGCTCGACGATGCACTGCTGGAGGGTCTGGACAACGAATTGCTCGAAGGAGCTGGCGACGTGAAGGGACGGACCACACCGCAGAAGCCGTCCACGGAAGCCGATGCGGCCGATGGCGCAGAAATGATCGACGACACACAGCCCGCCGAGCACGACGACCCATTGGTCCACATCAGCCAGGAGATGCGGATGGTCGAAGAGTATTTGCCGCAGCCGGCGCGGCGCGGGCATGCCGAGCAATTGCAGCGCCGAATCGTCGACGACCTGGCACGCTTGATCGAGCAGGCCGAAGCGCAGCGGGCGCAGCAGTCGCCATCCTCTCAGCAGCAGCAATCGAAGTCGGTTGCCCAGCGCAAACAGGTCCAACAGCCGAAACAATCGCAAGGCAACGCGGGCAAAGACTCGAACCAGCCTGCCCAGGACAGCAGCAACCGCCTGGGCAAAGCCGAAGCGGCCCGACCCGATCCCGATCTCTTCAAGCGGATGATGAAAGACACCTGGGGACACTTGCCGGCACGCGACCGCGAGCAGATGCTGCAAACCACGCCCGACAAGTTCCTGCCGCAATATGAGCTGATGATCGAGAAGTATTATAAGCGGCTGGCCGAAGAACCGCATACGCCGTGAGCCGTTCTCAAGGAGCGAATTCGATGCACCCAGCGCGCGGCCACCAAAGTTGTGCGGCCGTATGCCACGGCGACCGCCGGCGATTTCTCGTGGGCGCAGCAACCGCGGCGCTCGCCTGGCCTGCGATCGCGCGGCACGCGCTGGGACAGGCCAGCGACCCGGAGAAATCGGCCGTCGAACTGATCACGCAGCCCGCCGGCGAGGCCATCGAGCGCGGGCTGGCCGTGCTGGCCCAGCGACAAGACGAGGATGGCTCGTTTCGTTCGGGCGGATACAGCCGCAATGTGGCCATCTGCGCCCTGGCGGGCATGGCCTGGATGGCTGGCGGCAGCACGCCGGGCCGCGGACCCTATGGCGCCAACGTGGAGCGCTGCATCGATTTCATCCTGGCCAATACGCAGGAAAGCGGCTTCATCAACGTCACCAATGCCAGCAGCCACGGGCCGATGTACGGCCATGGCTTCGCCACCTTGTTTCTCGCCGAGTGCTACGGCATGACCATGCGCGCCGACGTTCGCGAGAAGCTCTCGAAGGCCGTGCAGTTGATCGTCAACACGCAGAACAACGAAGGCGGCTGGCGCTATCAGCCGGTGCGCCACGACGCCGATATCTCGGTGACGATTTGCCAGGTGATGGCGCTGCGTGCCGCGCGGAACGCGGGCCTGTTCGTGCCGCGCGAAACGGTCGATCGCTGCACCGACTACGTCAAGCGCAGCCAGAACGGCGACGGCGGATTCATGTACATGATCCAAGGCGGCCAAAGCGCGTTTCCACGCTCGGCGGCCGGCGTCGTGGCCCTGTACAGCGCCGGCGTGTACGAAGGGCCCGAGGTAGAAAAGGGACTGGCCTACCTGATGGGCTATCTGCCGCAAGCCAACGAATTTAATCGCGAGAGCCATTATTTCTATGGCCACTACTACGCCGTGCAAGCCATGTGGCACGCCGGCGGAGAGCACTGGTCGAAGTGGTACCCGGCGGTGCGTGACGCATTGATTGCTCGCCAGGCCGAGGATGGTACCTGGAGCGACGCGATTTGCGTGGAGTACGGCACGGCCATGGCCTGCATCATCCTGCAAATGCCCAACAACTATCTGCCCATCTTTCAGCGTTAGCATGACCAACGCCAGGTTCGCATTCACGTATGCCGTTGCGATCGTCCTGCTGCTGGCCATTGGATCGCCGCGGTTGTGCGCACAACCGCTTCAGCCCGCGGCGCCGGCCGCCGATGCGCCGGAAGTTGC
>JBGSYQ010000416.1:0-3437 GCA_041750795.1 Pirellulales bacterium | reverse complement strand
GAATTCAACCGGCTGCGACATCGCAGGGATGCGATATCAAAATAGCGACGTAAGTCGTTATTTTGCGAGCCGTGCGAAGCTTTGCTTCGTACTTGGCGAGGTTGAAAAATGTCACGACGGCATTTTTCAACAGACTGCTAGCCGCTGTAGGACTTGGGCGTGGCGAACCAGAACAACTCGCCGCGACTGAGCACGATATCGTCCTCGAAATCGATCGCCGCGACGGCTCCTTTGGAAAATCGCAGGGCGCCGTGCCGTGCCCCGAGCAGCGATGCGGCTAGTTCCTCCACGTCGGGCGAGTGCCCCACCCAGGCCACGGCCGTCGCGCCCTGCCGGTTCGTCCATTCGATCAGGTCTTCCAGGTTGCTTTCCGGACGCAGCGCGTCCAACTCCACCACCTGACCCTCCAATCCCAACCGCTCGGCAATGGCGTCGGCCGTCTGCCGGCAGCGCACCAAGGGGCTGGTGGCGATCAGCGTGGGAGCGAACTCGCGGCGAGCCAGCTTTTTCACCAGCCGTGAGATCTGCTTGCGCCCCTTGCTCGTCAACGGGCGCAATTCATCGTTCGGATAGCGCGGGTCTCCGTGCTGCCCGGCGTACGCGTGTCGAACGATAAACAACTGCATGATCGCTACCTCGTGCCCAAGTTATGTAGCCCTATCGGCTGCGCCACATGATGTGGTCGTCGATGCCCAGCGCCTGCTGCGTCTGCTGCACGGCCGTGCGAAACCGATTCGCATCGGTCGGATAACCGGCCGTCGGCTGCAAGCCGCGAATCCGCCCGCACCAGAACTCGTTGAACGCTCGCATCGCCAGCTCGCGCAGATACTTCGAGGTCATCGACGCCAATGCCGCAGGCAAGAACGTTTCGCCGCCGGCGCGAAAGATCACTTCCACGCGCTGCCCGTCCGAGCCCCAGCGATAGACGCTTTCCTCCGCGCTCTCGCGATGCACTTCGATCAACGGATCGGGAAACTGTTCCTGCAGCAGCCGCCCATAGAAGTTTCTGCCGCCGTGCTTGTCGCAAACCACGCGCACCGGCTCGCCCGGGCAATGCTCCAGCGCCTCGGCCAAAAGCCCCAAGGTCGTCTTCGACAACGTTTCGCTCTTGTTGCCCCAGCGGTCGTTGGCACGGTTGAAATCGCCGGGAAACACCGCGCGGCTGGACAGCGCCACCAGTCGCACGCCGGCCTGCTCCAGCCCGCATGCCAGCGCCGGCACCAGTTGCGCCACGTCGTCCGCCTCGACGGCCACCGGCAGCCGCAGTTCATAGTCGACGTGCCAAGGCATCGAAGGCAAGCGCTCGATGGCGCCCGGGTCGAGCATCTGCCAAATGTCGAGCCAGTCGACCGGACAGCGATCGACCAGGCCCAGCGCCGCCAGCACGCCCCGTTCCAGGCATGCCAGTCCGGTCGCCGGTGAGTAAAGCGCCTTCGAGTCGGCGATGGCCACGCAGCGCTGCACCACGCGGCGCGGCGGCTTCTTCGAAACCACGCCTTTGAGCCGGCGATACAAATCGGCGCCGTCGTCCCAGGTGTCGACCCAGAATACGGCCGTCGAAATCACCAACGGCCCCAACCGCGGACCATAGCCGGCTTCGTCGGTTCCGATCAGGTATGGCATGGCACGCAATCCCTCGCGAGTCGGGCGGCAGAAGGCGGGCGGCGTTCGAGCGATCCACTCGCGCGCGCCCCGAACTACCGCGGCGGCGGGCAGTATATCATCTGCCCGAGCATCCTCAACACGCCGCGGCGGCCCCCACCGTGCGAATGGCGCATGCGGCCCGTTTGTTTTCTTCCGCCGCGCCGCGTGGTACGATGCACGTGCAAGCCTGCTTGACCGATGCGCGGCTCGACGCGCTCCGTGGCGGGCCCAACCGGCTACCCCACCCCCACACTTCACGACCGGAACCCTCCATGCCCGTGCTGCGCCTGCTGCTGGCCGTCTTGCTGTTGGCGTGCATCACGCGCGGCGCCGCGGCCGATGCGCTGGAACGCATGCGGCTGGAAAAGCTGCAAGCCACGCACGATCGCATCGAGGCGTTCAAGAAGGAGCGGCGAGACGTTTCCCTCGCCAGCGGCTACGACGACGTGCGCACCTTGCTCCACGTACACTCGGCATTCTCGCACGACAGCCGCGGCACCATTGACGAAATCGTCGCCGCCGCCAAGGAAGCCGGCGTGCGGATCATCATGTTCACCGAGCACCCGGCCGGCCACTACGACTACTTCACCGATGGCCACCAGGGCAGCAACGACGGCGTGTTGTTGATCCCCGGCGCCGAGACCCAAGGCTTCCTGGCCTTTCCCCGCCGCAGCATCCAGGCCGAACCGCGCGCCGAGCGCCAGGAATTTGCCGACCGCGTGCGCAACGCCGATGACGGTCTCGTCTTCCTGTGCCACCTGGAAGAACGCATGGACTGGGATATCAAGGGCCTCACCGGCAACGAAATCTACAACACCCACGCCGATTTCAAAGACGAAACGAAGTTCGTCGCGGCACTCCGTTCGCCGCTCGGGCTGCTCACGCTGGCCACCACCGTCAAACGCTACCCGCAGGAAGTGTTCGGCGCGCTATTGGATTATCCGGCCGACTATCTCAAACGCTGGGACGAACTGTGCCAACAGGCGCGGCACACCGGCATCTCGGCCAACGACTCTCACCACAACCAGGCGTACCGCGGACGCATCACCGAAGACGGCAAGATCCAACTCGAAGACGCCCTGGGAGCAAAGCTGGCAAAGCTGGATCCGAACTCGATTCCGCCGCTCAAGCTGTTGGTGGGCGACAAGCAACCGGGCGAGTTGATCTTCGAACTCGATCTGGATCCCTACGTGCGCAGCTTCCGCCACGTGAGCACGCATCTGCTGCTGGCGGAAGTCACGCCGGAAGACGTCTGGGACGCCTTGAAAAACGGCCGCGCTTACGTGGCCTTCGATTGGCTGGCCGATCCCACCGGCTTTGTCTTTAAGGCCGTTGCGACCGAGCAGCATTGGCCCATGGGCAGCGAAGTGCCGCTTTGCGAGGGCTTGCGCCTGCGCGCCGAGGCCCCCTTGGCCGGACAGTTCAAGCTGATTCGCGACGGCCAGATCGTCCACGAAGTCGCCGGCTCGGCGATCGACGTGCCGCTCGAGCGGCAGGGAGTCTATCGCGTCGAAGTCTGGCTGACGCTGGCCGCCGAGCCGCGTCCCTGGATCCTTAGTAACCCGATCTATGTTCGCGCGCCGTAACAGCCTGCTTAAGAACGCAACGGGCTGCAACTTCGCAAGGATGCGATGACAGAATAGCGACGTAAGTTGCTCTGTAGAAATCCACTCCTTGCTAGCTAGTCTGCTAGCATCTCCGCGTGCGTAGTACAAGGAGTATGAAGACCAGCAAGTCACCGCGGCGGGTGTTGCAGTACGCTCATTTGATCGGTCAGCTCGTCCTGCCTGATT
>JBGSYQ010000415.1:0-6803 GCA_041750795.1 Pirellulales bacterium | reverse complement strand
GGCCGCGGCCGCGCGGACGTACGACAACAGGCTGACGCGCCTCTCGAATCCGCCGCCGCTATTGGCCGACCATCCCGAGTTTGTCGAGCCGGTGCAGGAGACGGTGCGCTACGAGGCGCCGCTGCTGGTCGACGACGCCGGCGCCGATCTGCACGTGCGTGCCTGGCGATTTTCTTACAACGCGCGGGGCATCATCGAGATGCCCAACCGGCTGGCCGCGGCCAGCACCGCCATCATCATGGTCCACCCTTGGGGCGTCGACGACGGTCAAGGTTGGCGCACGCCCGAACCGGCCGGCGCCGCCGACTTCTGCACCATCGAAAAGAACCACCTCGCGGGTCGCCACACGCGCGAGGTGATCGATCCGTTGCTGAAGTCGCTGCGCGGCAAGGTGGCGCTGGTGATGTACAGCCTGCCGGGTGACGAAGACCCGATTCGCCACAAGTTGTATCGATCATTCACGCATCGGCCCGACGAAGCCGAACGGCTGGCAGGGGCACGCGAGTTGCAAGCCAGATTGAACGAATTCGAGTATCGGGGCGAGCCGCTGCCGGCGCGGCTGACGCTGTCGAACGAGCGGCCGGTGGTGGACTATTTCAGCCAGTTCAGCGGGCTGGATGCCGGCCCGCGCTTCAACAACGCGGGTTTCTGGGACCTGCCTATCCCCGTCACCCGCGATTTGGACGTTCATCCCGACGACGTGGTGATTTACGACGCGGCCGGGTACGAGCCGTTGAAACAATTTCTGCAAGCACAGGGTATACGTCATGTGTTGCTGACCGGCTACGCCACGGACATGTGCTATTGCAAGACCACGGCCGGATATGACAACCTGTCGCGGGATTTCAACGTGTTCCTGGTGGGCGATGCGACCTTGGCCACGTTTCCGGCGAATTCGAGCCCGCGCTTTGCCACCAATGCGGCCATTTCCTTCGCATCGCTCAATCAGTTGATCACGCAAATTTCGTGGATCGAGGTTCGAGAGGCAACGGATCGATAACATCCAGATAGTTTGCCAACCGCGAGGATTCCCATGTCGAAGACGCTGCCGTTGGTTGCGTGCGTGTGTTTGAGCGTGGCCTGCTGGATGCCGGCTGCCGCCGCGGACGATCCGCTGGTGGGCAAGCAGGTGGAGACGTTTTCGCTGGTCGACTTTCACGGCCGGCCGCACGCCTTGGCCGACTACGACGACAAGCCCGTGATCGCGCTGGTCTTTTTGGGCACCGAGTGTCCGCTGGCGCGGCTGTATGCTTCCAAGCTGACGGCACTGGCCCGCGAGTATGCCGAGCGCGGCGTAATCCTGCTGGGCATCGACTCGAACGTGCACGACACGCCCACGAAGCTCGCCGCATATGCAAACGCCTTTCACATCGACTTTCCGCTGCTGATCGATCAGGGCAACGCGCTGGCCGATCGATTGGGCGCCACGCGCACCCCGGAGGTCTTCGTGCTCGATGCGAAGCGCGTGGTGCGTTATCACGGGCGGATCGACGATCAGTTCATCGTGGGCGCCCCGCGCGACGTGGCCCGCCATCGCGAACTGGCCGCTGCGCTCGACGCCCTGTTGGAAAATAAAGAAGTCGCCCTGCCGTCGACCGACTTCACTGGCTGCCTGATCGCCAAGGTGCGCAGGGTGGAGCCGCACGGCGACGTGACTTACAGCGGCCAGGTGGCGGCGATCGTCAATCGCCACTGCGTGGAGTGCCACCGCGAAGGAGAATTGGCCCCGTTCGCACTGGCCAGCTACGACGAGGTCGTGCCCTGGGCGGCCACCATCCGCGAAGTCGTCGAAGACCAGCGGATGCCCCCCTGGTTTGCCGACCCGCGCTACGGCACGTTTACGAACGATTGCAGCATGAGCGACGCGGATCGCGATACGTTGTTCACCTGGATCGACAACGGCTGCCCCGAGGGAGACCCCAAGCAGTTGCCGCCGGCGCCGACGTTTACCGCCGGCTGGCGGATGGGCGAGCCCGACGTCGTCTACCAAATGAACGAGTCGTACGAGGTTCCGGCCGAAGGCGTGGTCGACTATCAGTACTTCACCGTCGGGCCCAAGTTGGAGAAAGACTTCTGGGTCTCCGTTGCCGAAGCGCGCCCCGGCAATCCGCAGGTGGTACACCACGTGGTCCTGTTCGCGATGCCTCCGGGTGAAGCCAACACGCCCGCCGACCAGGCCCAGCAACGCGGGCAGATGATCGGCGTGTACGCGCCGGGCATGAACCCTTGGCGGTATCCGCCCGGCACGGCCATGAAGATCGAGGCCGGCTCGCGGCTGGTCATTCAAATGCACTACACTCCCAACGGCACCGCGCAGTCCGATCGCAGCTACGTGGGACTAAAGCTGCTGGAGCCGTCGGAAGTCCAAGAAGAAGTGCGCTATGGCATGGTGGTCGACGCGGCGTTCGAGATACCGCCGCACGCGGACAACCACGAAGTCGTGGCGCGCAAGATGTTCCTCCGCGACGTGTACCTGCTGAACCTCTTCCCGCACATGCACTATCGGGGCAAATCGTTCAAGTACGAAGCCGAGTTCCCCGACGGACGCCGCGAAGTGATCTTGAACGTGCCGCGCTACGACTTCAACTGGCAATTGCGCTACGACCTGGCCCAGCCGGTGTTTTTGCCCCGCGGCACGCGGCTGATCTGCACGGCGCACTTCGACAATTCCGAGGGAAATCCGCTGAACCCCGATCCCTCGGCCGCGGTGCGGTTCGGGCTGCAATCGTGGGAAGAAATGCTGGTGGGTTACTACACGACGATCCGCGCCCCGGCGGGCGAAAAAACAGCGCGCAGCGAGTGAACGCCCGCGTTCGACAGCCAATGGCGGTCGTACCATTGGCCCCGATCTTTCACCGGGGGCCAATTGTTGCGGGGGGCCTGCTGGCCGGTTAGCATGCAGCGCAGTGTGGCGGCGGCGTTTGCCGGCCGGTTCCTGCCGATTGCCTTCCCCCGGATCGCTTCACCGTGTTACGTCCTGCCCGACGTCTGCTTGCGCTGTTGTCGATAGCGCTTGCGAGCCCTTGCCTCGCGTTGGCCGAGCACGGACAGTTCGACCGCAGCGAGGTCAATCCGGCCGAAGAGGCGTATATCTTCACTCCGCCCGGCTTCGAGCGTGCGGGTGTGCCGGCCGTTGCCAGTGGCCCGAACAGCGCGCGGCTGCACGTGGCGATTCTCGATGCCGCGACCGGCCGGCCGACCCATTGCCGCGTGAACGTGGTAGGCGCCGACGGCAACTACTACCAGCCGCGTGACAATCCGCTGGGCCAGTTCAGCCTCACCGGCACCTGGCCCGACACGTTGGCCGGCAATCGCCCCAGCAAGGCGCCCATTCGCTACTTCGGACACTTCTTTTACGCCTCGGGCGAGTTCGAGGTCGAGGTGCCCGCTGGCGCCGTGCGGATCGAGGTCTGGAAAGGCTTTGAATATCGCCCGGTTGTGCTGACCACCAAGGTCGCGGCCGGCGCATCGGCCAAGGTGCGCGCAAGCATCGCACGCCGCGCCGACGTGGCACGCGAAGGCTGGTACTCCGGCGACATGCACTTGCACTTCGACCGCACCAGCGAACAGGACGAACAGACGATCTACGACTTGTTGGCGGCCGAGGACATCCGCTTCGGAAACATCCTCTGTTACAACGAAAACACCAGCGGCTATCGCGGCATGATGCCCGAGCAAGTGGCGCCGCAACGACGCGGGCTGGGCGCGAAGTCGATCGCTCGGCGCGGCGACTATCACATCATTTCCGGCCAGGAATATCGCAATGGCGTGTTCGGCCACTTGAATCTCTACTTGCGCGACCGGCTCGTGCTGGAAGGACGCGAGCTCGACCCGAATATCGGGCCGCTGTTCGGCACCATCGGCGCCGAGACGCAAGCACAAGGCGGCTACGCCTTTCACGCGCACGGCGGCTACGCCCTGGAGATCTGGGCCGACCTGGTGCAACGCGCCACCAACGGCGTCGAGCTGTTGCAGTTCGGCATCTATCGCGGCATCGGCCTGGACGGCTGGTACCACGTGCTGAACGCCGGTTTTCGCTTTCCCGGCTATGGCGCCAGCGACTATCCAGCCTGTCGCAAGCTGGGCGACTGCCGCACGTATGTGCATATCGACAGCGAGCCGAATTTCGTCGACTGGCTGCGCGGCGCCGCCGAAGGGCGCAGCTTCATGACCAGTGGGCCGCTGGTGCTGTTGGATGTCGACGGCCATCGGTCCGGCGACACCATCACCACGCGCAACGGGCGCCCGCGCACGCTGCGTGCGCGCGTCCGCGTGAGCACCGAAGACGGGCCGGTCACCGACGTGCAATTGATCGTCAACGGCCGCGTGGTCGAAACGCTCCAGGTCGACGTCCAGCGCGGCGAGAGCCAGCGGCTGGAAATGTCGGCGTCGATCGTCGTGAACGAATCGAGTTGGATCGCCGCCCGTGCGTTCTCCAAGTCGCCCTGGGGCAATGCCGACGCCGAGGCGCATACGAACCCGGTCTACGTGCATCTCAACGGCAAGCCGCCCTTCCACGCGGCGGACGTCGATTGGCTGATCGCACGGTTGGACGAGCAGATCGCCGATCATGAGGCGCGTAGCGTGGCCGAGAAGCACATGCCGATTGAATACTTCCGCCGCTCGCGCGCCATTCTGGAGCAAATGAAGGCCGCGGGCGAAGTGGTCGCCGCTGCGGGGATTCTGCCCGCGAACGTGCAGTCACCCGCACCGGCAGCGCCGCGCATCCAGCCGCCGGGAACGCCGGCGGACCAATCGCTGGCGGAGTTTCTCCAGCCGGTGCCGCCCAAGTCGCCGCAAGAAGCCGAACGCGCGTTCGAAACCTTGCACGGCTTTCAGATGCAGCTTGTGGCTCACGAACCGGACGTGACCGATCCGGTGGCGGCCTGCTTCGACGAGAACGGCGGCATGTACGTGGCCGAGATGATCGACTATCCGTATCGGCCCAAAGACGGCGCCAAGCCGCTAGGACGCATCCGCTATTTGCAGGACACCGACGACGACGGCCGCTGCGACAAGAGCACCGTTTTCGCCGACGAGTTGGTTTGGCCCACGGGCGTGGTCTGCTGGCGGGGCGGCGTCTACGTGGCCGCGGCTCCGGACATCTGGTACCTGAAGGACACCGACGGCGACCAGCGAGCCGACGTGCGCACCAAAGTCTACACCGGCTTTGGCGATCGCAATCAGCAAGGGGGCGTCAACAACCTCGCCTGGCACGTGGATCACACAATTTATGGCTCGGGCTCGACCAACGGCGGCGAGATCCGTCGCGCCGATCAACCCGATGCCACGCCGATCGTCTTGTCGGATCGCGATTTTCGCTTCGACCCGGTCACCGGCCGTTTCGAGACGATCAGCGGCTCGCGCCAATTCGGCAACGCCTTCGACGATTGGTTTGAGCGCTTTTTGTGCAGCGAGTCGAAACCGTGCTACCACGTGGTGCTGCCGCAGCATTACCTGGCACGCAATCCGCACTTGGCGGTGCCGACGGCGCTCAACGATCTTTGTCCCGGCGTGACCAAGATCTTTCGCACGAGTCCGATCGAGGCCTGGCGTCAGGTGCGTTCCGGCCGGCGGCTGGCGCTGGGCGAACGCTCGCCCGACTCGGCCGGCCTGAGCCACCACGTGATCGATGCCGGGGCGGGGTTGCAGATCTATCGCGGGCACGCCTACCCGGCCGAATACCGCGGCAACTCGTTCATCGGCTGCTCGCAGAACAACCTGCTGCATCGCCGCAGGCTGGCGCCGGAAGGTGCAACGTATCGCTCGCAGCGCGCCGACGACGACACCGAGTTCGTGCGTACCGCCGACACGTGGTTTCGCCCCGTCAACTGCATCAATGCCCCCGACGGCACGCTGTACGTCTTGGACATGGCACGCGAAGTAATCGAGTCGATTCACATCTCGCACGACGTGGTGGCGCACCTGGATTTGACCAGCGGGCGCGACCGCGGGCGGATCTATCGCCTGGCGCCGCCGGGCTTCGAGCCGCCGCCGCAACCCCGACTGGCTCACGCGACCACGGCCGAACTGGTCGCCCACCTGGAGCATCGCGGCGGTTGGTGGCGCGACACGGCATCGCGATTGATCTACGAAAGACAGGATCGCGCGGCAGTGCCCCTGCTGCGCAAGCGGCTGGGCGAATCGACCTTCGACGTCGGACGCATGCACATCCTCTGGGCCCTGGACGGATTGCAGGCGCTGGAAGAAGCGGACCTGGCGGCGGCATTGGCCGATCCGTCGCCCGCAGTGCGCGAACACTCGCTGCGGCTGGCCGAGCCACGACTCGCGCAGTTCCCGCAGTTGGTCGACAGAATCGTCACGATGGCCGACGATGCCGAGCCGCGCGTGCGCTTTCAACTGGCGTTCACGCTGGGCGCGACCGACGACGCGCGCGCCGTGGATGCCTTGGCAAAGATCGTCCGGCGCGACGGCAACGACAAGTGGATTCGCACGGCGGTACTCTCGAGTTGCTTCTCGCGAGCGGACCAACTGACGGCTGCCCTGCTGGCCGACCCTTCGTTTCCGGCACAACCGGCGGCCGGCACGTGGCTGGATGAGTTGGCCACGATCGTGGGCGCCCGCCAGCAGTCGGGTGAAATCGCCCGATTGATGTCGGCCGCCGCCGCGCTGCCGCACGATTTGCCGGCGCCGTTAGCCATCGTGTCGGGACTGGGCCAGGGTTTGGAGCGCGCCGGGCGTTCGCTTGCATCGCTGCGCGAAGAGCTTACGGTGCCATCGCGAATGCTCCTCGACCGCTTGTTGGTGGCGGCCGACAAGACCGCGCGCGGCGCGCAAGCATC
>JBGSYQ010000414.1:0-15399 GCA_041750795.1 Pirellulales bacterium | reverse complement strand
CATCACCTGGAAAAACAACGTGTACGAAATGAGCTACGGCGGGCAGATCCGCAGGATTCCGGCCGCTGCGCCGCGAGCGACCACCGCGCCATGCGCCGCGTCGCCCGACGCGCCACGCAAAGCGGCCTGACGACCGCCAACGTACGAACCCATTACTCGTGAATACTCTTGAAGGAGTCCGCGATGCGCGTGGTCCTGTGGGATACTCGAAAGCTCGACGTGGCAAAGGACTTCGCCGGCGGGTTTGGCGTCGGCCAATATCCGGGCGGCGGCGGCATTGCCGGGCGCATCGTGCGTCACTTCTACAAGCGAGACTACCGCCCCGTGGCGCTCGTCTACGGCTACCTGGCGGCCATCTTTCGCTCGCAGGGACACCAGGTCGAATATGCGCTCGACCGCGTGCCGGGCGGCGCCGATCTGTACGTGTTCAATCCCTCGCTGATTACCCTGCCGCTGGAACGAGCGGCCATGCAACAGGCCCTGCAAGCCAATCCCGGCTGCCGGGTGTTCGTCGTGGGCGCGGTGGCCAATTCGCTGCCCGAAGCATTCGACGGCCTGGCGGTAACGCTCATCCAAGGCGAAGCGGAGCAACTGTTGTGGAAACTGGACGAGGCGCTTTCGTGCAGCGAGCGTGCGATCAACGTCGGCAAGGTGCGCGACTTGGACTTGCTGCCCTTTCCCGACTGGTCGCCGTTTTCGCCGCGCAAGTTCAAGATCGGCTACGACTTTTCGAAGTTTCCCACGGCGTTCATCCAGCAAAGCCGGGGCTGCACGCTCAAGTGCAACTATTGCCCGTACATCATCCTGGAAAACGCCACGCGGCTGCGCACGCCGCAGAGCGTGGCCGCCGAGATGCTGGCCGGCATGAAGGCGCATGGCTTTCGCTCCTTCAAGTTTCGCGATCCGCTGTTCGGCGTCGATCGCAAGCGCGTGTTCGAGCTGGCCGAGTTGATCGGCCGGCTGCCGCGCAAGGTGCAGTTTTCGATCGAAGGGCGAATTGACCTGCTCAAGCCCGACGTGCTCAAAGCGCTGGCCGCGGTTGGTCTCACCAGCATTACGGTCGGCATCGAGACGCCGTCGGAGGACACGCTGCGAAAGTACCATCGCGCGCCGATTCGCGACGACAAGCAGCGAGAATTCATCCTGCTGTGCCGATCGCTCGGCGTTCGCACGGTGGCGGGCTTCATGATCGGCTTTCCGGAAGACACCGAGGAATCGATCCGCTACGTGCTGCGTTACGCCAAGGGCGTCAATCCCACGTTTGCCAACTTTAACGTGGTGACCCCCTACCCTGGCACGGAGTTCTTCGAGGAGATCAAGCCTCAGATTGCCACCTTCGACACCACGCAGTACACCGTGTACACGCCGGTGCTCAAGTACAAACACCTGACCAGCCAGCGCGTGGCGGAACTGCACGCCAAGTGCTTCGTCGGCTACTACTTCCGCACCCGCTGGTTTACGGCCAACGGTCCGCTCGTGTGGCCCGGCCTGCGCTGGCTGGGCATGGGCCGCGTCGAAACGCCCCTCGATCCGCCGCACGTACACACCGGTCCGCCGAAGCCCCATGGCCCGTTGCAGGTCATCGATCGCCCTCAGCCCGGCGCGCAACCGCATTGCGGGCGTCAAGAGCCGTCGAGCGACGCCGCCTGAATTCCGCGATCGAGTTGACCCTTCGAGGAGAAACGCGTGCGATCCAGCAGGGCGACAACCCGGTTTTGGCATTCGCCCGCCGTGCGGCAGACACGGCAATTGGCGTCACCCCGGCTTTGGTTTCGCTATTGGACCGCCGGCAGGCGGGCGTTGCCGTCGCTGGTCATCGCGGGCGCGCAAAAAGCGGGCACGACGTCGCTGTTCGGCTATCTGTGCGACCATCCGCAATGTGCTCCTTCGCTCACCAAGGAAGTTCACTACTTCGACCGCAACTTCACACGGGGTGAATCCTGGTATCGCATGCACTTTCCGCTGGCTGGCGACGCCGCGCACGAAAACGCCGGTGCGACGATCACGTTCGAGTCGAGTCCCTACTACATGTTCGACCCGCGCGTGCCGCAACGGATGCGTCAATCGCTACCGGACGCGAAAGTGATCTTCCTGCTGCGCAACCCGGTCAGCCGGGCCTATTCCCACTATCAACACAGCCGGCGCCGGGGGCGCGAAGCGTTGACGTTCGAGGCGGCCATCGCGGCCGAAGGCGCGCGGCTGGCCGGCGAACACGAGAAGTTGCTCCAAGAGCCGAACTATCAGAGCCAACTTCACCAGCGTTTCTCGTACTTGGCGCGTGGCATCTACGTAGACCAATTGCGCCGATGGCAGGCACACTATCCGGCCGAGCAAATGCTCGTGCTGCAGGCCGAGCGGATGTTTCGAAGTCCCGAGGAGGTGTTCGCCGAGGTGCTCGAATTCCTTGGGCTGGATCCCTGCAGACCAAGTCGCTTTGGCAACCGCTATGCCGGCGGCTATCAGGAGACGATGAAGCAGGAGACGCGGCAGCGACTGGTCGAGCATTTCTCCCCGCACAACGAGCGGCTGTTCGAACTGCTCGGCACGCGCTACGATTGGAAGTGACGGCATCCGCGCGCCCGCTCTTCGGCTCTCAGCGGAAGGACGCCAGGATCGCCACGAACGCCACCACGATGGCAAAGGTCACGAGCCCCATTGGCGGCGGCTCTCGACGCACGCGGTACACCACCGGCAGCAACAGCAGCGAGACGACGGCCGTCACCGCGCCGCTGACACGCAGCAATTGCACGAAGATGGCCGCCGGATCGGTGGACGGTCGATCGCGCAACAGCCACTCGCCCAGTCCGCCGGCCGCGGTACACGCCAGTGTGGTCAACACGGTGAGCGACCAACCCACCGTGACAAACAGCGACGCGGGGCTCTCGACCCCGCGCGGCGCCGCTTGCCTGTCGCGCTGCTTCGCCTTCTTCTTCCTGGCCATCGCCACTCACTCCGCCATGCACGCCTGGGGCGTTTCCCGCAGCGATCATCATAGCAGTCTGTTGAAAAATGCCGTCGTGACATTTTTCAAGCCGGCATCCATGCGATGTGGCACCCTGTTGAATTCTTCAACCGGCTGCTAGCGGCCCCAGGTGCGCACCAGCACGTCGCACTTGCGGAAGACTACGGTGACGCGGAAGCCGCAGCACCATTCGAAGTCCACCTTGTCGCGGCAGAAGATCCCCTTGCCGCTGCAAACTTGGGGCTCACCTTCGCAACAGGCAGGAGCGCACACCGGCACGTCGATCTCGCAACCGGTGCAGGGATCCGTCACCTTCAGCACGATCTGCTGGGGCGGCTCGCAGCCACAGCAGAGCTTCGGTCCGCAATGGCGATACACCAGGCAAGGCTCCGGGCAGCAAGGTTCCTTCGGCGTGCAACAGTCCTGCTCCAGCGCGGCGGCTCTCAAACCCGTCAGTTGCAGCGGATTGCGGCCGGCAGTCGTGCGCGCTTCGGCCGACGACGCGTGCAACAGGACCGACACGATTCCCAGGCTCAAAGCGGCAAACAAAACTCGCTTCATCGACATCACTCCATCACTCCTTGCTAGAAAATGCTGACTCCGTGGACTGGGTAAAAGATGGCATATCCTGCGTTTTCCGCAAGGCCTTCGCATTCTGCGCAATCAACCATGCGCCGCAAGTCGCTGCCAACAGGCCGGTTACAACTTTTGTGTCGTTCTTCTCGATGTGCATAGTGTAGTTCGCAGCCGCTGGCGACGAGGGTTGAGCGTTGGTCGAGCTGGCCGTTTTTGCTCGCTAGGGCGTTTTGACCTAGAGTTGTCAAGACGGCCGGTTGCCATAGCATTTCCGCG
This sequence comes from Pirellulales bacterium, assembly GCA_041750795.1. Lineage (GTDB taxonomy): Bacteria > Planctomycetota > Planctomycetia > Pirellulales > PALSA-1355 > JTS-RE94. The sequence goes on along the minus strand of JBGSYQ010000414.1, from coordinate 11,585 downwards.
GTTTAGCCTTCGGGACGAGTTCGCCGGTCGCGACCGGCTGCCATTTTCGCGCTGCGCATGCTCGCTGAACGAGCCGCGCGGCCCAGGTGCCCATTATCGTGTCGCTCGACCTCGCCCTACCGCTCAACCTGCTCAAACAGCCGCTGCACGACTCGATCGACGAGTTGCGAGAGGGCTACCGGTCGCTGTCCGAGTGCGTCGAGCAAGCGGTCGCCGAATGCGAGCAGCGCGGCAGCGAATTGGCCGATTGCCGCCGGCAACTGGCCGAGGCCCGGCGCAGCATGCTGGAGCAAGAGAAGGCGCTGGCCGAACGGAACCACGCCGAAGCCGACGCCACGCGGCGGTGGAACGAGTTGGGAAAGCGCCTCGAGACAACGCAAGCAGAGTTGGGCCAGGCCCAAGAAACGCTGTTGCGCGTGCAGGGCGAGGAGTTGCAAAGTCGCCAGCGACTGGAGCTGCAACTGGAGCACAACCGGCAGTTGCAGGAGCAGATCGAACAACTCAAGGGCGATGCAGTCCAGGCCCGCGAGGAGCTCTCGCAACTGCGCGTGCAGTTTGGTCCGTTGACCGAAACGGCAGTCGCGGCCGAGCGACTGCGCGGCGAATTGGCCGCTGCGCAAACCGACCTGGTGGCAGCGCGCGAGCGACTCGAAGCAAAGAACAAAGAGCCCGATCTGCGCGAACCGTTGGCCGCGGCGCTGGCCGAGCGCGAGCAGATCGAGGTCGAGCTGGATCAACTGAGACATCGTGCGGCCGAGCTCGCCGATGCGTTGGCCGAACAGAAGCGTCAGCAAGGCGAGCAGCGGGAGCAATGGAACGAAGAGCTTCGCCTGCTGCGTCGCGCCGTCGACCGCCAGTCGGAGCTGCTCGCCAAGGGAGCGTCCATTTCCGCGGCCGCACAACCGGCTGCGGGCGCACCCGCGGGCGATAAGTCCGCGGCGCCGGGCGGCAACGATCAAGTGTTGGATACCGTGCTGCAGCAGTTCGAAATGCTGCAAAAAAACAAGGTTCGCAAGATGGCGAAATCAGCCAAATAAGCGTGCCCGTCGATCGCGCTTCGAAACCAAGCGCAAGAGGTTACCATGCAAACCCCAGAAGCATTCACCGAACCCGATACCGGCAGTCGGCAAACGGCGCCCGAGAGCCGTTTGCGAGTCGCCACGCAATGGGTGAGCGAGCTGCTAGGTTCGACCTGTGCGGCGGCCTTCATTCGTCGCAAGACTCCAACGCAGCCGGCGCCGTCGTCGACGGTGGCGGCGGACGTGCCCACGGCCGAGTTTGCCGAAGTGGAAGCCGCCGAGGAGATCGAAGTGAGCAGCGACGCGCGCTCGCTGGTGAACGAAATGCTGTCGCGCGGCCGCTACGCGCTGTTGCTGCGCCCGCAGTTAATCGGCAATCTGTCGGCCGAACAAGTGGTCAAAGCGCGCACCGCCTTGTCCGAGGGGATGTGCCTGGTGCCGGCCGGTGGCGTGCTGGTGCAGCATACGACGGGCGTGCCGGAAACCGATGACGCAGGCGGCCGTCCCGAGATCGCGTTGTGGGTCGATGGCTACTATCTCGACCGCTACCAGGTCACCAACGCCCAGATGTACCAATTCGTGCGGCACGGCGGCTACGAGCAGATGGCCATCTGGGATGCCGAAGTGCTGCCGGCCGTGCTCGATTTCGTGGATCAAACGGGCCATCCCGGCCCGCGATTCTGGCGCAACGGCCGTTATCCGCGCGGCGAGGATCACTTTCCGGTGGTGGGCGTCTGCTGGTACGAGGCGGCGGCCTACGCGCGCTGGGTGGGCAAGCGCCTGCCCAGCGACGCCGAATGGGTCAAGGCCGCCAGTTGGCCGGTGGCGATCGCGGGCCATCCGCTGTTGCAGCGCCGCTACCCGTGGGGCGAGGCGGTGGATCGAACGCGTGCCAATCTGTGGGGATCGGGACCGGGACGCACCGTGCCGGTCGACGAGTTTCCCGGCGGCGTGAGCGTGGGAGGCGTGCAGCAACTGATCGGCAACGCCTGGGAATGGACCGCCGATCCGCTCACGTTGGACTGCGACGACGACGAGAGCGTGCTGCTGCCGGGGGCGCATGAGATGAAGAGCCTGCGCGGCGGCGCATTCGATACCTATCTGGATTGTCAGGCCACGTGCCACTATCAGAGCGGCGACGACGCGCTGGCGCGGAAGCACAATATCGGCTTCCGTTGCGCCATCAGTTTGTGCGATTTCGAAAAATTCGGCGGGGCGAGCGAGACCGCCGCGTCCGAAACCGACGAGTCCTCGCTAGCGGAGACCCCATCATGAACCGTGGCGTCGCAGTCGAATTGGATTCGTTTCGTTTGGCCGACTATGGAGCCCAGATTCCCTGTTTGATCTGCGAGCGGGGCAACACGCTGGACGCCGAAGTTTGCCGCAATTGCTTTGCGCCCATGGTCCTGGCCCACCAGGCACAGTCGCGCCAGGCAGCGCCGCTGATGATCGCCACCTTGGGCCCCAGCGGCGTCGGCAAAACCGTTTACCTGGGCATGCTGTTGGACATGCTCTCGCGGCAGCCCAAAGAGCTGCAGATGTCGGCCCGCGGCGGCTTTTCGGTCACGCTGCAACAGATCACGCTGGCGGCGCTTGCGCATTGCGAATTTCCGAACAAGACGCCCAGCGAGCCCGATCGATGGAACTGGGTACACTGCCAATTGCGCAGCCCGCGGCACCGCCAGCCGGTGGAGCTGGTCATGCCCGACATCGCCGGCGAGGCGTTGTTCGAGGAAGTCGACCATCCGCGCTCGTGCCAGGTGATCCACTCGTTTCTGACTCGCTGCCACGGCGTGATGATCCTGATCGACGGCACCAAGCTGCAATCGGGCTCGCTCGACGAGGACTACTTCGCGATGAAGCTGATGAGCCATTTGAGCGAGCTGGGGCAAGACCCGAAGGCGCCCTGGAACAATCGGCCGATGGCGCTGATCTTCAGCAAGGCCGATCAGTGCGAATCGTGCTTCGAGGATCCAGCCGGCTACGCCCAGCGCCACGCTGCAGGTTTGTACCGCGTGTGCCAACAGCGGTTTCGCAAGCACAAGTTCTTTGCGGCCGGCGTGGCCGGCGCGTGCGTCAAACGCCGCCGTCACGGCGAGGGAGAGCAAAGCGTGCCGCTGCGGATCGAACCGCGCGGGATCATCGAGCCGTTCGAGTGGCTGATCGAGAACGTCGTCGGCTGAGCGAAACGCGCCGCGGGGGCGCTTCGCCGCCGCCGATCACACTTCTTGCCGAATCACGAGGTACTCAGCGCGTGCTCATCGAACAAGCCATCTTCACTTCCGCCGAAACCGAGCGCGCCGTGGGCTATCAGTTGGCCGGGCGCAGTCCGGGCGTCTCGGAGGCCGACGCTCGCGAGTTGGCCGTGTGGGGACCGTCACACGATTCGTTGCTGGACGGGAAGGGCGACCACGCCAGCACGAACTTCCACCGGCTGGCCAGCGGCGCGTTTGCCATTTCGCGCACGTCGACGGCCGGCGCCGAATACAGCGGCCGCGGCGGCCCACGCGTCTACACGCAATTCCTCGTCGTGCCGGCGGAACTGTTGGCGCGCTTCGCCAACAATCCCTTCGCGGTCGTGCGGGCAGCCACGGCCAGCGGCGCCATGCAGGTGCTGACCGAAATTCCACAATCGCTCGAACCATTGCGCCTGAGCGGCCGAGCGCCGGCCGTCGACGGGGCGTTGTTGGCGCAACTGGCGTGCCGCCCCGGGTCCGCGGCCATGGCCATGCTGGTGCAGACCGCGTTGTCCACCGATCAATTGGGCGTCGCCGCCTCGACGCCGGCCGACCTCTTGCTGGCCGGGCTCATCAATCTGCTACCCGTCGAATGCCGCACGGAATTCTCGTTCTCAACGGGCCTCAAGTTTTCGCCGAGCCGGCCGTTCCGCGTATTCGCCTTGCCGAAAGACGCGGCCAGTTGGCGCGCTATCGGCCGGCACGGTGTGACGCTGTTGAACTTGGATGGCGACCAGGCCGTTCAAGATCTGCCTTGGGAAGGCTGGGCGGGCCACGTGGAGGAGATTCTCAAGGAGGGGCGCATTTCCCTGTTCGCCACGCAGCTCGAGCGTCGGCGGCCGGCGCTTTCGACCGCCGGCTTGACATCCCTTGCCGAGGAAATGCATGCCCTGACCCGGCCGACGGTGTTGGAACGTGTCAGCGGCACGGACGACCCGCCGCCGATCGCTGAGGCTGCTCTGGAAGTGGAGTCCGCGGCGCTGGAATCCCGCGCCGATGCGCCGCACGCCCGCTTTGCCAGTGAACTGGCCGACGCGCCTTGTAGTGTCGCACGCCCGTCGATCGACCGAATGTTCGAAACGCTGGCCGCGCAGCCGGCCGAAGTGCTGGAAGTGCTGGAACGGATCGACGACCTGGTGTTTGCCGCCATCAGCGGCGACCTGTCGGCATTGGCCGAATTGCAAGTGCTGTGGCCTTGTGTGGTCGGCGATCTCGACCCGGACGTGGTCGAGCAATCGCGCGAGCAGTACCTGCGCTGCGCGCTTTCGATCTGGAGCCAGGCGGTCGAAGCGCACGTCAAGCAACCGGAACGGGCCATCTCGGCCATCGACGTGCTGTGCGTGCTGTTCGACGAGTAAGCCGTGGCTGCTACGCCTCGATCATCTCGCGAAAGACGTCGAACAGGTAATCGCTGTCGTGCGGTCCGGCCGATGCCTCCGGATGATACTGAACGCTGGCGGCGGGCAGATCGCGATGGCGCACGCCCTCGATCGTGTGGTCGTTCAAGTTGCGGTGCGTCACTTCGAGACACGAAGGCAGATTCTCTTCGGCCACCGCAAAACCATGATTCTGGGAGGTGATTTCCACGCGGCCCGACCGCAGGTTTTGCACCGGCTGGTTGGCGCCCCGATGACCGAACTTGAGCTTGAACGTCTGCGCGCCGCACGCCAGCGAAAGCAACTGATGCCCCAGGCAGATGCCGAAGATGGGCGTCTTGCCCAGCAGTTGGCCAATCGTATCGACGGCGTACGTCAGTGGTTCGGGATCGCCCGGACCGTTGGAAAGAAACACGCCGTCCGGCTGGTGCGCCAGCACGTCGGCCGCGCTGGCAGTGCCGGGCAGGATCGTCACTGCGCAGCCCAGGCTGCGCAAATGGCGAGCGATGTTCCACTTCATGCCGTAGTCGAGCGCCACCACGCGGCGCCCTTCCAATCCGCCGCGCGGCGCCGGCTCGGCAAGCTTTGACCAGTGGCTGAGTCGCTCGTCCCATTCGCGCGATTGTTGCGGCACCACTTCGCGCACCAGGTCTCGCCCCACCAGGCCCGGGCTGGCCTGCGCTTTGGCCACCAGGCTGTCGTCGTCCAGATCGACGCTGGAGACCACGCCCTTAAGCGCGCCTTGTTGCCGGATGCGACGCACCAGGGCACGGGTATCGATGCCGGCCAGCCCCACGACGCCATGACGCTCGAGATAGGCTTCCAGCGTTTCTTGCGAGCGAAAGTTGCTGGCGATGCTGCTGCGATTGCGCACCACAAAGCCGGCCAACTGCGGCTTGCCGCTTTCGACGTCCTCCTCGTTGACGCCATAGTTACCGATCTCGGGATAGGTCATCGTGACGATCTGCCCGCGGTAGCTCGGATCGGTAAGGATCTCCTGATAGCCGGACATCGAGGTGTTGAAGCAAACCTCGCCATCGACTTCGCCCTGCGCGCCGAAGGACGTGCCGGAGTAGACGGTGCCGTCTTCCAATGCGAGCTTGGCAATTTTCATATCGACCTTTTGAGATGGGCCTGGCGTTTCCAGCCAGGCAAGTGGTTCTGTTTGTGACGGCGATCGAGTGCTCGTTCGCAGCGCCTGGCGCGCCGGCAACGGCCGCGATCTAAAGTTTGCTTTGCCCGCGGCCCGATACGGTTGGTACGGCTGTGGGTCTCTGGGCTCGACGAACCCCAAGTTCGCAAGTCCGGACAGCCAACTCAGAGGGTTCTTGCCCCGGCGAGCAAGGGCCCTCTATTTTTTTGCGCTCGACACGGTGCTCGGCGGCGCCGGCAGCCATTATATACAAGCGCCGCGACGCGGGGAGGGAGGACACGGCGAGAAGCGGCATCCGGCAGACCACCCGCGGAATTCCGCCGGGAATCAGGTTGCCGCGGCCACGTGCTGCGCGAGCGGATCGAAGACGTCGCTGGCAACGTAGCGCGGCCGGCGGCGCGGCTGGACTTTGCCGGTTTCGCGTCGCAAGAGGGCCATCAGGCTGACGCCGAAGCGATAGGGCACTTGCGTTCGGCCGTGCGCCAAGGCGGCCAGCTTTCGCTGCTCGCCGGCGAACACGCGCGTCAACAGTTCGTTGGTCAGCGGCGACGGCAGTGCAAAGTCGGTTCCGGCCCGACCGGCCGGCTTGCCACGCCATTGGCTGATCCGCCGCACGGCGCGGATGACGGGGTACAGCCTTGCGTTATAGTGCGACACGAACACCGTGCTGACCGGCAGTCCCTGCCAGACCTGCTCCAAGCGTGCTTGCGAGTAGCGGCGGTAGTGCCCAAAGGACTGATCGTGCTGGCTCCACAGCGCCATGTCGGCTGGCACCGTCAGCAAAAAATGCGCGCCGGGCGTGGCGCGCGACAGCAATTCAGAGAGCATGCGAAAGTCGTCGGCCACGTGCTCCAGCACGTCGTTGAGCATGATGAGTTGCGCCGCTTCCAATAGCGAAGGCATCTCATAGGCGGCGCCGCACACGAAACGCGCTTGCGGAAACCGGCCCGCGGCCAGCCGCACCGCTTCGCTCGAGGTGTCGATGCCCACGCAATCGTATTGATCGGCCAGCATCGCCAGATTGGCGCCCGTGCCGCAGCCCACGTCGACAATCGTCGTTGCGTGCGAAGGGGGCAACACCGCGTTGATCACCGATTGCAGGATCCGCCGCCGGGCGACGAACCACCAATGGCGCTCTTCGATTTCGGCGTGTAACTCGAACTGTTCGGATTTCATGGCCAGACGGGCGGACCGCAGCGGGAGCGTGGCAGGACATTCCAAGCAAGGCTACCACACAGCGTCCGGCCAGATGCCAGGCAAAGCGGTGTCCCTGCCGCGTCCCCAACGCGAAATGCGCGCCGAAGGCGTCGTGCGCCCTACAACCCGATTCAACCGCACCAGCGATTTAACTGGCGGCACGCGGGTCGGGCGCGGCGCTGGCGGCACGCGGGTCGCTCGACAGGCAGCGGCCGATCTGCCGCACCGCCTGCCGCAGCCGGTTTTCATTCTCGACCAGCGCCAGCCGCAGAAAACCCTCGCCGGCCGGGCCGAAGCCGCTGCCGGGGCTGACGGCCACGTCCCCTTCTTCCAGCAGCTTGGTGGCGAACTGCATGGTGTCCATCTGGCTGGCCCAGGGCTCGGGGATCTTGGCCCACACGAACATGCCGGCACGCGGCGGCGTCACGTCCCAGCCGATGCGCCGCAGTCCTTCGCACAACACGTCGCGGCGGCGCTGATACAGCAGGCTTTGCGCTTCGACGGCGGCTTCGGTGTGGCGCAAGGCCATGATCGCGGCGATCTGAATGGGCTCGAACATGCCGTAGTCGTAGTAGGTCTTGACCGTGGCCAGCGCGCGCACCATTTCCGGATTGCCGGCGCAAAACCCCACGCGCCAGCCCGCCATGTTGTAGCCCTTGCTCATGGTGGTGAACTCGACGCCGACGTCCTTAGCCCCCGGAGCACCCAGAAAGCTGGGCGGCTGATAGCCGTCGAACGCCACGTCGGCATAGGCGAAATCGCTGATCACCATGAGCCCGTAGCGGCGGGCCAGCTTCACCACGTCGACGAAGAACTCCGGCTCAACGGTGACCGACGATGGGTTGTGCGGATAGTTCAGCAGCAGCAGCTTCGGCTTGGGATACAGATGCTGGCACGTATAGGCAACGTTGGAGAGAAACTTTTCGCTGTCGGCCACCTCCAGCGCGATCACGCTGGCCGCCGCCAGCGCCACTGCGTACACGTGTACCGGAAAATAGGGCGCCGGCACAATGGCCGTGTCACCCGGGCCGACCAGCGCCAGACAAATGTGGCTGAAGCCCTCTTTCGATCCCAGGCACACGATCACTTCGCTTTCGGGATCGAGCCGCACGCCGAACTTTTTGAGATACTTGCTGGCCACCTCGCGGCGCAGGTTGGGAATGCCGGTCGCTTTGCTATAGCCGTGATTGCCCACGTCGCGCGCCGCTTCGGCCAGCTTTTCGATGACCAGTTCCTGCGGTGGATCGGACGGGTTACCCATCCCCAGGTCGATCACGTCGTCGCCGGCGCGGCGTTTCTGATACTTCACCGCGTTGATGCGCGCAAACAAGTACGGCGGCAGGCGCTTGACGCGGTCGGCAAGCTCGATGTGCAGCGGCGCGGTGTTGTTGCGTGGATCGTCGGATTCTTGCTCGTAGCGCATCGATTCGAGGGCGGGTCGCTTGATTTAAAGATGACAAGGGCAATCTGTTAGGATACCCGCACCGCGGTCTGCTGAAAACGGCCGCGCGGGGCCGCGTCGAGGAAACAGGCCGGTGACGTCGCTGCCAGCGTGCCGCGCCCGGCCCTGAGATCGCTGCCGGTCAAGACAGTTCGCGGGCCGGAAATGTTCGCCCAGTGCCGCTACTGGATGACCCGGGGCTGAGGAACGCCCTGCGCTTTGCGCATTTGCTCCTCCTCGCCCCTGGGCACCTTCGACGTGCCCGCCAGGAAGTTGTCGATGCGGGCGGAGCTTTGCAGGTGCTCGAAGGCCTTGCCCATGGCCACTCGCAACTTCTTTTCGTGAATATCTCGGTACAGCAGCTCGCGGACTTCCTCGAAACTGGTGTCGATCGGCTTGGTGATCCCCTCGCACAACAGGATGACGTACATGTCGCCGACCTGTACGATGCCCGAGAGCTCTCCGGGCTTGAGCGTGAAGGCTTCCTTTTCCAGCGTCGGCTGGCCGCCGTGCTTTTGAATGGGAGGAACCTCGCCACGCAATGAGCGGCTGCCCGGCTCGATCGAGTACTGCTCTGCCAGGTCGCCGAAGTTCTTGATGGTCGGGTTTTCGCGGGCTTTCTCCCAAACCTCCTGCGCACGCCGCTGATTGTTCAGCACGATGGCGCGGCAACGAATCTTCACTCCGTAGTTGGCTTCATAGCCTTTCTGCAAGTCCTCTTCGGTGATCTCAACGTGGTCGTTGACCAGGTGCTTCAGCGCCACCGACGGCCAGACCTCGTCGCGCACGTATACCTCGCGGCTGATGTTCTGCGTCTGGGTCAGGTAATCGATCCAGCCGGCGACGTCGGGTTTTCCGTCGGCCGTGATCTTGCCCATGCTTTGCGCGGCGCGGGCAATTTCGGCCTCCAACTCGGCGTTGCTGACGGCGATCTTGCGGCGGCGCAGCGACTGATCCAACAACCGGCGATTGATCGTTCCATCCAAGACGTCTTCGCCGTGCCGTTCGATGCACTCTTCGGCCAGGTCGAGCAAGGTGATGGTCTGGCCGTTGATGACGGCCGCGATGCCCGGCATCTGCTTGGACTTGGCGGGGTCTCCATAGGCGATGACGATGGTGGCGGAGTCTTGCAATTGCTTGAAGACGCCGCTGGCCGCCTCGCGCAGCTTGCGATCCTTGAGCGCCTCGATCAGCAGCGGCTCGGTTTGCGCTCGATTGACGCCTTTGCGCGGCGCCACGTGCTCCTCGCACTTGAGAAACACGTGCAGGTTGCCCACCGTCACGATCTTCGACACCTCGCCCGGCCGCAGGGCAAAGGCAACCTGCTCCAGATGGGCATCGCCCGAATGCCGCCGAATCGGCTGAATCATGCCGTAGGCGCTGGCGCTATTGGGATCCTTGGAATACTTTTTGGCCAGCGCCGGGAATTCCTCCGGCTTGGCGACGGCCTCCGCGTGGATGCGGCGCGCTTCTTCCGAGCTGTCCAGCGCGATCAATCGCACCTTGACCGACGGACCGAACTCGCTCTCGAACGCCTCGTCCAGTTCTTCGCGGGTGACCGTCAACTGCGCCCGGGCCAGCTCGCGCAAGGCCAGCGTCGGCCAGATGATGTCCTTGGCATAGCGGATCGGCGTGATGCCGCGCTCCTGTTGCAGCATCTTCAGCCACTGGTCCTTGCCCACCGAGAACTTGGCCGCCATGCGGTCGATCTCTTCTTCGATCTGCCGGTCGGTAACCACGATGTTGCGCTGCTGGCAACTGGTGAGAATCAGCGAACGATTGATGAGACTCTCGAGTACCTCTTGGCCGTAGTGCAACAGGCACTCGCGAGCCAGGTCTTCGCGGCTGATCGGCTCGTTGTTCACCACCGCCACGACCGGCAGCTTCTTGGGCGCGACGGGACCGGCGGGCCGGCCGGATTTCATGGCCGCAGATTTGCCGGCTTCGGTGTGATTGACGCGCCGCGCGGCGGCGGGCGCTTTGTCGGCGGCCGTGGCCGTATCGGCGGGCCAATAGCTGCGCGCCACCAGGCAGGCGCCCAGCACGGCCATGCCGCTGGCAAACCATCCCAACCGCCGGCCAATGCCGATCAAACGTTTCGTTCGACCACCCCAAGGTTTGCCGTCCATGGCACGCTCCTTCGAACAACGCGACAGGCTCAAGCGCAAGATGTACGCATAGCACCCCGCCAGATCCTCCCGATCCGGCGGGCCGGAACTATACGGAGATCAGCCGAAATGGGTCAACCCCGACCAGACTGCCAGCAGCTATCAACCTGTTGCCAAGTGCGAAGCAAAGCGCGTTGACGAATTCAAGGGACCGGCTCAGTCGTTAGCGTGGCGTGCGGATCACCTGGCGGCTTGGGCCGATTCGATCGCGGCCCGGGTTGTTGCCGGGACGTTGGTGATGATGCCGTCGATCTTTGCCGCGACAAGCTCGGCGACGCGGCGCGGGTCGTCGACGGTCCAGACCCAGGCCTTATATCCCCGATCGTGGATGGCCTGGATCGTGCTGGCATCGGTAAACTTGTCTTCCCAGGCGACGACGCGGCAACCGGTGCGTGCGACGTCGTCGAGCCTCTCGGGCGTGACTTCCTTGTGGCCCAGCGCCGCGATCACCAGATCGTTGTCCAGCTTGTGACATCCTTCCAGATAGTCCCAATCGAACGCTTGCACGACAACCCGGTCGCGCAGATCCTTCGAGCGGAGTAATTCGACGCAGGTTGCCGGGTCTCCCTCCTTTCGTTCGATGAGGGTCATCGAACCGGCCTGGATCGTGTCGAGCGCCTCGTCGAGGGTGGGAATGCGCGTGCCGGCGAACTGCTGAGCAAACCACCTGCCCGCGTCGAGCGTGCGCAACTCGGCCAGAGTCTTGGAAGCGAGCATGATTTTCTCGCCGCCCCACAGCGCGCAGGCGTCGGTGGTGCGGTCCAGCTTGTCGTCGTGAAATACCACGGGCACGCCATCGGCCGAGTGCAGGTAGTCGAGCTCGACGAGATCGCTGTGGGCGTCGACTGCCGACTGGAACGCCGGCAAGGTATTCTCCGGCGCGCACAAACTGTCGCCTCGGTGCGCGATGATCAGTACGCGATCTTCACGGATGAGCTTCTCAGCGGCACATTCTCCGGCGCGCAATGGGCTCGCCGCGTAGGCCAGCCATATC
>JBGSYQ010000413.1:0-6450 GCA_041750795.1 Pirellulales bacterium | reverse complement strand
GCTGGCCCAGGCGACGATGCGACGTCCGTGCAGCGTGGCGCCGTCGAGCGCCTTGGCCAGGCGTGTCTCCCAGCCGCTGGGCACTTCGACCGTGGCCCTGCCGCCGGAGAGCTCGATCTTGCCCACGCGGTTGCCGGCCAGCCCTCCGACCCGGTCGAACAGTCGCAATAGATCTGCCTTGCCGACGCGCGGCGAGAGTTGTTCGAGAACGACGTGCGGCATGAACCAGGAGTTCCCAAACGCATGAAAGGGGCTGCGGCGTGAGCGTTGGTCCCTGACGATGCCACGCGCACCGCGGTCCGTCAAGTCGAAGCAATAGCAGGCTGGTGAAGAATTCAACAGCCTGCGACATCGCATGGATGCGATGACAGAATAGCGACGTAAGTCGTTTTTCTGCGAGCCGTGCGAAGCTTTGCTACGCACTTGGCGAGGTTGAAAAATGCCAGGATGGCATATTTCAACGGGCTGATAGGGCGCGGTGAACCGGCCATCCGGTCGAGCAGGTTGAAAACGGCATCTGAAGGCGGGAATGCAGCGGTTTGCGTTTCTGTTATCCTGTGCGATCGCGGCGCGCGTGCCGCACCCGGCAAGCAGTCTCGAGGAGTTGCCATGACGTCGTCCTCCCAAGTGGACACACGAAGAGTGGTGTTGATTACCGGCGCCTCCTCGGGCATTGGCAAGGCGTGCGCCGAGCATCTGGCGGGGCGCGGCTGGCGCGTCTTCGGCACCCAGCGGCGGCCTCCCGAGCGGCCGCAAGGTGCCGGCGCGGTGGAAATGGTCGCCATGGACGTCGATCGGGACGATTCGGTCGTGGAGGCCATTCGGTCCGTGGTGGATAACGCCGGACGGCTGGACGCGGTGGTCAACAATGCCGGCGTGTCGCTGATGGGGGCCGTCGAGGACACGAGCATCGAGGAGGCCAAGGCCCAACTGGAGACTAACTTCTTCGGCGTGTTACGCGTCTGCCGCGAAGTGTTGCCGGTGATGCGCCGCCAGGGACGCGGGCATATCGTCAACATCAGTTCCCTGGCCGGCATCGTGGGCGTGCCCTTCAGCGGCATGTACTCTGCCAGCAAGTTCGCGCTGGAGGGGATGAGCGAGGCGATGCGGCTGGAGACGAAGCCGTTTGGCATTCGCGTGGCACTGATCCAGCCGGGCGATTTTCGCAGCGAAATGACCCAGCGCCGGCGCGTTGCGGCCGCTTTGCAGACCCACGAGGCCTATGCTACGATCAGCCGGCACTTCAAAGAGAAGCAGGACCGCGACGAGGCCGCCGCCCCCTCGCCCGAGCCAATCGCGCGGCTGCTCGAGCGGATCCTGAACGATCCCAATCCAAAGTTCCGCTATCCGATCGCCCGCTGGGGCCAACGCATCGTGGTGCCGCTGCACCGCCTGTTGCCGCAGCGCGCGTTCGAGTGGTTGCTCTGCCGGGTGATTGGGCTGAACAATGCGCCCGGATATCGCAGGGGGTGAAGTGTCGCTGCTGCGTTTGCGTTATTCCTGCTGCGCCGATGGCAAGGCCAGATCCAGCAGGAGCGGGCAGTGATCCGACACCACGGGCTCGCCGAGCACGTGGATCGTGCCTGGCACGAACGCGTCGGCCGGCCGAAACAGGATATAGTCGATCTCGATGCTGGGGCGATCGGACGGAAACGTGAAGCGGTTGCCCTGTTTGCCCGGAATGTTCCAGTCGGCGGCGAACCGCTTGAGCACCGGCGAATCGGGAAACGAATTGAAATCGCCGGCGATAATGACCGGGCGCGTTTCATCCCTTAGCGCCTCCAGCAGCGCTTCGGCCTGCGCGAGGCGCTGCGGTTCGGTGTGATAGAAGTGTACGCCGACGAACACCAGTTCCGGACCGTCGTCGAGGGGCTTGACGGTTACGGCCAGTGCCGTGCGCGGCTCGGCGCCGTCGGGAAGGCGGTGGTTTGCGACGTTGGCGAGCGGCTGACGCGTCAGAATGGCCATGCCATAGCGCCCACCGCTATAGTCGAAAAAGCTGCCGAAAGCATGGTGCATGCCGGTCAGCTTGCCGAGCTCGGCTGCCTGGTCGATCGAGCCGGAACGAGGGACGCGCTCGTCGATTTCTTGCAGCGCCACGAGGTCCGGCTCGGCGCGCCGAATCACGTCGGCGGCGTTGCAGCGCAACCTCATCGTCCATGCCGCGGCCGTGCCTGATGTTGTAGGCCATGACGCGGATGCGCGGTGGAGAGTCGTCCGCACGTAGCGCGGGCAGCGCGGCGGAATGTGCGATGACGAATGCCGCGGCGGTCAGCGCCAGGAATGTTTGCCGTGGTATCGATTTCACTTGGCGGCAGCCTTCTTGGCATTGGTGCGCCGGCCCGGCCGCTCGTTGTCCTTGGGCGGAATCTGTTCGAGCCCGGCCGGGGACTGCCGCGCTGCCGCCACGCGCTGGTGCAGCAACTTGGCCATCTCGGCCGCGGTGTCCGCGTTTGCTTCGCGACCGGCCAGGTTGTTCATTTCCGCCGGATCGCTGGCGTGATCGTAAAGCTCCGCGCCGTCGGCGCCATCATGTCCCCAGGCCGTGTAGCGATAGCGATCGGTACGCAGCGTGTAGCCATCGTGATGCTGGGCCAATGCCGACGTGCGCGGCGTGGACTTCGGCTCGTCGAGCACGCTCGCCAGGCTGACTCCCGAGAGGATGCTGGGCGGGGTCAGCCCGCAGAGGTCCGCCAGCGTGGGATAAATGTCGAGCAACTCGGCCAGCGAGGCCGTGCTCTGGCCGGCAGATTTCATGCCGGGCGCCGAAACGATCAGCGGCACGCGCGTCGCGTTCTCGAACAGCGTCATTTTCTGGTAGTGGCCGTGCTCGCCCATGTGATAGCCGTGATCGGAGGTAAAAACTACCACAGTGTTCTTATCCAGCCCCAGCCGGTCGAGCGCGTCGAGCACGCGACCCACTTGCGCGTCCATGAACGTGATCGATGCGTAGTAAGCCTGGATCGCCTGGCGCGCCGTTTCGTCCGGCAAGTTGAGCTGGTCCTTCTTGATGGTCAGCGTGTAGCGGGCTGGCAGCGGCAGCGCGTCCAAGTAGTCCGCCGGTACGCTGGGAACGACGATCTTGTCCTGCGGATACATGTCAAAGTACTTCTTGGGCGAGACATACGGCGTGTGAGGCCGATAGAAACCCACGGCCAGGAAGAACGGCGTTTGCTGCTGGGCAAACTGCTCGAGCTGCTTGACGGCGGCCGTAGCGCCGATGCCGTCAGTCTGCTCTTCGTCCGTGCCGTCGGCCGCCAGCCAGCTTAGCGTCGCGCCATACTGCCCGGGGCGCAGCGTGAACACCTTTGCTTCGTCGTCCTTGTCGCGTCCGCGAGGGTTGAACACTTTTTCCCAAGAGTCGGGATCGTCGGTGCCGTCGGTGCCGATCGTGCCGGGCACGCCGTAGTGATAGATCTTGCCGATGCGCATGGCCGTATAGCCGTGATTGCGAAACATCTGCGGCATGGTTTGCACGTTGGGCACGCGCTGGCGCACGTAGATCGAATTGTGGTGTATCAGCGTTTGATCGGGATAGAGCCCGCACATGATCGAGGCGCGGCTCGGCCCGCACAGTGGAAATTGGCAATGCGCGCTCTGGAATCGCAGCCCGCGTTGGGCCAGCCGGTCGATGTTGGGCGACTTCACCAGGGGATGGCCGTAGCAGCCCAAGTCGCAGTTCAAATCGTCGGAGATAATGAACAGCACATTAGGCCTGCCGTTGGCGTCGGCCGCCCAGGCGGACGTCGAGCCGACCGCCGTAGCGAGCGTCGCCAGCGAGAGTAATAGCGGAAAGTTCATGGTTCTCCTCCTGGTCGTTCTTCGCGCGTGCAATTCACCGCCGTTGGCTTTGGCGATCTTCGTTGCACTCGATGGTACGAGTAGGATGGTGGCCGAATCAAGTAACGGACCGAGATTTCCGGCAAATAGATTGCCGACATGGGAAGTCTCAGCGTAGGATCCTGGCGTGCATGTGGGCCACGTTCGTAGCCCGGCGATCGTGCGAAGCTGTGTTCGAGGCGGCGTGTTATGTCAAAGCTCGACGGAAACCTTGTCCCGCTAGCTCGTGGCGCGGGCTGGTCGCGGCGCACGTTCTGCGCTTGGGCGGCGCTGTCGCCGCTGGCCGCAAAGTTGCTGCCGGCGCGCGTTTCCAAGGCCGAAACTCCGGCAAGTGCGACGACGGCGCGATTGCTGTTCACTTCAGGCGGACGCACGGGCATGGTCTGCGTCGACGGCAGCGGGCTAAAGTACTTCGATTTCGACGTGCCTGGGCAGGCCACCTGGCAGCCGGGCGACGTGTTTGCCGACGGACGGCGCATGGTTGTGCTGAGCATGGAGCCGCGCCGCGACGGGCCCGGCAAGCCGTTCGACGAGTACTACACGCAGACGCCAACGCACATCTGGATCTACGATCTGGCGACCGAGCGGCTGGAAGAAGTCTGCACCAAGGACCGCATGGCGCCGTTTATGACGCCCGCACTGCTGCTTAGCGACGAGCGATTGCTGGTGCAGGTGGTCAAGGATCGCGTCGGCCAGATCGTCAACATGCGGCTAGACGGCAGCAATCAGCGCGCGTTCACGCGGCCCGGCGAAGGCTTGCCGTATGGTTTAAGCCTCAGCCCCGTCGGCAAGCGCGTGGCGTTTCACCTGGCAAGTCCGCAAGGTTACCAGATCTGGACCAGCGACTTCGATGGCGGCAATCGCGTGCGCGTGGCAGCTCATCCGGACCATTTGTACTTCGGCACACGCTGGTCTTCGGACGGCGAGTGGGTGTTGTACGTCGATTGCCATTACAAGCAGGATCCGGGCCACGACTGGTGCGATGTGTGCATCGGCCGGCCCGACGGCAGCGAGCATCGCGTGCTCACCCAGGGACAAGCCATGTGGTTCGCGGCCACGTATGGCGATCCAACCACGCGCGGTGGTGGCTCGAACGTTCCCTCATGGACTCGCGACGGCCGGATACTCTTTCCGCGCCGCACGCCGGGCGCCAAGGCGCCCTGGGAGTATCAAGCCGGTCGTCCGGACACGGACCATTTCAATCGCGACTACAAGCCAGAGCTTGCAGAGGGCGGCACGGAAATCTGCCGGCTGGATCCGCGCACGGGGCAGATCGACGTGCTGACCCATGCCGATCCAGCGGCGTGGGACTTTCGCGCCAGCGAGTCGCCCGACGGCAAGCACCTGGTGTTTTGTCGCGCCGCGACCGGCGCCGCGCCGGCCATCTGGGTGGCCGACGCCGACGGCAAGAAGCCGCACTCGATCACGCAAGGCCAAGACAACCAAGGCGCCGACCACCCCCGCTGGCTGCCGCCGGCGCCCGGCGCTTAGCGAAGCTACTCTGGCGCGATGGAGTACAGGTATTCCACGCCGCGGAGTAACAGGTGGTTGCCGGCGATGGCGGGGCTGGACCAGAATTGATCGTCGAGCTTGTTTGTGGCTTCGACCTTGAGTTCCGGCCCTGGCGCGATCACGAAGGTTTGGCCCGTCTCGTCCAGGCAGTAGATCTTGCCGTTGTAGGCCCAGGGCGAGGCCGTGAAGCCGCTGGCGCCTTCCAACCGCTTGTGATAGTGCTCTTCGCCGGTCTGGGCGTCGTAGCAGCCGATGATGCCGCCGCGCTGCTCGAGGACATAGACCAGCCCGTCATAGATCAATGGCGAGGCCATGGGCGGGCCGGCGCGGGGCGTGCTCCAGGCGATGCCGGGACTGGACGCCTTGTCGGCCACGTCCAACTCGCCCTCGGCGTCGGCGCGAATGGCCACCAGCGGTCCGGCGCCGCCGCGACCGCCGCCCACGCCCACGTACAACAATTCATCGGAGCCGATCGGCGTTGCGGAGCAGCGGCCGTTGACGCCGCTCAATTGCCACAACAACTTGCCGGTGGCCGGGTCGTACGAGCGCATCTTGCCGCCGCCGGCGGTCACCAATTCGGTGCGATGCTTGTTCTTCCAAACGTAAGGCGTCGACCAGTTCGATTCCTCCTCGCGATCGACGCGCCACAGTTCGTTGCCGGTCCGCTTGTCGAGCGCCACCAGAAACGAGGCTTGCTCGTTGTCGCATTGGATGAACAAGCGGTCCCCCTCCAGCGCGGGCGAGCTGCCGGTGCCCCAGCCATTCGACATGGGATAGCTGCCCAAATCTTTCTGCCACAGGAGCTTGCCCTCGAGGTCGTAGCAGAAGAGGCCCGTCATGCCGAAATAGACGTAGACGCGCTGACCGTCGACGATGGGCGTTTCGGACGCAAACGTGTTCGACCGGTGCGTGGGGATGGTGGGTTTGCCTTCGTAAGCGACTTGCTCCCACAGGACTTTGCCCGAGTCGCGGTCGAGACACATCACGACCCAGCGGTACAACTGGTCGGGCGGTTCGGCCGAGCGTCCAAATCCTCCGCGTGCCGGTCCACCGGGGCCGCGTGGTCCACGGCGCTCGCCTTCGGCGGAATCGGGCCGC
>JBGSYQ010000412.1:0-7578 GCA_041750795.1 Pirellulales bacterium | reverse complement strand
GCCTCGCGCGCCTGCGACCGGGGCCATCGCGGCCGGACCACGAGCCCTGGTATCGCAAGCCGTTGACGCCGCCGATCACCGACCCCGCTCCACGCGAGCCGGAATAGGCTGGCTCATGACCACGCGGCGGTTTTTAGCCCGACATCACCTGCGCAGCGGCGCCGACTTTGCCCGCGTGTATGCTCGTCGCGCCAGCGCCTCCGACTCGACGCTGCTGGTCTTCGTCGATCGCAACAACCTGGAACACGCGCGTCTCGGGCTGTCGGTTTCACGCAAGGTGGGAGGCGCCGTGGTCCGCAATCGCTGGAAGCGCCTCCTGCGCGAAGCGTTCCGACTGTCGCTCGAACAGCTCCCCCCGGGCGTCGATATCGTAGCGATCCCGCGCGGCGAAGCAGACGCCCAGTTGGCCACAGTGAGCAAGTCGCTGGTGGCGCTCACCAAGCGCGCAGCAAAAAAGCTTGCGCGCACCAGCGACGGCTAGCAGCCATCGCGTCGATGATCTCCTTCGATGCGGCCAGAGCGTGGTACAAGTTCCGCCGCAGACGTGGGGTTACCACATCAACTCGCGGCCCACGCCCGAGCAATCGAACGCCCTTCGTCGCGTGACAGCCGCACTCGACATGCGGCTGGCCAGGCTTGTGAACAATCAGCGCGTGGTTAACGTGTCCGGTGCGCTGAAATACCTCCTTGAGCAGATCTGCCGGGAATGAAGTACATGAGTCAGGACCGCCGCTCAGTTGATGACGTTACCCCTACCGCGCGGAAGTTGCCATCGCGAACACGTCGTGCGATTGCAATAGCGGATAGAGCGTGGGATTCTGGTAAACCTCCAGGCCGAATTCGATCCACACGGTGTTCGGATGAGCGCGATTGCCTTTGCCGATGCGGAAGTTGAGTGTCGAGCCGTCGATGCGACGAATAGTCACGGACAAAGGCCGCGAAATGCTCTCGCGTTGGGGACTGTATGGACTCGTATCACCAAGGCTCTTGGCAATGAGGCCGAGCGTCTCGCGGTCACGGATCACCAGGGCGTTTTCATGGCTGTGATCTTCGATTCGGACTTCCTTGATTTCCTGTGGTAGTAGGGTGCGAAGACGGTTGACAGTGCGCATGTGGTCTAGGCCATAGAAATACGCGACCGCGGCGATAGGAATCAACGCGAGTGTCGCAAGCGCGGCCAATCGCAGTTTTGATCGCGACCATAGGTAGCAGGCCACGGCCGCGATACCCGCCAAGAAGATGAAGGGCAGGAACGTCTGCACTGCGAAACGGAGCGCCGCGAATTGCAGGAAACACAAATTCGGCACCAGAATCACCGCTGCCACCGCCCGCGGGGCCGGCCTGAACTTGGGCAGCGCAGCAAGGACGCCTAGCCCCACCAGCGAAAGCCATACCTGGAAAAACCATCCGCCCTGATCCCATGGGAGCGAACGGAATCGGAAAACCAGTGCAATAACAATGGCCGGGACGAACAGAATCGCTTCGACGGGCACATTCCATGACTGGGGCCGTTGGTCAGCCCTCGTGAAACCGCGCGTTGGTGCATGTGGCACCGAGAGAACTGCGTGAGGCCATATCGTCGCTGTTGCGCCCTGGTGGTCGGGCATTGCTACGGAATCGTTCCTCCTCCGGCGCAGCCAATCGCGGAATACTGACAGGCTGGCCCAGGTCAGACCAGCGGAGAGAAATAAGCCTATGCACGCGAAGAAAAGGCCGAAAAGGACGAACAGCGGATGGCCCGTCATGACCGCGCTCGCGCCTCCATACACGAATGCGCAGCCAGCAGTGATAAAGAACGGCACTGTGAGCCATCGGCCGATTTGCACTGGCAAAGACTCGGGCCGGGCCGCATCCTGTACCTCCCGTTCGGCATGGCTGATCGGCGCCACTTCAGCGGCCGAGACAGCGGGAGCAACTTCGACACGCTGCTCGTCGAGCGAATGCCGAATGCGCGTAAGTATTTCGTGTAACTCCTGGCCGCTGAGTCCCTCGCCGAAACGAATCTCGGAATCCCCACCCGTGATGACGAGCGCTCCCACTGCGTGGTCTCTTCGGCTAGTCGGATCGAGCGGCAACAAGTCGACGAACTCGACTTCCTCCATTCGAATTATGCAGCGGTCGAACGTAACGATCGCAGAGTGCTCGTACGTTAAATCACGCGGCCGGATGATTAACCGCTCACGGCCCGCGAGAGAGTACAGGAGGACCCCGATAGTGACGAGTTCTATCAGCACCATTGGCACAACGGCGTTCCACAAGGGCGCCGACCAATCTTCGGCCAGGAAATGGACTAATCCACTTGTCCAACCCGTCAACCAGACTAACAGGAATACCACTGCGCAACCGTTGCGGCGTGGCCGAGTGATGACAAGCGAATCCGGCAACTCTTGGATGGAAAAGGCGCTCATGGCTTCCTTCCGGTCGATCGGCAACGGGCCCGCCTCTCAAATGGCCACTTGCCGATGATAAGCCACAAAGTCATGGCGGAATTCTGCGAGGAGAGAATATCGATAGTACACTCCAATGATGTCATTGAGCATCGTCAACCCGGCGACGAAAGAATCTCGTCTCTGGAGAAACTCTGGTGCGGGTCGCTTCAATGCCGCCTGTAGTGAGCCAATTATCTGAAAGTAAGTTGTGTCGTCGAGGGGTTCTAACGATGCGGCTTCGGCAAACTGAATAAAATCACCCACAGTTTTAGGATTGGCTACTAACCGAAGTGACCAAAGCCAAAAGCCCAGAGCGGTAGGAAAGTTCTGCTTGTCTCCACGATGCGCTTCGACCCAAGCGCCACAAGTTGGCTTCTTGAATTGGTGTTCATGAAACTCGGCAACCTCCATCAGCGGCATGTCGCCCTGATTCGGCCACAGCCGACTTTGTTGAAGTAGCTCGTCGCGAGAGAACACTGTGATGTTCCAATCAATTGTCGCGAGCCTGCGCATTCCAGCAGGCTCATTTGGTGGCTTGTTGTATGGTCGCGCGCCACGCGAGGCGAAACCCCGCCGTACCTACAGTACCGCACTTCGATTGTCCCGCGCGGCCGCTACGATACAAGTAGATGGCCGATCTTTCCACACTCACCGGTATCGAAGCAGAGCTCGCTGACACAGCGGACTACGACGTTGCGCTGGATCTTTCCAAAGCGAAGCGACGTGTGGCAGCACTACGCCGCAAGCTCGATTTTCCGCAGTCGAGCGGACGTGGCGAGCAGAACGTCGCGTTCGCGATGGCTGCGATCGAGAACCAACTGCAGCAAGTGCTGGCCTGGATCGCGGCCAACGATGCGCAGAGCGACGCCCAGCGGCTGGCGAATCCCGACGTCGTGCATGCCGACTTCTCGAACTTCCGGGGTTACGGGTGCTGATGATCGCACGGATGCACAACACGAACGGTCACGCCAACGGCACGTTGCCCGCGGAGATCGTCGATCAAGTATTCGAGCTTGATCGCGATTACTTCGAGCGGCGGCAGAATCGCGAGGCGGTTTCTACTCAAGCCGCCCGGTGCTCTTTGGCCGCGTGGCCTCTTGCGGTGAGCAGGTGGATGGCGGCGGTTAGGCCGTGCAGGGCTTCGTCGATTTGACCGGTTTCGCGCAGCAGCCGCAGGTTGTCGGCCAGCAAAGCCTGCAGTTTCATGATCTCGCCCTTGCTGTCGACGACCGCGGTCAGGCTGTCGACCAGTCGAGCGAACTCGTGCTGCAAGCCGGCGACGTCTTGCACGCTGCTGCGAACTTCCGAGCGGTGCAGCTCGCGTTCCTGCTGCATCGACTGCAACACTTGAATCAGCCGCTGTTCGTGCTCGCCCTGGCTGGCGGCGAAATGCGATTCCAGCCGCGCCAGCGACTGCTCCCAGATGGCGGCCTGCGCGGCATTGCGCTGGTCGCTCTGATCGGCCAGGGAGTGAAACGCGCTGGTCCAGATTTGCAATTGACGCTCCAGCGCCAGGTCCATGGCTTGCTGGTGGGCGCTGCCGGCCGCTTCCAGCGCCGCCAGGAAGGGCGCAATATTGGCGTCGGCAATCTCGAAGCGGTGCAGCAGGTCGCGCTCCATGCGGCGATCGATGGTGTGCAGCATGCCCCGCTCGGTGCGCTCGCACAAGAACAGGCAGAACATCATGGTCGTGGCGGCGATGAGCGCGACCGTGGTGGTGTTGAAGGCGGTGCCCATCTCGGCCACGACCGTAGGCAGCTTTTCGCCGAGGTCGGACGCTTCCTGCCCTCCCAGCGCCGTGCCGAAGTGTACCACCGTGCCCAGGAAGCCCAGCATGGGCGTGACCCAGCAAATGAACCGCACCAGCGAGTAATGGTTGTGGCTCTTCTCCTCGTCCAATTCGGCCAGGTAGCGCAGATGGTCCTTGAGCTCGGTGGCAGTGCCGCGCTCCTTGAGATAGCCGAGCGCTTGCGTCAATCGCAAGCCGATGCGAGATTCCTGCAGCCAGCGCGGCTTCTTGTGCAGTTGCGCCAACAGGGTCGCCGCGTGCGCCACCGGCTCGCGCGCCGCCAGCGAAGGCAGCCACGGCTGCTTGAGCGCCAAGAATTCGCCGGGAAACGTAAACGCCCGAAACGCCACGTCGGTCAGACCCCAGATCAAAAAGCCGACGATGATGTACTCGACCGAGTGTTCCGACGTATAGCGCGCCAACAGCGAATCGGCCAGCGGCGGCTGCGTCAACAGCAGGTAATACCCGACCGTCAGCCCCGCGGCCACCAGCAGCGGCAGGTCGAGCACTTTGGGCAACGATGACTTGCGACTAGCGGACATGAGCCACCCCGATGAGTGCAACGAATGAAGGCACGGCCGTGCGAGCACGCAAGGCGCCTGAAATGGCGACGCATAAGACGCGCCCTTCGCAAACCTGTCAAGATCAACACCAGCAAAGCGCCGCCCGGCCGCCCGGCGCTCACGTGAAGCGTCCCGGGGCGCGTGGAACCATGGTCGCGTGTCGCGCCACTCCACCTATAATGACAATGGCCGGTCGGAAGACCGCATGCCGCAGATGCCCCTTGCCACGCCGATGGGAACACGCGATGCCAGCATTCGTACGCGCCTTCGTGCGACTCCCCGCGGCGATGTTGATCGGGATGGTGCGCGGGTATCAGTGGCTGATCAGCCCCTGGTTGGTTCCCGTCTGTCGATTCCAGCCGACGTGCAGCAACTATATGATCGAGGCGGTGCGGAAGTACGGGTTCGTGCGCGGCACTTGGAAGGGCATGCGACGCATCGCACGCTGTCACCCGTTTGGCTCCAGCGGCTACGATCCCCCCTGATCTGGCAGTCCGTTGAACAATGCCGTCGTGGCATTTTTCAACAAGCGCCAAGTGCAAAGCAAAGCTTCGCCCGGCTCGCACGCTGGCGCCGCTGGCGCCTCCAACGACCTGCTCAACGCAGTTGGCGGCGGGCCTTCGATTGCCGATTTTTCCGCTCCCTCCCGAGTCGTCAAGCGAGCGACGGTTGCCGCAATTCTCCGGCTAATCGCCGGAAAAAGCGCAGATCGCGTGGGGTTTTCCCTACACCCTTGGGGCACGAGCATCGGGATAGACGGAAATCGATAAGGCGGGTAACCTAAATGGCTCTGCCTCGGGATGGCATCGCGTAGGATCGCCGGTGTCGCCCGCTTGCGGGATTGCAAGCCAACCGGTTTTGATCGGCAGGAAGCCGTACGGTGGGCTGGCTTAGCGGGCGAATGGGAACTGAGCACCGGTGATAAACAATTTTTTTGTTCGGCACAGTTTCAAAGTCATCCTGGTAGTGCTTTTCCTGCTGCCGGTTCTCGGTCGCGGTGCGCGCAAAGCGCTGCTGAGCAACGACAACGACGTCCACGACTGGCTGCCTGACACCTATGCCGAAACCCAGGAGTTTACCTGGTTTAAACAGAAATTCGACAACGAAACCTTCGTGCTGGTGAGCTGGGAAGGCTGCACGCTCAACGACGAACGGCTGGAGCTGTTCGCGCGCAAGGTGGTCCCGCCCGAAAAGCAATTGGAAGATCGCCTCACCCTGCTCCGCAAGCCCGAACCGCCCAAGAAGCCGTGGTGGGACGACCTGTTTTTCTCGAATTGGCTGAAGAAGCCGCAAAAGGTGGACCTGTCCATATCCGGCCCGCTCTTCAAGCACATCGAAACCGGGCCGCGGCTCGTCGATCGACTGGTCAATCCGCCGATCGGTCTGTCGGAGGATGAAGCGCTGGCGCGCCTGCAAGGGCTGTTCGTGGGGCCACCCAAACCGGACGAGCCCGCCAGCGAACGACAAACCTGTGCTGTCATCACGTTGACGGCCGAAGGCAAGCGCGACTTGCGCGTCACGCTCGACGAAGTGTATCGGATTGCCACCGAGGAACTGGGGCTTTCGCGCGAACGCGTGCGGCTGGGCGGGCCCCCGGTCGACAACGTTGCCATCAGCGTCGAAGGGGAAAAGACGCTCATCCGGCTGTTCATACCGGCGGGCATCGTCGGCTTGAGCCTGGCGTTCTGGTGCCTGCGCAGCGTACGACTGACGGCCATGGTGTTTGCCACCGCCGTGTACGCCGGCGCCGTCAGCCTGGCGCTCGTACACTATACGGGCGACGCGATGAACGCCATCTTGTTGACCATGCCGGCAGTGGTCTACGTGGCTGGCATCTCAGGCGCCATCCATTTTGGCAATTACTACCGCGACGCCGTCACCGAATTTGGCGTCGACGGCGCGCCGACGCGAGCTCTCAAGCATGCCTTCCTGCCCTGCATGCTGGCCACGCTGACGACGGCCGCCGGGCTGGCCTCGCTGTATACCAGCGAACTGGTGCCTATCCAGATGTTCGGCCTCTATTCGGCCGCCGGGGTGGTGGCCACCTTGGCCTTGCTGTTTCTGTTTTTGCCTTCCTGGATGCACCTCTGGCCGATGAAGCCGCACAGCCTGATGGACGGCAGCCAGCCCAAGGCCGAGGACATCGCCCTGCCGCTGCGAGTGCGCAGGATCCTGGAACGCGTGCTCGATCATCATCGGCTGGTGTTCGTGACGCTGCTCGGCTGCATGATCGTGGGCGGCATCGGCCTGACGAAGATCAACACCTCGATCAAGCTCACCAAGTTGTTCTCTTCGAGTGCGCCGATCATTCACGACTACGAGTGGCTGGAGGGCAATCTGGGGCCGCTGGTGCCGATGGAGGTGATCGTCCGCATCGACAATAAGAAGGCCGACCTGACGTTCTTGGAGCGGATGGAGTTGATCCAACGCATCCAGGAACGAATGATCGGCATTCAGGATATCGGCTGTACGATGTCGGCCACCACGTTCGCTCCTTCGCTGGAAGCCAAGCGAAAAGGGCCGCTCGTCAGCAAGACCATGATGCGCACCGGCTTGAACCGCAAGCTGGAAGACCACCGCGACGAATACCTGGCCAGCGATTTCGTGGCCCAGGAAGCCGACGGCACCGAGCTGTGGCGGATCAGCGCTCGCGTGGGCGCACTGAACGACGTGGATTACGGCGTCTTCAAAGAGGAAATCCGCGCACGTGTCGAGCCGGCGATCGAGCAGGAGCGCGCGCGGATCGTGGCCGCCCGCAAGAAAGCCGCGGCCAAAGCGGCTGACGGCGCCGCCGGCG
>JBGSYQ010000411.1:0-10275 GCA_041750795.1 Pirellulales bacterium | reverse complement strand
CACGCGACCGAGTCGGCGGCCGCACGCTCAGCCAGTCGCTCGCCGGCGCCATGATCGACACCGGCGGCCAATGGATCGGCCCCACGCAACACCGCCTGGCCGCGCTGGCCCACGAGCTCAACGTTGCCACCTTTCCGCAATACCACGCCGGTCGCAAGCTGCTCAGTTGGGGCGGCAAGCTGACCAGCTACGAGGCCGACCTGCCGAAGTTCTCGCTGCTGACCCAGCTCGATCTGTTGCGCATGGACCGCCGGCTGAAGCGGCTGGTGCGCGAAATCCCGCCCGACGCACCCTGGCGCGCCGCGCGTGCGGCCGAATGGGACGGCATGACCGTCGAGACCTGGAAGCAGCGCCACATGCGCACCGCCGGCGGCCGGCTGTTTCTCGACGTGGTGACCCGCGCCGTGTTGACCTCCGAGCCCCGCGACGTCTCGTTTCTGTACTTCCTCAGCTACTTGCGCTGGGGGCACGGCCTGGAGGAATTGGTCTCCATCCACAAGGGCGCCCAGCAAGATCGGTTCGTCGGCGGCGCGCAGCAACTTTCGCAGAAGCTGGCCGAGAAAATCGCGCCCCGCGTCGTACTGGCCGCGCCGGTGCGCGCCATCGAACAACATGCCGGCGGCGTCATTGTGCGCAGCGACGCGGGCACGTTTCGCGGGCGCGTGGCCATCGTGGCCGTGCCGCCGCTGTTGGCCGGCCGCATTCACTACACCGCCCCGCTGTCGTCGTCGCGCGACCAATTGACGGCGCGGCTGCCGATGGGCTCGGTCATCAAGTACATCGCCGCCTACGAACGGCCATTCTGGCGCGAAGCCGGCTTCTCGGGCGAAGCGGTGAGCGACACCGGCATCACCGTCACCACCTTCGACGACAGCTCGCACGACGGCCAGCACGCGGCGCTGGTCACGTTCAGCGATGCCCAGGCCGCACGCGATTGGACCGATCACACGCCCGACGAGCGGCGCCAGGCCGTGCTGGCCGAGTTCGTGCGGTTCTTCGGGCCACAGGCCGCCACACCGCTCGACTTCGTGGAAAAGAACTGGAACGACGATCCCTGGAGCGGCGGCTGCTATGCCGGCGTGGCCGGCCCGGGCACGTTGACCGCCTTTGGCGAAGCCCTGCGCACGCCCTGCGGCCGCATTCACTGGGCGGGCACCGAAACGGCCACCGAATGGATGGGCTACCTCGACGGCGCCATCCAATCAGGCCAGCGCGTCGCCGCCGAAGTCCGCCCCAGATTGAATTGACCGGCCGAGCGGATTCGCGCCGCCGACTGCAACAGCGACACTCACTTTAGCGAGCAAGTCATGTCCGAAACCATCCTCATCACCGGCGCATCGACCGGCATCGGCCGTGCCACCGCCGAACACTTTGCACGCCTTGGCTGGAACGTTGTGGCGACCATGCGCCGGCCGGAGCAAGCGGGCCAGTGGGTTCGCCAGCCAAACGTACAAGCGCTCGCGCTCGACGTGCTCGAGCCCGCGGGAATTCGCGCTGCCATCGAGTCCGCCATCGCCACGCACGGCGCCATCGACGTGCTGGTCAACAACGCGGGCTACGGCATGGTCGGTCCGTTCGAAGCCTCCACGCCCGAGCAAGTCGAACGGCAGATCGGCACCAACGTCATTGGCCTGATGAACGTCACGCGGGAAATCGTCCCGCACTTTCGCGAGCGACGACGCGGCACGATCGTCAACGTCTCGTCGGTGGGCGGACGCGTGACGTTTCCGTACTACAGCGTCTATCACGCCACCAAGTGGGCCGTCGAAGGGTTCTCGGAATCGTTGTCGTACGAGTTGGCTCCCTTCGGCATTCGGATCAAAATCGTCGAGCCGGGCGCCATCAAGACCGATTTCTACGATCGATCGTTGGACGTCGTTCAGAAACCCGGCCTGACCGCCTACGACGAGATGTTCTCCAAGGCCATGCCCGTCATGCAGAATGTCGGCGCCACGGCCCCCGGTCCGGAGATCGTCGCCAAAACGATCCATCGCGCGGCCACCGACGGTTCGGCGCGGCTGAGATACCCCGTCAATGCCAGCATGCTTCTCTGGGCCCGGCAACTGCTCGGCACGCGGTTGTTCATGGGATTGGTTCGCAGCCAGGTGATGAAATGACGCTCGACGTGCTACAGCGTCTCGCGCATCAGCCGGGCAATCTCGCTGGCTTGCGGATCGTCGCGTTCCGATAGATGCCGCGCCGCACTTTCGCGGCGCTCGGGCGGCTGGTTCTGGCCCAGCTTCCACTTGCCCTCGATGCGGCGGATGTCGATCTCGAACGCGACGATCGCCTTGAGCAGCTTCTCGAAGTACGGCGTGCCCGTTTCCAGTTGCCACGGCGATGGCATGTCCCGCTCGTACGTGGCAACGTAATCGCCCACGATGCGCGCCGTGGCGGCCGGGTCGTCGACGATCCGGCAAACGCCAACCACGTGTACCGCCAGATAGTTCCAGGTCGGCACCACGTTTGGCGCCTCGTACCAGGTGGGCGACACATACGCGTGCGGACCGGAAAAGATGCACAGCACCTCGCGCCCCGCCATCGCTGGCCAGTGGGGATTGGCCCGTGCCATGTGTCCCACCAGGCGACCGTGCGGAGCCGCATCGCGCGCCAGCAGCAGCGGCAAGTGCGTGGCCGTGATGTCGCCGTCGGCCGAGGAAATCACCAGCCCGAAGCTGTGCGACTCGATCAGCGCGAACAACCGTTGCGAGTCAGTCTGGGCAAACGCGGCAGGGATGTACATCAACTCGCTCCACCAGAAGAAACGGCGCGACAGCATAGCGACGCGCGCCGGCGGTGTCGGGTTCGGCACGAGCACGCGGAATCATTCTGCAGGGCACAATCGTCACCGACGGAAACCCTTGCGCCGGTTAGCCTCCCCGCGCCGCCATCAGTGCTGTGCCAGCATACCGAAGTTGCCTACCGGCGGCCAAGGCGCCGGTTGGCCGCTTTGACTTTTCCGCGCGTTGATCCATACGATTGGCCATACGATCGGAACGCTCATCCGTGACGACTCGTCGGGCGAAAGGCAATGCGCCCCAGCTCTTCTTCGCGAACCCTTGGAATGTGCGGGAGGCTTGAACCATGGCTGCTTTCCTGAGGCTTCGTCGTCTGGCAACCGCGCTGGCCGTCTTGGTGTCCGTCGCTTCCAGCGCCGCTGCCGCCGCGCCCGACACGCGGATCGTCTTCGATCTGCCGCCGGCCATCGAGTGCCGCGACGTAACGCCGGACGACTTTCGCCAGGTGCATCCCACGCTGAAAGTGGTCGAGGGCACGCTGCGCATCAGCGCCCGCGTGGCGCAAGGCGCCGAAGACCAGATCGTCGACTTTCTCTACGTCATCGAAGGCCCCTCCAACTCCATGCGCTTTCAGGATTACTTGCCGAACACGTTTCTGGAAAGCGTCGTGGCCGACGACCTGATCGCCATCACCACCGGTTCGGAAAACGCCAGCGGCGGCGGGCTGGAAGCGCACGTCGTCTACAAGCCGGTCAACGTCGGCGGCGAGTTGAGCCACAACGAAAAGAAGTCCGAGTCGAGCTGCTACAAGAAAATCGTGCCCAGGGAGCTGGTGCTGGCCAGCGGCACCACCAACCGCGAGCACGGCGTGTTCTTCCGCCTGCGCCCGTCGCGCACCGCCTCGCTCGAAGGCGCCAAGGAGTTCACGTTTCTGGCCACGGTGCCCGTCGCTTGGCGCGGAGACCTGTGCACGATCGAATGCACGGCCCGCGCCAAGAAAAGCTCGTTCCTCTCCTCGTCGATCGCGCCGGCCGGGGCGGCGCGGGCGCTGGTTCCCTTGCACCTGGTGGGCGACGCCGAGGCGGCAGAGCTGGCCCGCACGTTCCGCCGCGCTCAGCAAGATTACGCCGCGGCATTGGCCGCGCGCGAGCGCGACAACGTGTTCAGCACCATCTCCAGCCACACCGTCGACTTGCTCACGCTGAAAAAGCCAGAGTCCAAATCCGCCCGTCAATTCGCCGAAGCGGAGAAAACGCTGTTGCACGTGCAACAGCAGTTGGCGCAACTGGCCGAATGACGCGCGTCACACGGCAGCGCCGCGATACGTCATGCCGGCCGGCCTGGCCCGGCGCGCCAGATTGGGAATCGCCTCGCGGTGCCCCATGATCACCAGCACGTCGCCCGCGCCCAGCACGATGGCCGGATCCGTGGCGCGCACCAGCGTTTCGTTCGGCCGCTTGATGGCCACCAGCACAAAGCCGCCGCTGCCGCTCTCGACGTCCCCCACGGTCTGCCCGACCAGCGGCGAGCCGGCGGCCACCTCCAACTCCGACAGCTCCAGGCCCACTTGCTGCAAATCTTCGTTGAGCGCCCGGGTGCCGGACGTCTCGATGAGCATGTCTTCGGCCGACGGACGCACGATGAAGTGGGCGATCTTCGCTGCCCCGATCACCGCCGGCAACACCACGCGGTTGGCGCCCGCGCGATAAAGCTTCTTCTCCGTGGCCGGAGTTTCGGCACGTGCAATGATCTGGATCGACGCGTTCAACTCGCGCGCCGTCAGCGCCACGAACACGTTGGCCGTGTCGGACGGCAGCACCGTGGCCAGCACCCCGGCCCGTTCGATACCGGCGGTAAGCAACGTCTCCTCTTCGCTGGCGCTGCCCAGCAACGTGAGATAGCCGGCGGCCTGGGCGCGCTCCACGCGCTGGCTGTCGGCGTCCACCACCACGAACGGATGCCGCGCCGACGCCAGCTCGAGCGCCAATCCCTGGCCCACCCGTCCAAAGCCGCACAAGACGGCATGACCGGTCAACAGCTCGATGCCCTTGGACATACGTCGGCTCCCCAAGACGCGATTGATCTGTCCCTCGGCCAGCATTTGCACGAACCCGCCCACCACGTAAATCGCCGACGAACAGCCGGCAACGATCAAACCCATGGTAAACAGCTTCAGCTCGGGCGAATCCAGCGGCCGCGTTTCGCCATAGCCCACGCCAAACACGGTGATCACCACCATGAACACCGCGTCGAGCACGTCCCAGCCGGCCAAGGCATAACCCGCCACGGCCACCACGCAAGTGACCGCAAAGAAAACCGTCCCGATGACGATCCGGCGGACGGAAGTGTTCATGGCATTGCGGCAACGAGGCTGATGGCGCCCGTCTCAGCCAGGCGGGAATCCCAGCAGCCGACGGTGCAAATCGCGGACCGGGCCGCCTGCCGACCCGCCCGGCCTGCGAAAATCGCCCTCCCGCGACGCATTTTTCGCCGTTTCGACGGCGCGGTCCAAGACCGCCGGCCGTCCCGTCTGCGCACAGCGTACGCAGCCAATGCACGATCCCGCGCAGCAGCACCTACGGCCTGTTGAAGAATTCAACAGCCACCTACGGCCCCGCGGCCGCCGCCGCGCCGCGCTTCTGTTCCAGCAGCCAGGTGTACAGCTCGGGGTTGCTGTACGTTTCGGTCCACGAGTCGTGCAACGCCTCGGGATAGACAGTGAACTTCACCTGCTTGTTCACGCGCGTGAGCGCCTCGACCATGTCCTCGGATCGCTTCAGCGGCACGACCGGATCCTTGGCGCCATGAAAGACCCACGTCGGCATCTGCCCCAGCGCCCGCGTCGCCAGCACTTCGCCACCGCCACAGATCGGCACGATCGCGGCAAAGCGATCCGGCGAGTAGGCCGCCAGCATCCACGTGCCAAAGCCGCCCATGCTCAGTCCGGTCAGATACAGGCGCTCCGGGTCCACCTTGTGCTGCGCCACGATCTCGTCGACTAGCGCCGTCAACTCCAAGGGCTTGGTGGTCCACCACTGGCCGCTGGGACACTGCGGGCTGGCCACGATGAACGGAAAGCTCTTGCCTTCCTCGATCAACTTCGGCGGTCCGTGCTTCTTCACCAGTTCCAAATCGCTGCCCCGCTCGCCCGCCCCGTGCAAAAACACCAGCAACGGCCACTTGTCTTGCTGGTCGTACCCCTCGGGCAAGTACAGCAGGTAGTCCAGCTTGATCGGCACCTGCACCTCGAGCGTTGTGGACTGTTGCCGGGCATCGGCCGCGCACGCCAGGGGGCCTGTGAGGTAAACGGTCGTCAGAGTCGTTAGCATCAAAATCGCGTTGCGCATGGTCGTGGCTCGCTCGGGTCGATCGTTTCTGCCTGGATGGTTTTCGCGGCCTGGTTCGCTTCGAACAGGCGCCATCCGATCATACCGCCCGGGCGGCGCGATTTCGACAGTCGCTCCGCAAAAAAAAGGAAACGCCATGAGAAGCGATGCCGTGCATCGGCTCTCTTCATCGGCTACAACAGATTTGCGTTGCACGACCCCCGAAAACCGGCCCGCAGCCACCAAACCAACGCCGCCACCAGACCGACAGGGTACCGCCGTGTCCGAACCAGCATCCCAGCCATCGAATCCAGCACGCGACTCATGGCCGCGACTCGATCAGCCGCGCATCGCGCCGGTCGAACAAGCATCGTGGAGCGCGGCCCAGCAAGCGCTGCTGGAGCCCATTGCCCAGCGTGGTCGACTGTGCAACGTTCACAAGACGCTCGCCAACCACCCGCGGCTGCTCGGCGACTGGCTGCCGTTCGCCACCTACGTGCTGCGCGACAACACGCTGCCGGTGCGCGATCGCGAGATCCTCATCCTCCGCATCGGCTACCTCTGCCGCGCGGAATATGAGCTGGCGCAGCACGCGCGCATCGGCAAGAGAGCCGGCCTGACCGACGACGATCTGCGCCGCATTGCCGCCGGCCCCGCCGCCGACGGCCTCAGCGAGCACGAGCGCCTGCTGCTCAAAGCCGTCGACGAACTGCACGCCGGCGCCCTCGTCGGCAACGCCACCTGGAACGCGCTTTCCAAGACCTACAACACCCAGCAGATGATGGACCTGGTGTTTACCGTCGGCGAGTACAACATGGTCTCGATGGCGCTCAACAGCTTTGGCGTGCCGCTGGACGACGATCTGGAACCGTTTCCCCAATAGACACGCGAACCACTCACGCGCTGTTACCAGAAGACGTTTAGTCGCATGGCGTATACGCTGGCTTCGGTGGTGCCGACGTTGGCTTCGTCGGGGGTTGCGTAGTTATAGTTGAACATCAGGCGCACCCGATCGGACAGCATCCAGTTGACGCCGAACGTGGCCTGCGGAAACCGGATACCCACGTTCGTCCCCGCCGGACCCGGCGGAAGATCGAAGTAGTTCAAATAGGCGAATCGTGCGGTAAGTTCCCAAGCTCCCCAGCCGTGCGACTTGTCGCGCGATTCGGCGCCGTGCAGCAGCGGCCGGGCCACGCTCACCGGGCCCAGCACTCCTGTGTTCTGTTGATAGGCGCGATGCTCGCCGGTCAGAAAGTAACCGCACGAGACGTAGAATCCTCGCAAGAACACCGTGTCGCCCCCAGAGCTTTCCGGAATGATCGAACCATACCATTCCGACTGCGTCCAGAACGCATCGTCGCAGGTCGCCAGTTGCAGGTTAAAAAGTTGCTGAAAAACGGCTTCGATTTCGATCTCGGGAATGAACGGCGATAAGGTCGAATTGCTCGTATCCAGCAAGGGCGACGTGGGACGCTGGTTGATCGTAAACGTGCCGGTTTCTGCGAAGCGCTCCGAGAATACAAACCCCAGGTGCAGCAGTTTCGCACCGCCGTTTTCCAATACAGGGGCCGCCGTAATGCGGCCGGTGATTGCCGCCGACGCGTTGTTGCCGGCATCGAAGTCGGCGTCATCGTTGCCGTTGTGAAACGCTCCCAGAGCAAAGGTCCGATGGGCGCCGTCGTACGCGCGAAACAGGCAGATGCCCCAGGCGCGCGCGGGATCCAAGTCGTTGACCGGCGAACGTTCCAGGAACATGAAATAGTTCGCGCTGGTGTTGCCTTCCAAGCTGAACGGTTCGCGGAAATGTCCGTACCGCCGCTCGCCTCCCTCGTCCGGCAATCCACTGCCGATGAACACATCCTGCGGAACGACCATGCCGGACGCCATGTCGATTTCGCACTCGTAGCGGCGACCGTCCAGCAAGTCGCCCTGGGCGCCGATGCGCGCTCGCCGCAAGCCGGCGACGTCTCCCAAGTCGCCGTAGGTTGCCTGGCTGCCGGCGCTCTGCGCCGTCCAGATCGAATCGAAGTCAATCCGCCCGCGCAACTGAAAGGTGCGCCCGCTTTCGCATTTCCACTCGCGCGGAAAGCCGGGCGGATCCTCGGCCGGCACGGGCAGCGCGCCCAACGTTTCAAAGTAGATTTGGCTGGCGGTTTTCTGCTGGAAGGGCTCGTTGGCCACCAGTGCGCATGCCAGCGCGGCGATCAGCAGGCATACGAGCGGCAGGCGCAGCACGAGCGCACGAGGTACGCGCCAGGCCCGTTGCCGCAACTGCCTGCCCATGAGTCGGGGCCCCCAGTGCCATACCAGTCGTGCGAGCCCAGCGCCATTGGCGACCGCGGGCCAATCGGTGAAGTAGCGCAACCGCCCAGATTTATCGTCAGCACCGGTTAGTAGTTACATCGAATCTGGCGAAGCGCATATTGACTACCAGCAAAGCAATGCCGGTCGGGCAAGCGGCGCAAGACGTGCCGGGTGTTTCCAGGTCGCTTACCGGCGCACCTCGTCACGCGTCAGGTCGTACAGCGTCAGCCCCTCCAGCGGCCGGGCGGCCGCCGGCAACACCTGGCTGGCCAGCCAGCCGACCACCACGCACGTCAATATGCCGATGCCGGCATACAGAAAAAAGTGAATGTCGGCGTGCCGATCCACGAAGTACAGCACCAAGGCACTGGCCATCGCGCCGACCATCGCGCCCGTGCCGTTGGCGCGGCGCGTAAAGATGCCCAACGCGAACAAGCCGGCCAGCCCGCTGGCCGCCAATCCCACCAGGCTGTTGTACGCATCCCACAGCGAGCGCTGCTGCAACTCGGCCAGTCCCAACGCCGCCAGCGTGGCAAACGTGCCCACCAGCACCGTCAACAGTCGCGCCAGCCGCAATCGCCCCCGTTCGTCCGCACGCCCTCCCAGGCGTCCGTAGAAGTCGGTTACCAGGGCCGTGGACACGCTGTTAAGACTGCTGGAAACCGTCGACTGTGCCGCCGCGAAGATCCCCGCGATCACGATGCCGGCAAATCCCACCGGCAGGTTTTGCACGATGAACGCCGGAAAGATCGCGTCGGTGGTCAACGCAGGATCGAGCTTCTCGGGCGCCGATCGATAAAACACGAACAGCCCGGTGCCGATGGCAAAGAACAGCGCCGTCGAAGGGATCGACAACAACGCGTTGGTCCAGATGGCGCGGGCCGCCTTGCCCTGATCGGAGGTCGTCATATACCGCTGCACGACCGTCTGATCGCTGGTGTAAGGCACCAGCACCACGAACAGGTTGCCCAACAGAATCACCCAGAACGCGTCGGCGGCGGTCGAGGGATCCATCGTCCAGTTGGCCAGGTGCAGCTTGCCGCTCTCGGCAGCCGTCGACCACGCGCCGCTCCAGCCGCCGTCGACGTGCGCCGCCATGTAAACCAGGCTCACCAGCGCCGCTCCCAGCAGCACGAAACACTGGACCACGTCGGTCCAGATCACCGCCTCGATGCCTCCCATCGCGGTATACAGCACGCATAGCGCGCCCATCACCACGATGCACGTGCGCACGTCCAGATCGCTCACCGTCGCCACGGCCAGCGACGGCAACAGCAGCACGATCGCCTGCCGCCCGACTTGAAAGACAATGAACGACGCGCTGCCATACAACCGCGCCGCCAGGTTGAATCGCTTCTCCAGATACTCGTATGCCGACGTCACGTCGAGCTGCCGGAAAAACGGCAAGTAAAACCGAATCACAAACGGCGCCAACAGCAGGATCGGTACGTTGGCCCAAAAATACGTCCAATCCGTCGCATAGGACTTGGCCGGCACGGCCATGAACGTCAGCGAGCTGAGCATCGTGGCATAGATGCTCATGCCCGCGGCCCACCAGGGAATCCGCCCGCCGGCCTTGAAGTAGTCGTCGGTGTTCTTGTTGTGCCGCGCCGTCACCCAGCCGATGCCCACCATGCCGGACAAGTACAGCGCCAACGTCGTATAGTTGATCCAGCCAAAGCGCGCCCGCTGGGTGGCCATCGTGGCGCTCCACACCTCGACCGAACGGACGCCCGGCTTTATTTCTCCGCCCGGCACCACGATCCGATCGCGCCAGCGAACCGCCGGCGTGGTCACCAGCGAAAATGGCAGCGCGCCCTGCACGCTCCAGGTATCGGTGATCGTGTGATAGGCCAGCAACTCGTTCGGAAAACCGCGGCGCGATTTGTGCGGATCGTCCACCTGCG
>JBGSYQ010000410.1:0-16301 GCA_041750795.1 Pirellulales bacterium | reverse complement strand
GCGCTGCGATCGGCGGCAGCGCGGCCAGCGTGCCGGGCCGCACTTCATCCTGCGGTTGCAGGAAGTCGCCGCGGTGCATCACGTGCGTCGTGCGCCGGTTGTCGCTGCGTTCTGTTACCACGCGTGCTTTCATCACCGGCCGGGCGGTTGCCCTGGCCTGCAGCTTTTCGACCTTGGCGGCCAGATCGGCGGTGGGCTTGTCCTGCGAAATGACGAACTCGACCAGCGCCTGCGTTTGCTCGGGCGTGCGCTTCTCGGCGGCCACGGCCAGAATGTCGCGGACGTTCTGCGGAACGCCGATCAGCGGGTCGTAGCCGCTGACCGCCATCACGCGGAAGCGGCCCAGCGTGTGCTGCCCGCCATAGTTCTGGCTGAGCACCAGTTGCAAGTTGGGCGTGGCGTTGCCGCGGATCGGTTGCTCGGTCAAGAGCACGATGGCGTGATCCTGTCCGAACTTCGGCCCGATGGCCCAGCCGGTGTTTTCTTTGCCATCGATGGCGTTCTCCGGCGGAAAGCCATTTTGATTCACGTCGGCCGTGGCGTGGGCCAGCTTCACGCGATGCTTGTCGGCGAACTCGCTCGAATCCGAAGCGGCCACGCGGACCTCGCCCAGAACGAAGTTGCCGTGGCCGGTGCGTCCCGGTCCGCGCCCGCCCAGCGAGTCGTGGGCCAGCGCCTCAATGCGAATGCCGGTCACCTCGGGCAAGTCGGTCTTGGCCGTGATGGTCACCTCGTCCGTGTCGGCGTTCTCGCCGGCGGCCAGGTACGAGCCGTCAGAGAGCGTCTTGAACTGGGTGCCCGCTTTAGAGGCGATCTCGACCAGCTCCACCGGATGAAACTCCAGCGGGGTGGCCGCCTTGGCCTTCAAGTCGGCCTCCCAGGCGGGCACTTTGGCGGTCAACTCTTGCCGCGCTTGCGCCAGCTTGGGCTCCAGCTTGCTGAGCTGCGCCGCGGCTTCTTCTTTGTCACGACGCCAGGCGACCAGCGGCTCGCCCACCAGCGGCACCTCGGTTTCCACTTCGTCGCCGTTGTCGAAGAACGCGAACAGTTGATAGAACTCGTGGTGCGTGATCGGATCGTACTTGTGCGTGTGACACTGGGCGCAGCCGACGGTCAAACCCAGCCACACGCTGCCGGTGGTGGCCACGCGGTCGAAGATCGCCTCGACGCGCCATTGCTCCTGGTCGGTGCCGCCTTCGGTGTTGGTCAGCGTCTGGCGGTGAAAGGCCGTGGCCAGCCGGTTCGACGCGTCGGCGCCCGGCAGCAAGTCGCCGGCAAGCTGTTCGATGGTGAAACGGTCGAGCGGCACATCGTCGTTCACCGCCTCGATCACCCAGTCGCGATAGCGCCAGGCATCGGGCCGCGAGTTGTCTTTTTCGTAGCCGTCCGAGTCGGCATAGCGGGCCATGTCCAGCCAGTGCCGGCCCCAGCGCTCGCCGAAGTGCGGCGAGTCGAGCATGCGATCGACCAGCCGCTCGTAGGCGTCCGCCGACGTGTCGTTTACGAACGCGTCGACCTCGCGCGGATCCGCCGGCAAGCCAAGCAGGTCGTACGACAGCCGCTTGATGAGCGTATAGCGATCCGCCTCGGGCGACGGCGCAATGCCTTGCGACTCGAGCCGCGCCAACACAAAGTGATCGAGCGCCGAACGAGGCCAGGTGGTGTTTTGTACCGGCGGAGCCTCGGGCCGCACGATCGGCTGAAACGACCAGTGCGACGAACCGCCGGCGGCCGCCGCGGGCCAATCGCCGCCCGCGTCGATCCAGGTCTTCAGCCGCGAGATTTCATCGGCCGACAGCGGCTTGCTGTTGGCGCCTTCGGGCGGCATCCGCTCGTCGGCGTCGGCCGTGACGCGGCGAATCAATTCGCTCTGGCCGCTGTTGCCCGCGGCGAATAACGGTCCCGAATCGCCGCCGGCCAGCGCCGCGTCGCGCTGGTCGAGCCGCAAGCCCGACTCTTGCGCGTCCGGTCCGTGGCACTCATAGCAGTGCTCGATGAAGATCGGGCCGACGTCCCGCGCGAAATCGACTTTCGCCGCCGCCGCTTCGTCGGCATGGGCCAGGCTACCAGGCGCAACCAGCGCCAGCGCCGCGATGCCGGCGATGACTGCCACGTAGCGATGATTTGCTGCGAACCGAGTCACGCTTCCGTCTCATCTCAGGGCCGGCAAAACACGCATCAACGCCAACTAATAAGATAGCCGCTCCGCCCCGCCCGTTAAAGCACCCATCGCGGGGTGTTTGGGCCGCGCAATGCCGGCCGCCGTCATGGCGCCGGCTCTACATCGTGCGATTGCACGCAATAGTCGAGCACGGCCATGGGCTCGTCCAGCGGAGGCACCTTGGCGGGCTCGCGCGCCGTGGTCGCCAGGTGATAGACCAGCAGGTCCGTCAGGCGCTTGACCGTGGCTGCGTTCGCCGGGTCGTTGGCCACATTGTGCATCTCGGCGCGGTCGCTGAACATGTCGTACAGGCGGAACTGCTGCGGCACGAGCGGACGCCCCGTGTCATAGCCGTCCTCGCGCCGCTGCACGCCGCGCCCGTACACCAGCTTCCAGTCGTCGTCGCGGATCATCACCTCGTCGTTCTGCGCGTACTCGACGATCACGTGATCGCGATGCCTGGTGGTCTGCGCGTCGATCACCGGCAACAGGCTGCGTCCTTGCAGCGGCTTGGTGACGTTGTAGCCGCACAGCTCGTGGATCGTCGGCACGACGTCGACCAGCTCGACAAAAGCCCGCGTGTGACGCCCCGCGGCGATCCGCTTGGGCCAGCGGAAAATGAGCGGCACACGCACGGCCTCCTCATAGCTGCAATGCTTTTCGAACCGCCCGTGCTGGCCGAGCATGTATCCGTGGTCGCCGAAGTAAATCACCAGCGTGTCTTCGGTCAGCTCGGCCGCCGACAGCGCGTCGAGCACGCGGCCCACGCAGGCGTCCATGAACTCGACCGAAGTGTAGTAGGCCGCGTTGATTCCCCGCTTTTCCGCGGGAGTCAAATCGCGAAAGATGGCCGGTATCTGGTCGTCGTCCTCCGGGCCAGGCTCGGGCACGATGAACGAGGCCGGATCGTGACGGCCGCCATACTCCAGCGGAAAGCGAAACGGCGAGTGCGGCTCGTAAAAGCTCACCATCAGCAGAAACGGCTTGTCGCGCGGCGCCTGCAAAAACTCCGCGGCCTGCTCGGCGAAATACGTGGCGTCGGCCTGCGCCGCCACCGTGTCGACCGGCAGCGCCGTGCTGTTGAGCCACACCCGCGCCGGATCCTTGAACGGACGCCACGGCGGCTGCACCTCCATGCCCGCCGGCAGCGGCGGACGCGATTGCTGCGCCAGCCAGCGGCGATACTCGGGCATGTCGATCCGCAGGTCGAAGCCGTGGGCCAGGTTGCTGTTGAAGTGCATCTTGCCGATGGCCGCCGTGTCGAAGCCCGCCAGCTTGTAGGTCTCGGCCAGCGTCACCTCGCTGTCGGGCAGCGCCGTGCGAAGCTGCGTGACGCCGATGGTGCTGGGATAGCGTCCGGTCAGGAACGACTGGCGCGAGGCGGTGCAGACCGGCGCGTTGCAATACGCCCGATCGAAGCGCAAGCCGCCCGCGGCCAGGCGATCGATATTCGGCGTGCGCGCAAACTTGTTGCCATAGGCGCCCGTGACATAGGCCGCATGATCGTCGGCGCAAATAATCAACACGTTCGGCGGCCGCTCCGGCTCGCGAGCAAACGCGCCCGCGGCCAACAGCAGAAGAGCGGCGAATACAGGCCGGACAGGCCGGAGGCTGGAGGATACAGGCGGGAGGCTGGAGGCGGGAGGCTGGAGGAAGGGCATGGGGGTCTGGGGGCTAGGGAATGCGGGTTGGGGGCTGGGGGCTGGGAGCTAGGCGCTGGGGACTGGCCCGTCTTCGTCTTCGTCCTACCGCCTTTGGCCAGTGAAGAACGCGTGAAGCTCACACACTAGGCGCGAAGCGCCAGCGAGGAAAAGGTTTTAGACGGTCCGTGGTTTGTAGCTCGTGGTTAGTGAAAACGACGCAGTGATGCACGCGGCGCCTGCCCCGTACTCTTCTTCGCCTTCGTCCTCCCGCCTCCAGCCTCCAGCCTGTCACTCAATATACCGCTTTACCAGCGTGGCGTCGTCGATGTTGTGGTCTCGGCCGGGCTCGTAGCCGACGGGGATGCTGCGATCGAAGATGTAGAACGCCCGATGGCGCTTGATGTCCCCCGAGTCGGAGCCCAACTCCGCCCCCAACTGCCAGCCATCCGGATAGATGGCGTAGTTGATCGGCGGATCTGCCGGCGACACCTCGAAATACCCCATCGTAATCCACACGGCATAGACGTTCGAGCGCGTGGTGAGCGAGTTGTTCAACCGCATCAGGTTCTGATAGCGGAAGTACGGGTGTTGGTCGGGATCGACGTAAGGCTTGGTTGGATCCGTTTGGCTGGCGAACAGCGGTCTGTTGGAGTCTTGAGGATTGGGGCGCAGCATCGTGACGTTTGCTTCCGGCTGAACCGTAGTTACGGTACCCGGCAAGCGATACGCGGCGCCGGCGGCCGAGCGGAACGGATTGGCGAATACCGACGACGAGTTTGCCCATTGGTCGGAAACGTTTCCCGCATTTCCGCGTCGACTGGCGACGATTTCCGGCCAGCTTGTGGTATTCGTGGGGGCACCCCGCCAATCGTTGAGGACGGCATTCCAAATC
This sequence comes from Pirellulales bacterium, assembly GCA_041750795.1. Classification (GTDB taxonomy): domain Bacteria; phylum Planctomycetota; class Planctomycetia; order Pirellulales; family PALSA-1355; genus JTS-RE94. The sequence goes on along the minus strand of JBGSYQ010000410.1, from coordinate 11,605 downwards.
AAATTGTTGTCGAGCGGCCCGCCGCTATCGTGGCGCCCCGCGATGGTATTGATGTTCACCCTTCCCGGCTCGCGATAGTTCGAGGCATGCGAGAACGGCGGCCGGAAGTGCGAGGCCATCTGCTGCTCGTCCAGCATCCCGAACTGCGACGTCATGATCCCATTGAAAGGAGTCGGACTGAACACGGTGTCCGTGCCCACAAAAGGCGATGGCACATGGACGTAGTCCAGCAAGCGATAAAACTGCGGTGCCACACTGCCGTTTGCGTCAGTCGCAAAGAAGTTTGGAGTGTGGCCTGCCGCTGGCACGGTAGGATCGAATGGATTCGCCAGCGGAACGGACTGAAACTCAAGCGTCAATCGTGACGAACGATTTCTGGGAACTAGCAATAATTCCTGCTCAGATACGAACGGCCTGCTGTTCCAGGTCAACCACGCAAAGGGTTGGTTGTTGCTCGGGTCCGGCATCCCGGTATAGCCGATTTGATCTGCGCCGGGCGGCGCCCATGGCGCCCACGACGTAGCGGCCTTGGTAGTCATGTAGCCAAGGGTATGCTGCAGCTCGAGCTGAAACACCTGGCTGGTATCGCCGCTACCCGAAGCCTGGCCCGCAAATGAGCCTGGATCCTCTCGGCGCCAGAGACTGTTTGCGCCGGCCGGTATTGTGGTGTCACCTCTTTGGTGCGAAGCGAAAATGCCGTTGCCTGTTCCAGTCGATTCAACTCCATTGAATGCCGCAATGTCGATCGGCATCGTGTCGATCGTTAGGTATGGATTGATGGCCGGCTTGGCCGGATCATGGCCCAACTCTCCGAATGGCGGATTCCAGGGCTGGAACGGGTCGGCAAGGCGTTGCAGGTGAAGCGTTTTGAAACTGGCTGTCGTGCCTGGAGTCGTTAAGGCCGGGTCGGAGTCAAGTGGAATGTCAAGGGCTGGTGAATAGACGGCCTCGACACCAAATACGCCGTTGGGAATGGGATATCCGAGGATCGGGTCTGATACGTTCAATGGATCTCCGGGGGTCGGCGCAGACATATCCATTACAATAGCCATCGATGCTCTGGCATTGGCCCAACCGCTAGGCGGCTCAACGGAACCTGCAGCGCTATTGTTCTTGACCGTTGCTCCATTTTGCATCGGTGTCGGCAGAACAGAGGGATCGCCGTTTAGGTCCAACTCGACAACTCGAGTTTGCGCGGTGTAAGTCGCATTCTCATTATCGGTTGAATGCCGGCCAATCGGAATCGTGTGCAGCGTCGTTTGTCCGGGTTCGCTCGGTCCAATCACAGCATAGCCGCCCGGTGGCAATGGCCGGACGCCGAGTGACGTGTAGTACTGGCGCTGGTCGTTGGCGATCGTTGGTGCCGCGTCCGTGAAGTAAACACTGCGCTCAACGTTGTTCAGTGGAGGAGTCGCCAGCGGATCGTCCGGGTCGGTTGGGACTTGCGTAACAACCAGTCGCCAAACCGGATACTGCGAGAATCCGGCGACGGGCGGCGTAAGTTTGTCAAGAACGACGCCGTCTGTCAAAACGCCGGCGTTCGAACGGTACAGTTCGGACGGTTTCGTCTGGCCGTTCGCTGCTGATGTCCACGGGTTGAAGAGCTCAATGAAAAGTGATCTTTGGGGTACGAATCGCTGGTCGAAATTGGCGTCCCTATCAGCCGGAATTGGATTCGTAGTCGTATGATCTGGCGTCCCGCTGTCATCGTCGGGCAAATCCTCAGTGCGAATGTCGTGCAATGCCAGCGTCTCCGTGATTAGCAATTCCGGCCTCTCGCACCCCCACACCAAACCACGCTCTGCTTCTCCTGTTGTAGTGGATGGGTCGCCATCGACTGTCCATCCGTTGAATGGATTAATGTCGAACTCGAAGGGCGTCATAATCGAGTCGGAATCTCGATAGTCGACCACGTTGATCGCCCATTGAGCAATGCCATACGCAGTTTCCGTCGCCGAGTCGTTACCCGTGTCGCCGTCGAAGTCGATGTCGGCCGGACCACGCAATAACATCATCATCACGTACAGGTACCGCGCGTAAAGGTGTCGCGCCATCTGCGAAGTGCCCAGGCCGTTGGAGTAGTCGGGAACGATTGTCGTGAATCCGCCTCCAAGAGACGAGAGTGTCGGATTGCCCGGATCCCAAAACGCCGCTTCGTTCTCGCCCGGTTCATCGACTACTCCGTTGCTGTTGTCGTCGCGCCCGTTGCCGAAGGGGCGGTTCAGGTCGAACTTCTGGCCGGCGATCACTTCCGGGGGCAATAGCTGCGCGATCAACTGGGGCGTGATGTCCGTCAGCGGAACGCCGTTTTTCACCATGCGATACTTCAGCAAGTCGACCATCGTCAGATTGCTGGGCCGGTCCAGCGTGAGATAGGAATGAATGCCGTCGGCCACCATGTCGCGCGTCGCGCCGGCGGCCGGCGTGGGCAGGTCGAAGCTGTCGGTCGTGATTGCGCGCGGGAAGTCAATGGTTGCTTCGCCCAGTTGACTGAACAAGTAGGCCAGCCGATCGGGCAACGCGCTGGCGTCCAGATCGTAACGCCGCAAAATCCGCTCCAACTCCGCGGGCGAGAACGTATTGTCGTCGATCGTTGGCGTCGTGGTCGCCGCCGAGCGAATCCGCTTGCGCGACAGGTTAAGCGTGTAGGGATCGAACGGCGTTTCGTCGTCGGCCGTAGCCAGCGTGTCGGTCGCGGCGTCGCGGGCGAACGACCACATCGGCTGCCCCGCGAAGTCGACGCCCACCATTGACCGCCCCCACAGATCGATCGGCGAACCGTAGTGGGTCTGCACTGCGCCGTAATAGTTGTAGTTGAGCGGCAGGTCGTAACGCCGCAATTGCGCCAAAATGTCGTCGGGACCGAACGGGGCGCGAGCACGCCCTGGCCAATAATAGGTGGCTCCGGATAACCACTCGCCATAGCGGCCTTCGTAAACCACGCTGTTCGGGCCGGTCATGCCTTCGAGGAACTGTCGATATCTCGCGATGTCGTTCCCAAACAGTCCGCTCAAATTGATTTCCGCCGGACCGACGCCCATGCCGCGCGGCAAGGAAACTTCCGGAACCGCTGTGCCCACCGTGTTGAACAGGTACTCGTTGATGCGTCCTGGCGCGGTAGACAGCGGCTGGCCTATTGGAGCGGGTGACGTGTTGTAGCTGGGCTCGGTCTGCGCCCAGTTGCCGTGGGCGTTGACGTTCAGCCGACCGTCGAGATCGATGCAGTGGATGGCGACCAGCGGCTTGTAGCGACGGCCGTCGGGTGCGGCCTGCACCGGCAGACCGATATCGATCCACACGCTCTCGGCCACGCCATCGCCATCATTGTCGACGTCCCAGGGGCCGTTGATCGGATCGAACAGCGGATTGCTGCCGTTGAAGTTCGGATGGTCGGTCGAGCTTGGCCGCAGCATGGCCCGGCGTTGCAATTGCGGGCCGCTATTAGGATCGCTCCAGATAGCGGAGTACGTCGCATCCGTCGACAAATAGTTGACCAGATCCGGCCGGTGGAACGACGGCAGGATGGACGCGGGCGGCAATGTCGGATTGGATGGATCGACCAGCGGCACGTAGGCCAGAGCCATGTTTTGCGCGTCGGCCGCGTCGTAGTCTTCGTCCGCACCGCCATAGCCGCCGACAATGTCGTAACCGCCGCCGCCAGCGAAAAAACGCGGGTTAGGCAGCAGTGCATGGGGAACGTTCAACGTAGCGTCCATCGCATCCAGAAACGTCGGGCTGGTCGCGACGGGCGCAGGGTTCAAGCCAAAGCCCGTGCCGTTGAACGGTCGGCCGTTGATGACCAGCCGGCTGGCGGTGCCGGCCGACGTGTCGGTCATGCCCTCGGTGGCCACGATGCGCGCGACGAACTGGAACTGGTTGCTGCCCGCGTCATAATAATAGCCCCAGCCGACGATCCGCGCGCTTTGATTCTTCAATTCGCCATTGAGAAACGTCAGCACGCAGCCGTTGAAGTGGCCGGCCGTTTGCATCTGCTCGAAGCGTGGCAGATTGACCGAGAACGCGGGCATGCCGGGCATCGGCTGCATGACGGCGTCTGGATTATTTGGATCCACGAGAATCTGCAGGTCGATGAGCTGCCGCGTTGGAGCGCCGCCCACCAAGGGATACGCGGCCTGGATCAGGCCGTTGTTGACGATCTTCACGCCGTCGTTGCCGTACAGGTCACCGAGGAGGTCGTGGCTGCGGAGGCTGCTGTGGGGGTTGAGGGTGCCGCGCGCGAGTTGGCCGAACGCTTCGTCGAGTTGCTTGCGCGGGTCGTTGCCGACCATTTCCACCTTGCCCGCGATCCGCGACATCCGCTTGTACTGGCCGGCCACGAGCATGAAGGTGACCGTGACCATCGAGAACAGCACCAGCAGGCTCAGCACCACCAAGAGCAGGATGCCGCGCCGATCGCGGCGGGGCCGCGCTTCGTCGTCCTCCAGCCTCCAGCCTCCAGCCTCCAGCCTCTTCTTGTCTTCGCTCATCGTTGTTCTCTGTTCGAATCGGTCCAGTTGCCCCTGTTCAGGCGGTAGGCGGGAGGCTGAAGGCCGTAGGACGCCCGAGGTGCATCAGCGTCTTGTCTCCTACAGCCTGCGGCCTACGACCTACAGCCTATTCAATTTCCAGCCGCATGTTTTTCTCGTAGACGGTGACGATGTTGTCGAACATCCAGATTTGGGGCTGGATAGTTGTGTCCCAGTCGGCGCCGGCGAGGGTGGCTTTCTGGTTCCAATTAGGATTTGTGAATTCCATTACGTCAGCAGCGACGACTCGGTACCAGCGGTAGAAATCGCGGGTCGGTGGACGTCGTCCAGCTAACATGACCCATTGCCCCGGCTTGAGTGCTTTAGGCTGAGTTCCGGGTGGCGGCGCCGGGTGGGTAAACGTAATCTCGCCACCGCTTATGCCAGATCCGAAAAACGATACGTTCGTTCCGATCCGCTCGGTCAGCGCCGGGCTGCTCAAGTCGCGCTTATAAAACACGGCCACCGAAACGGTGAGCTGGCTGCTTAATGCCGAGCTGGTCGGATCGGTGACGATCGTGGCCAGCCAGGAATAGTTGCCTTCGCTGGCCCGCTTCTGCGGCGTGCCGCCGGCGCTGGTCAGCTCGCTGTAGCTCTGCATGACCGGATTGCCGCCCAGTTCGCCAAAGACCGACTGTTGCGGCGGGTTGTCCCGGCCGGTGACGCTGGGCGTGAACAGCAAGTCGTCGGAAGCGCGGAAGACGAGATCGGCTGCGGCGCGTTTTTCTTGATCGGTCGCCAGGCCGCTGATCTGATAGTCGGGATAGATGCGGGTCAGGTATAATTGCGGCGCGCCAGTTTGATATGGAAACAAGTTGGTATAGGTGCCTGCGGGAGCAGTGATTCCCAGCGGATCAATGGCCACCGCCGGAGTGACGCTGGGCGGGTTCGTCTGGTTGAAGGTATTGCTCGTCAGGAACCACTGTGTGGGAAAGTCCGGCGGGTTTGGTGGCTGCAAAACGACAGACGTTCCATTAGCCAGTCGCCAATTCGCCGGGTTCAGATACCCGCGGATTTTCAGATCGCGGAAGGCGGCTCGGCCGACGGCGGTGGCGTTGTCGATCTTCGCGCCTTCGAGGATCTCGTGCCGGCCAGCCGGGATCATCGCGGCCACGCCCAACAGCCCGATCATCAACACGAACATCGAGATCAGCACCTCGGTGAGCGTGATGGCGCGCCGGCGAAGCCGTCGCGAGGCTGGAGGCTGGAGGCTGGAGGCTGGAGAACGAAGGCGACGACCGGAAAACACTAGCCCGAAGCGCGAGCGAGGGGAATGCACGCCAGGCGCCACATCACCACCAGCCCCAGGCACACCCTCGCTGGCGCTGCGGGCGAGCGCGTCCCGTCGCGTCCTCCAGCCTACAGCCTTCAGCCTACAGCCTGCCATCATCACCGTCCTCCAATGCTTTGAGACGTGACGGCGATGGCTCGGGCGTCGGCGAAAATGCCGGGCGACGGGTTGGTGGCCATTTCGCTGGTGGTGACCAGCCCGGTCTGACTGCCGATGGTGATCCAGAAGTTTTGCAGGTAAAGGTTGTTCGGATTGGTGTCGGAATCGGTGAAGTTCTTGTCCTCGAACGTTCCGCCGCCGTTGATCGTGGCAACGTCGTCCATCAGCTCGCGGCGACCCATCAGCAGGAAGATTGGCGACGTGACGCGCTGGGCCTGCGTTGTAATGACGTGCCCCACCGATCCGTTGGGCGTGAACGTGATGATCGGATCGACCCCGAGCGCGCCGAATGCCACCGCATTGTTCAAACCGATGCCCGATTGCAGCAAGTCAATCACGATCCCGTCCGGCAGTTGCAGCGGCTGATCGCTGGTGCGCACGGGCTGGCGAAAGATTTGGTAGGAGACGGGCGATGAGGGTGCCATGGAAGGCCACGGCGTTGGGATGACGGCGCCCGGCGTCGGCGACAGCAACGCAGCGTATATCGTGCTGCCGGCATCAACCACGTTGTCGGTATTCGCATCCGGACCTAGAATCCTCAGCTTCGGGCCCTGGTAATTGAACTGAATCTCGTCGTGCATTCGCACCAGGTTGGTGTTCATCGTGCCCACGTCCAACTCAAACCACTTGGTAACGTACAAGCCCGTTGGCGGCGAAACGGGGTCGACGACGTCGGCCGCGTTGACTTCCATGACCGTACACGTCGCTCCCGTCACGTCGCCGCCGTACGGGGGTGGGACTTCGACGTAGCTCATGCTCACGGCATAGGGACGGCCTTCGAAGCGATGCAACACGACGCCCACTTCGCGTCGGCTTTGGATGGCCTTGGCGCGTGCTCCGGAAACGAAGCTGCTGGCCAGGCGGGCCGCCTCGCGCATCCGCCGGTTCTCCAGCGCCGGCGCCATGATCGGAATGGCCGCGGCCGTGACCATCAGCAGAATCATGATCACGATCAGCAGCTCGAGCAGAGTGACGCCGCGGCGATCGCGGCGGAGCCGCGAGGCTGTAGGCTGTAGGCAGTAGGCTGGAGGACGAAGAAGAGGGGTTAGGGAATTGGCTAGTGACTGGTGGCTCGTGGCAAGTGAGGGAACGATCGCGCGTATGCACGAGCGCGCGTTCTCCCGCGTCCGGCCTGCCGCCTCCAGCCTGTCTTCGATGCGAAGCATGCTTATCTCAAGCCTTGCAAGTGATTGTGAATGTTGTCGAGCGAAGCGTTGGGGCGTTCATCGACGCCGTTGACCCTTAGAGTCGTAGACGCACCAAACATCATGTGGGGCGGATTCACCGTCGAGAATTCAACGAATGGCTTGACGGCGTTCGCGGGGTAGCTATACGGCCCAGTGCTGTTCGAGGGGTCGTCGATATCCGCCAGGATTCCGAATTGGCCATCGGGACCCGCCGAGTAGATCAACGGATAGATGGCGAAGCTGGGAACGTACTTGTCCGGGTCGTAGTAGCTAATGTTATTCGGGGGCAAATTTACAGTAGACCAGTATCTTTGCGCATCGGTCGGGTCGAACGGATCGGGAGCCATGATGACGACGGTGTCGTTCTGGTCCGGTGGTGTGCCGTTGAACGCGTCGCCTGTTGGCGCGCCGGCGCACGTGAATGTGCCGACACCGGCGGCATACGTGTAGCCTGTAATTCTGGCCATTCGGTTGCCGATGATTGGCTTGGTTTGTAGTAGATTGCCGGACGAGTCCTGCCCGTTCGGATCAATGATGCCCATCGCGCCGCCGACGTAGGCGCCATTGGCTTGCGACAGACCGGCGCCGGTGACTTGGACCGTTATCTCGCTGCCGCTGGGAGGGGAGTTGTTTACCGTGCCGCGAGCGACGACCTGCAGATCGGAATCGATGCCTGGCGCCCAGCGGAGAAACTTGATCGGGCGGCCCCAGCCGTCGATGAATTCGGGCATGCCGTCTCCGTCGGTGTCGCCGATGTTGTCCGGCTTGAACACGTCGCGCGAATCCTCGTCGCCCGCCAAGGCCGCCATGACGATCAGGTACAGCATCTCGGCGCCTTGGTTGGCGATGGTGGCTGATGATTTGATGCGGCGACGGTACGTTTCCCGAACTGATGGAGCAGTAATGGCCGGCAGCGGTCTGGGATTTGGAAGAGTCGCGAAGTCAGCAGGTCCGAAGATGGTGAACGTACCGTTAGCATTCACATTGAGGTTGACGATGTCGGTATAGCGGTCCGGCAGTTCCATGCGCATCAAGTCGTGAAGCGTATCGAGCTTTATCTTGGCAGCCTCCCTTGGCGGCGCCGGCTCCAAATTGTCAGCGGTGTCCCCGTCCCCGTTCCAGTCGTGTCCCGCACCGAGGTTGACCGGCATCCGCCGATACTGGTACGTCTGCCACTTGTCTTTGATGATCTGGTCGAGCTTGGCGATCAGGGCGCGGGTTTTGTGGGCTTTGGCCATCTCTTGCGCGCGGAACAGCGCGAACAGCACCATCGACGCCATGATTGCAATGATGCTCACCGTGATCAAAAGCTCGACCAGGGTGAAGCCGCGCCGATCGCGGGGCGATCGGCAGGCGGTAGGCTGTAGGCGGTAGGCTGTAGGCGGCAGGCCGGAGGCGGGAGGCTGGAGGCTGGAGGCGGGAGGACGAAGAAATGCAATTGCGCCGTGCGCTGGCCGCCGGCTGCTGGGCGCTGCTTCCCCTGCTCGCGGCCTGGTTGGTTTGGTGCGATCGTTCATGGTCGTTGCTGCGTCGCGTTCGTGTGGCGGCCAAGTCCCCATCCGCGTTGCCCTCGGACTTGCCGTTTGGTCGTGGTTTGGTTGTGGTCCCTCGTCGGTGCCTCGTGCGGTCCGTTTGCGTCCTCGTTGCCGTTAACAGCCTCCCGAGTCAGGTCGATCCCCCGGCAAAGCCGGCGACTGAACGCGAGTTGCTCGCGCGACTGGTTTCGCGCCTCATCCAGTCCTCGTCGACTCTTGGTCGCCTCTTTGTCCTGCCTTCGTCGTGTCTTTGTCCTCCCGCCTCCAGCCTCCCGCCTCCAGCCTGCCCCCTACGGTCTGGCGTCGCCCATCCGAGCCCGTTCGCAGAAGTTGGAGAGGTTGTCGTCGTAAGCGGGGTCCGGCGGTCGTGGATTTCCCATGGTGTCAAACATCGTCCCAGCGGGGTAGAGCGTCAGATTGGCAGTGCCCGGCGTGCTGTATTTGCCGTCCTGACCGGTGGCGATCAACTGGAACGAATCGCGGTTGATAAATTCATCCGTGCCAAGCGTGGCTTGATTGTCGTTGTTGGTGTCCGTGAGATACGCGTACACATCTCCGGCCGCCATCGCCGGCGGCGGACTCCACACGGCCGCCGTTCCGCTGGCGAAGTGATTGTTGAGGAACGTTCCGTCGAAATACACATAGGGCGCCAAGTTCTTGACGCCTTGTGGATAGTACGAGGGGTAGATAGCACCACTTGGCGGATTCATACGACCGGCGTCGAACTCAAAGAAGGGAGTCGTCTTGGCCGCGGTGGTCGTCACGCCGTTGATGATTTGCATGCCATCCGCACTGACGAACGGATTGGTCACGTCGGCGCTAAATCCGCGCAGCCAGAATACCAATGCCTGATCGGGCCGGAAGTTGTTCGTGTCGATGCCGGCGGCCGTAAGGTCAGCAGCAAGATCGCCGCTATACCGCGGAAATGCACGAGCAACGTGTGAACGGACGGCGGCGCGAGCAGCATCCCTAACATTGGGATCCGTGTCATCGATGTTCAAGTTGCACGGCGGATACGACCCATACTTTTCCTTGTATGCCTTCAGCGCCGCGTCGAGCTGATCCACTTCGACTTTGATTCTGGTTTGCCGGGCGGTGCTCATGGCGCGCATTACGCCGGTGGTGGTCAGGGCGGCCAGCACGGCGATGATCGTGATCACCACCAGCAGCTCGGTGAGGGTGAACGCGCGCCGATCGCGGCGCGATCGGCAGGCTGTAGGCCGTAGGCTGTAGGCTGTAGGGAAGGCAAACATGCTCAAGATCCTCGCGTAACGTTGTTCGTTGTTCCTTATGAGCCGCCGCAATCAGCAGCCCGGCCATCGGCAAGAGGCTTCGGCCCGCGGTATTGTTTCTTCTTCCCTCCCGCCTCCAGCCTCCAGCCTTCCGCCTCTCTTTCAGCTCAAATCGGTGATGAGCTTTACCAGCGGCATGAATAGCGCAATGACGATGAAACCGACGGCCCCGCCCAGGAAGATGATCAACAAGGGCTCCATCAGGCTCACCAGGCTTTCGGTGATGACCGCCACTTCCTCGTCGTACGTGTCGGCGACCTTGTAGAGCATGGTGTCGAGCTCGCCCGTCTCTTCGCCGACGTCGACCATGTTGACGGTCAGGTCGTCGACGACGCGCGAGTTCATCTTGCCCATGTACATCAGCAGTCCGATGGGCCCGCCCACGAAAATGAACCAGAACACCGCGGCCATCGGGTGAAACTTCATTTTGGAATACTCCTTCATCGGCTTGGCGATGCTTTCGCCCTCGCGAATCGATTCGGAGATTTTGGAGAACATGTTTTCGAAGACGGCGTTGCCCGAGGTCTCGCGCGTGATATTGAGCGCTTCGAGAATCGGCACGCCGCTGGTGACCAGCGTTCCCAGGGTCCGCGTGGTGCGCGCCAGAATGTTCTTTTCCACCAGCGCCCCGAAAATGGGCATCTTCAGCGTGAACATGTCCCAGCCGACGCGCCCTGGTTTGAATTTCTTCAACAGCTTGATGAACAAAACAAAGCTGATAGGGATGCCGGGGATCAGGTACCAGTAGCCGACCGCGGCATTGGAAATGGCGATCAGCACCAGCGTCATCGGCGGCAACGCCGTGCCGAAGTCGTCGAAGATTTTGATGAACGCGGGCACGATCGAGATCATGATGAACGTCAAGATGCCCACGGCCACGGAGATGACCACGATCGGATAGACCATGGCGCCTTTGATCTTGCGCTTGAGGGTTTGCGACCGCTCCTGGAACTCGGCCAGGCGGCGCAGAATGATTTCCAGGGCGCCGCCGGCCTCGCCGGCCTTGATCATGTTGACGTACAGGCGGTCGAAGCACTTGGGCGCCTTGGCCATGCCCTCGGAGAGCGTGGAGCCGCCTTCGATCTCGTCGCAGACGTCCATCAGGCAGTTTTTCAGCCGGCCCGGCTTCGATTGGTTCTCGAGAATCTTGAGGCTCCGCAAAATCGGCAGACCGGCGTCTTGCAGGATGGAAAGCTGGCGGGTGAACTGCGTGAGGTACTTGGTTTTGACGCCGCCGATGGCGAAGCTGCGCTTCTTCTTGCCCTTTTCTTTGTCGTCCTTGGTCTTTTTGACCTTCTTCACCGCGATCTTGGTGACGAAGTATCCCATCTGCCGGATGGTGGCTTGGGCTTCTTCTTGGCTGGCCGCATCGATCTGGTCTTTGATCTCCTGGCCAGTGGAGTCCATCGCCTCGAATTGATAGGTGGGCATGGGAGGAAAGGGGATGAAGGATGAGGTTTACGGGTTTACGGTTTGGGTAGCCGGGACAGCTATTGCTGTGCCGGTGCCAAAGGCACAAGAGGGCATGAATAAAATCAAACTGCAAAAAAGGTCGTTTGGCGTGACATCGTTTTTCAGGCCCTCTTGTCGCTGCGCGACCCGAACAGCAGTAGCT
>JBGSYQ010000409.1:0-3959 GCA_041750795.1 Pirellulales bacterium | reverse complement strand
GCCGGCGCTTCGGCAGCCGGCGCTTCCGCAACAGGTGCTGCCGCGGCGGGTTCCTCCGCGTTGGGCACGTAGACCGGCTCGCCGGCATCGGGTACGACCTTCGGCAGCGACAACCGCTCGCGCGCCGCCTGCTGCTCGTTCAAGTGCGTGCCCGTGCTGCCGTACTTCTTGATCAGAACCTTGACTTTGTCCGAAGGCTGCGCGCCGACGCCCAGCCAATAGTCGATCCGTTCGCCCTTGAGCAATGCCCGAGCGTCGACTTCGTGGACCATCGGGTCGTAGGTGCCCAGTTCTTCCAGCACGCGGCCATCGCGCGGACTTCGTCCATCGATGGCACAAATGCGAAAGAACGGCCGGTGCTTTCGGCCCATTTTCTTCATGCGAATTTTAACTGCCACGCGTTCCTCCTGCTTTCGTTATAGGTTACCACTTGGTTGGATGTTGATGCACGGCGGTCACGCGCCTCCGCGATCGCCCCGTTTGCGGCGCCGAGCCTCTTTCTCACGCTGTTTGCGCAGCTTGGCGCGCTCCTCCGACGTGAGACGCTTGCCGGTGCCGACTTTTTGTTTTTGCAGCGTGGCGTTGGGATTGGTCAAGGCGGACTGCAATTGCTGCACTTTTTTCATCCGGTCGCGCATTCCCAGCCCGGACATTTCCTTCATGATCGCGGCCATGCCGTCGAACTGCTTAACCAGTTCGTTGACTTCGTGCGGCTCGACGCCGGCTCCGGCGGCAATCCGCCGGCGGCGACTTTGGTCGATCAGCCTCGAAGGATTGCGCCGCTCAGCGGGTGTCATCGCATCGACGATGCCTCCCAGGCGGGTCATGTCTCCTTCAGCGTCGACCTGGTCCAGCATTTCGCGCATGCCGCCCATACCCGGCAACAAGCCCATAATGCGGTTGATGGGCCCGAGCTTGCGGGTTTGGCCCAGCATGTTGCGGAAATCTTGCAGCGTGAACTCGCCTTTGCGGAGCCGCTCTTCCTGGCGAGCCATCTCGTCCTGGTCGAATTTCTCCTGCGCCTGCTCGACCAGCGTGAGCACGTCGCCCATGCCCAGAATGCGCTGCGCCATCCGCTCGGGATGGAACTCTTGCAAGGCGTCCAGGTGCTCACCGGTGCCGATGAATTTGACAGGGACGCCCGTCACTTCCTTGACGCTCAGGACGGCGCCGCCGCGTGCATCGCCGTCGAGCTTGGTGAGAATGCAGCCGTCCAGCTCGAGCGCCTCGTTGAATGCCTTGGCGCTGTTGACGGCGTCCTGGCCGGTCATGCCGTCGACCACCAGATAGACCTGCTGCGGCTCGAGCTTGCGATCGATCTGCTTGAGCTGGGTCATCAACTCGTCGTCGATGTGCAACCGGCCGGCCGTGTCGAGAATAACAACGCTGGCCTCGAGTTGCCTGGCCTGCTTGACGGCGTTCTGGCAAACGGCAACCGGATCGGTTGCCCCCTTTTCGGAATAGACTGGAATGTCCAATTGCTGGCCAATGACGTGCAACTGCTCGATGGCCGCGGGTCGCTGCAAGTCGGCGGCCACCAGCAGCGGCTTGCGCCCCCGCTCCTTGATCAGCCGGCCGAGCTTGCCGCAGGTGGTCGTCTTGCCCGAACCTTGCAAGCCGCACAGCATCAACACGGTGACGCCGGGCTGCAAGTGCAGCGAGTGATCGACTGGCCCCATCAGCTCGACCAGTTCGTTGTGTACGATGCCGATCACCTGCTGCGAGGGATCGAGCGAAGAGAGCACGCGCTCACCGAGCGCCTTTTCGCTGACGCGGCCGATGAAGTCCTTGACGACCGGCAAGCTGACGTCGGCGTCGAGCAAGGCCCGCTGCACCAGCGCCAGTCCGTCGCGCATGTTCGCTTCGGAAAGCTTGCCCTTGCCGCGCAGCGTTTTCAGCGCGCCGGACAGACCGTCTTGAAGAGATTCGAACATGGCCAAACTAACCGGTTGAAGTCCAAACCCCAGCGGCCCCGGGCAAGACCGGCGGCGCCGTATCGCAGGCTGGCAAGCCACTTAGGCCGCCGCCGCGACCGCATCGTCCGCGCATACCCCGTCCGAGGGAAACTCGCATTGTATCGAAGTGCCCCGCCCCTTGGCAATCCTGGGATGAGCGTTCCAAAACAACCGGAGAACCGGCAGCGGCGGCCGCGCCATGGGCGGATCGCAAGCGCCTTCATACGTTCGGCACAATCGCTCCCATCGGCCAAGCGAACGCGGGGGGTGACCTACGGTTCCATGGGCAACATTGCGGGGCCCTGGACCGTTCGCCTCCGGATGCTGGAAGTCAATTCATGCGTTGGTTCAACACGCCGCGGACGACGTGCGCCGTGGCCATGCTGCTCTGTGTCGTTGCCGGCTGCGGTCAGAAGTTGTACCGCGCCGAAACCGAACTCTCGGCCGATGGCCAGGTGCGCCGCGCCATCTATCAGCCGATTGAAGACACGCCGATCGAGGCGCTGGCGCCCGCCGTGTGGACCGGCGTGACCTATGCCGCCGAGATCGCGCCCGATGCGTGGGGCGGCCCGATCGACCAGCTTCCGATCGCCCAGCGCGACAAAGACACGCCCTACTTCGCCGCCTGGGGAACCTTTCCTTCGCCCGCCAGGCTGCCCTCCACTTACGTCAAGCTCGCGCCGCGTGGGCTTCCCGACGGCAAACTGGTCGTCGACTACTTGCAGACGGACCACGTTTTCGTCACCGAGTACGACTGGCGCGAAACGCTGACGGATATTGTCACGCTTGACGACATGCACCGCAGCCGGAGACAGTTTTTGGACGTGGTGATTCCGTTGGTGCGCAAGTGCCTGGAAACCGCGTTGGGCCCCGAGTACGACGTGGAAAACCTGGTCTCCTGGTTCGACACGACGGGCAGCGACTGGTTTGTGGAACTGACCGACGCGTTCTTCGAGGCCGGCACACGCGATCAACTGCCGCCGAACCGCGAGTGGAAGTCCACGATGGCCGACGTTTGTGGCCGTTACGGCTTGAACCTGCGCGACTCCAGCGGCCGGCTGCTGGACGACGATCGGGCTCGCCTCCAAGTGGCCGAGTTCGCCGCCGGCATCTTGCGGCAGCGATTGAAGCGGCGCGATGGCGCACCGGTTCCGCAGACCGTCGTCGACGACCTGCTCGAATGGGTGAACCTGATCGATCCCCCTCAAACCAAGAATCCGCGCTTGGCGCGGCTCGACGGTTTGGCGCAAACCATCGTCGAGGAGCAGTTCGGCAGCCAGCAGAATTTCGCCGAGGTGATTTCTCCGCTGGGCGCGCGCATGCTGGGGCTCTATCGCGTGGAAATCCTGGGGCCACCACGGCGGTTTCACTACGAAATGAAAATGCCTGGCGTCATTGTCGAAACCAGCGGCGTGCTGCTGGGCAACGATCGCGTGCAGTGGGCGTTCGAAGCGGTGCAGGCGTACCCCTTCGGATACGCCATGCACAGCCGATCCTTGGCGCCGAATTCCGCCGCGCAGCGCGAGCTGCTGGGCGGCGAGCCGCTGTCGGCCCGTGCCGACATGCTGGCCTACCTGGCGGCGGTGAACAGCGATTTCATCGTCGCCGAAGCGGTGCGCAATTGTGCCAAACGCAAGTCCATGGCGCCGCTCTACGAAGCGCGGGAGAGAACGGTCACCGAGTCCGGCAACACGCGCCCCTTCGACACGATCATCCGCGTGCTCGGATTGCCCGCGCAAGCACCGTCGCCCGCCGAGTAGCCAATCGTCCGCGTTAACGCGTTCTCCCCAACGCTCGCAGTCGCCCCTGGCGAGCCAGGTGGTGACAGGCACGGACGCGTCGCTCGACCTCTGCCACCAGTTCGTCATCGGTCAGCCCCTCCATCTGCGGCGGTAGAATCGGTTCACTCCACACTACGTGAACGACCGCCGGGCAGGGCCAACTCCGCTGGCGCGGCCAGGCGTCGAACGCGCCGTCGAGCGCCACCGGGATCAGCGGCACGGC
>JBGSYQ010000408.1:0-11108 GCA_041750795.1 Pirellulales bacterium | reverse complement strand
AATACATCGAGAATGCCCAAAAATTCCCCGAACTCCAGCGGTTCTGGGAGGAGAGCAAGCAGATGGAGCTCCAAACCATCGAGCGGCTGAAGGACCTCATCCGCGAGCACGTCCGCAAGGACAACTTTTGAACCGTGGGCGTTTGGTCGCGAGCAGCTAAGGCACGGCTAACTAGCGCGGGTGCATTTGTTCATGGCATGCCGCCAATCGCACGGCCTGATCTGGCGCGCGTCGGTCCGACACACCGACGCGCCAGCACACTGGGCCTGCACCAGTCGGATCTCAATCCCTTACCGAAAATACTCCACCGCGTTTTGAAACACGCGCAGGCCGTCGCCGGCTGCGGGTAGTGGGGCGCGGGTTTAGCGAGGCTGTTGGGTGGGGGCGATGTGGCACTCGGGATGGGGCATCAGGTCGCAACGCGCGGCCCGTACATCGCGCACGCGCGAGCCGTAACGCCCGCGGTAAACGGACCGGTTGCATTTCTTGTTGCTTTTCGCAAAGTGCCACGCGTTGCGCCTGTCGCCGGAGCCCATCGAGAGCGATCGATGCGCTCCGGGCGGATGAGCCGCGCAACGTTGGGGCACCGCGTCGTCGTGTCAATTGGCGTCGATCGATGTGGACCGACGCTCGCCACGTGGTCTGTTGGCACCGCTGAGGAGCAATGGCACGGCAACGCCGGCGCAGATCGCAAAAAAGATCGAGGAAGGCTCAGGGACGATTGCCACCCATGCCTCGCGTTCGCCGAGTGGATTCAGACCAGTGCCTACGATGACTCGGCCGTTGTCGGAAATTGCCGCGGCCTCATACAGCGTCCAGCCAGCGAGGTTTGCGCCCAATCCGAAGTCGTTGATGAGAACTTCCTGCAAGTCGCGCATCCCGTGGTCTGAATCCCAGATAAAGGCATGCTGTGCGAGGAACCCAATACGGCTACTGCCTACGACGATCGACCCATCGGCAGATGCATCGGTAGCGAAACTCCCGTCGTCACCAGGAAGGTGTCCCAGCCCGACCATGCCGGCCGCTTCCGTCCAGCGAAAGGCTTGAAAGAGAATATCCACACTCGGAATGTTGTTATTGGCGGTGCCAACGACGACGGTGCCATCAGCAGAAATGCCCGCGGCGCCGCTTGCGACATAGCTGCCGCCGAGTTGCCCTAATCCCGCCATGCCGGTTGCAGGTGTCCAGCGAAACGCCTCGCCGGGGTCCGTGGTATTGGCAGGTCTGCTGCTGCCTGCCACCACCGTACCATCCGCCGATACTGCGCTTGCGACACTTGAGCCGTGAGTTGGCAGGAAGCCCAGTCCGGTCATTCCAGTTGTCTCAGTCCAGCGGAAGGCCTCGGTGGGAATGAAGAATCCGATGGCCGAACCGATCTGGCTGTCACCGACGACCGCCGAGCCGTTGGCGGATACGCCGCTGGCGAAGCTGCGAGGAAAGTTTTCGCTGAGATAACCCAACCCCACGATGCCCGTCGCCTCGGTCCAGCGAAAGGCTTCCGCCAGTAGCCCCGAGCCGCTGGAACCCACGACGACAGAGCCGTTAGCCGAGGCACCCGAGGCGACTCTGCTGACAGCGGTGGCGGGAATTCCCAGCCCGACCATTCCGCCAGCCTCGGTCCAGCGAAGGGCCTCACGTGCATTTGACAGATTGGAACTCTCTCCGACAACGACGGCGCCATCGGCAGAGACGCCCAGGCCTCTACTTTCGAAGATGCCTCCCGGTAAGACGCCCAAGCCGATAAACTGCGCGGCCTGGGCAGGTGAACCGACGAGCAATGCAAAGATGAAGATGATGAGCGCGGCTAGTTGACGAAACGTGACACACGTACGCGAAGGAATGCTGAAGTTCATGCTATGTCTCCCTATTCAAGCCGGCCTGCAGTGCAGTAAGAACGCTGTGACCCTAAAGCGCGCAGGCGAAGGCTAGGTCAGCAAGTTTAAGAGCACCAAATCGAAGTCATCTGCATCGAGCGGTGTCGAAGCAGTGAGCGGCGCCAGCCAGGTAATCAAGCGATCGTCGTCCTCAAAGAAGTGGTCAATGACCGCTGTAGATGCAGGACCGGTATTTCGCGCTAGTTGTGACACGGGTTGGGCAATTGGGGGCGCCTCGTGGCGAAGCGATTGCGACGTTGCGGTCGGCCCTGTGCGCGGGTCGGGAACGAGATTGACAAAGGACGACGAAATTCCACCGATCGCGAGTTCGGATGTGGCTGCGATTCCGACCGGTGCCGGTGTCGCACTGACGGCTTCGAAGATGTTGAGCCGGCCGCCGGTGACGGATTTGCCCTGCAGCGTCGCAAGCGGATCGACGGAGTCGAGGATCCGCGACTTGACCTCGGCGTAGGTGAGGCTGGGATTGACCGAGAGAATCAGGGCGGCGGCACCGGTCACGAATGGGGCGGCGTGCGACGTACCGGTGACCGACCAGTATTCCGTCCCCGGCAGACTGCGTGGCGAAGTGGTCCAGAGATTTTTTCCCGGCGCTCCGAGATCGACCGCGACGGCGCCGAAATTGGAGTAGCTTGTTAGCTTGTCGTTTTGCTTGGTGGCCGCGACGCTGATGATGTTCGGCAGGTCCAGGCTGGAGGGGAGCCGCGGGAAGAGATCATTGTTGTTGGCGTCGTTTCCGGCCGCGAACACCATGAGATGCTCCCCGTCTGCGGCGTACTCGATCGCCTCGACGATTGGCGTCACAAGCGCGGGCGGCACGAGCTGCGCCGGGGCACCCCAACTGTTGTTGGAGACCTGCGATCCGTTATCGACGGCGTACCGGATTGCGTCGGGCGCGACGGTGGCGGCCGCCAGTAGCTCGGCTGGTGTAAAGTCCTGGTAACGCCCCGTCGGGAAGAATTTCACGGGCATGATCTGAATCTGCCAGTTGATGCCCGCAATGCCGACGCCGTTGTCGCCGACGGCGCCGATGATCCCGGCACTGGCCGTGCCGTGGCCGTCGACGTCCATCGGATCGTTGTCATTGTCGAGGAAGTCCCAGCCGACGAGATCGTCGACAAAGCCGTTGCCGCCGTTGTCGAGGCCGTCTGCCCAGCCACCCTGGGCGAGGGGTCGCAGCACGTCGCCGCCGTCGATGTAACCGTTGCCGTTGAGGTCGGTGATCTTGCCCGGTCCCAGATTGACCGGCTCGTTGAGGTCCCAGAAGGTGATCAGCCCGTCGTCATCGACGTCAATTAATTGCGCGCGAATCAGCGAGGGGATCTCTTCTTGATTGATCCAAATGTTTTTGTAGAGGTCGGGGTGGGCGTAATCCACGCCGGTATCCAGGACGGCCGCCGTGGCCTGAGTGCTGCCGGTGGTGATTGCCCAGGCCCGCGCCGTCTCGGTGACCTGCAGTCCCCATTGTTGATCGAAGCGAGGGTCGTCGGGCACAAGCGGCGACAGTTCGACGAGCGCTCCCAAACCATCGGCCGCCATCACGCGCCGTTCCTCCAGCGGCTCGACCGAAAAGCGGCGTGAAACGGAATTACAGAAGCGTCTTCGCCGTCCGTTGTTTCGCAGGGAATCTGCATGCACTGTGTTGAGAATTGAAGCAACCAGCATGGCTATCACATGTCTCCTTTCCGGATCCGATCTGCGGTACAATAAAAACGCCGTGAATCCGCCAGCGCGCAGATCGAGCGCTGGTGAACGGCCCTGCGGCCGGTGAGGGATTTGCTTCGCGGCTGCCCTCACCGGCCGGCTTCTGGTTTATTGGTCACGGTGCCGAACTCAACGTAGCGCGACACTTTCCCTGTGATGTGGGAATCTACAAGTTGGTAACCCTTGTTTGTGGGCTGTGCAGTACCAGTTCTGGGCTACTGAGCTTGACCATGTGCTTCATTCACGGTCCCTTTCGGCTACATCATTCAAATCCAATAGGGCCGCGGCTTCAGCGCACAAGCGGCGCAGCTCGGCGTCAGCTGCGTCCTGCTCGTCGGTGCAGTCGAGGGCCGCGTCGTACCAACGGCGGGCCTGGTCAGCGTCTCCAAGCTGCGCATGGGCGATCGATCTGGTGAAACAACTCCAGCCGTCCGGAACGGGACTCAGTTCGTCGGACTTCTGCAATGCGTCGATGGCAAGGTGCCAGTCGCCGAGGCGGCACTGTGCCAGTCCCAGTGCGTACCAAGCCTCGCTTTCGTGCGGGTTCCGCGCGACCGCTTTCTGGGCCGCGGCGGCTGCCTTGCGCGCATCGCGGAACTGCGGATCGGGGCACGACGCGAAGAACCTCGCAAGCGCGATCTGCGCCTCAGCATCGTCCTCGTGCAAGTGTTCGGCCGTGGCCAGGGCTTCGCGAAACGTTGTAGCCGCTTTGGCATGGCGGCCGCTTTCCCAGAATAGACACCCTAGCGAACACTGGGCTGAGAAACTTTGCGTTCGATAGCGCGGCACCTTCGGGTAGTCGCGGGCGAGTTGCTCGTATGCGGTCGATGCACGCCGGTACGCATCTTCGGCCGCCTCGAGCTCGCCGGCGCGCTCCAATCTGCCGGCCTGGTGTAACCAACTCCACCCGAGAAGCGCCCGATGGTTTGGCGTAGGCTGCTGTTGTACTAACTGTTCCGCCAGATCGTGCGATTGCCGCGCGGCCTCTTCCGCTTCCGGCATCTGCCACAATCGCTCCAAGTATTGGCTCAGGTCCATCGACTGAGTGACCAAGGCCGCTTGGTAATGCCGTTTCTCGGGGTCCAACAACGCGAGTTGATTCCAGTGCTCGCAAGCTGCTTTCTTGGCTTCAGCTGCTTCGCTCCAATGATTTAGGTCACCCTGGAGGGTGCCAATTGCCATGTAGCACAGGGCTACGTCGGCGCGCAACGCAAGACTATCGGGACGTTGGCGGGCCATCTCTTCTAGGAGGCTACGCGCCCGTTTGAACGTGCCCAAGGCCTCGGCCGGCCGTTGGACATGGAACTGGGCCGGGGCCACCCGGAACCGACCAGTGTGGGGAATCCACAGATCTGCCGCGTTCGAGTTCGTCCGCACCAGATCTTCCAGCAGCGCCAGCCCGTGTTCATAAGGAGTCAATAGGTCTTCCTCTGAGCCGAGCACAAAATGAATGTAAGAAACGCGAAAGTAGGCGGCGGCGAGCTCGGCTCGCAAACCGGAATCGTCTGCATTCTGCTTGACGAAATCCTGGTAATAACCCAGCGCGGCGTGCAGGAGCTCTTTGCGAAGTGGTTCGAACGTGGGGTCTTCCAAAAGAGAGCTCTCGCTCACGCGCACGAAGTACTCGTTCACGACTTGTCGGGCCTTTGCGAGATTGACCTGGGCCTGCCGCTCTGCCCGCGTCGCTCGATAGGCCTGCCAACTACTGGCTGCGGTGCCCAAAACAAGCGCTGTCGCCACGACCACCCCGGCCAGCAGAACTCCCTTGTTCCTCTGCGCTAGCTTCCTCAGTCGATATACGGCCGAAGGCGGGCACGCCTGCACCGGCTCGTCGTTCAAGAATCGCTGCATATCGGCCGCAAGGCCGCTGGCGCTTTCGTAGCGACGATTGCGGTCCTTCTCCAAGCATTTCATCACGATCCAGTCCAATTCGCCGCGAATCACTTGCAGCAGGCGACGCACGTCGGTGCGCCGGCTTGCCGCAACGGTTGTAGCCAGGCTAGCCGCAACGGTGCGAAGTCGGGTACTCGGCAGGGGTGGATCTTCCTCGCGGATGATGCGGCGCAGCTCGTCGTACGAGGCGGCGTGCAGCCGCTCTTTGTCGAACGGCGTGCTGCCGGTGAGCAGTTCATACATCATCACGCCAAGCGAATAGATGTCGCTGCGCGTATCGGCGCCCAGTGGGCTGAGCTCCGCCTGTTCCGGGCTCATGTACAGCGGTGTGCCGATCAATTGCGCGAAACCGGCGGTCAGCGAGTGCTCAGTCAGTCGCTGATTGATCGCCTTGGCCACGCCGAAGTCGATGACGATTGGCGCGGGCCGACCATCTTGCATGGCCACCAGGACGTTGGTCGGCTTGAGGTCGCGATGAATGACTCCTTTTTGATGGGCGTGCTGGACCGCCCGGCAAACCGTGATAAGCAGTTCCAGCCGCTCGCGGGCGGTGAGACTGCACTGATCACAATACTCGGTGATCGTGACGCCTTGGACCAGTTCCATCACAAAGTAGGGTCGACCGGAGTCTGTGGTCCCGGCGTCAAAAACCTTGGCGATGTTCGGATGATCCATCAGCGCCAACGCCTGCCGCTCCGCCTCGAAGCGGCCGATCACTTCCCGCGTGTCCATGCCGGGCTTGATGACCTTGAGGGCGACGCGCCGGCGGACGGGGCGCGCCTGTTCCGCGAGGAAAACCACGCCGAATCCGCCTTCGCCGATCTGTTCCAGCAGTTTATACGGCCCGATTTGCATTCCGGCGGCTTCAACGATCGCGTCATCAACAAAAACCCGTGAGCCCAGTGCGACGCCTTCCATAAAACTTCCGGCTTGCTCGTGGGCACTGAGCAAAGCCTCGACCTTCTCATGAGTCTCCGGCGCAGCCCCACGCACTCTATCGAGATACGCTTTGCGCTCCGGTTTGGCCAGCTCCAATGCGCGATCAAAAACGGCGCGGACGTCAAGCGATTCGGCGGGCATATCGTGCTCCCCGGCCCAACTGGGCTCGTCGAAAGACAGTGCGACGGACAGGACTGAGTTGTGCCAAAAAAAGACGCTTTAATCCGCCGCGTCTTGTTGAAGCCGCTGATACAGCCAAGCGCGGGCATAAGCCCAGTGTCGGTTGACTGTTCGGACGGACAGGTTGAGTGCCAGCGCGGCCTCTTCAATCGTCAGGCCTGCGAAATATCGCAGTTTGACTACTTCTGCGGCCTGCGGGTCCTCGGACGCCAGATGGCGAAGCGCTTCGTCAAGCTCGAGCAGGTTATCGTCCACATCGTCCGCGATGAGCAGTTGCGCGTCGATGTCCACTCGATTCATCTGGCCGCCGTGTCGAATTCGGCGTTTGCGGCGTGCGCTTTCAATCAAAATCCGCCGCATCGCTTCCGCCGCAGCAGCAAAGAAATGTCCGCGACTCTTCCACTTCTGACTGTTTTCCCGATCCACGAGCCGCAGCCAGGCTTCATGCACCAGCGCCGTCGCTTGGAGCGTGTGTCCTGGTTTCTCTTGACCTAGCCGTTGAGCGGCCAACTTGCGCAGCTCGGCGTAGAGCAAGGGTAGCAGTTGCTCCGCAGCGGCCACGTTGCCCTGTTCAATCTGCGATAAGATCTGCGTGACATCGGCCATGAAAAGATGCCGTGGGCCCGTTGGCCAGAGTGCATGATTGTCGGCCACCATGGCAATAGCGCACTCGGCATTGTGGCCGCCGCGTAAACGCTGAATTGCCAACCAGCCGCGCTTCGGAAACGTTCGTTTGCTGGGTCATGCTTGTCGCTTCCGTAAGTGCACAGCGATTGCGGTGACGATTATCCAGAATTCGACGCGTATTTCGAAGCGCCTAACAGCCGCTAATGCAATAGCGACAAGTATACATCTCCACGACTTGCCGCTCCTTTCCAGTTGCCCAACATAGTGCTGCCTGCGGGAGCAATCAACCTTGCGCGCGTCGGTCCGACACACCGACGCGCCAGCACGCTGGGCCTGCACCAGTCGGATCTCAATCCCTTACCGAAAATACCCCACCGCGTTTTGAAACACGCGCAGCCCGTCGCCGGCTGCGGGCAGTGAGGCGCGGGTCCAGTGGGGGTGTTGGGTGGGGTCGATGTGGCGCTCGGGATGGGGCATCAGGCCGCAGACGCGGCCGCTGCTGTCGCAGATGCCGGCGACGTCGGCCAAGGAGCCGTTGGGGTTCTCGGGATAGGCGACCGTCGGCGCCATCGGCAGCGGGCCGTTGAGTGCGGCGTTCGTGCCGTAACGCAGCACGATTTGGCCGTTGGTTTCGAGCGAGCGCAACAGCGGCTCGTCGCGCGGGACGAACTTGCCCTCGGCATGGGCCACCGGCAAGTACATCGATTCGATGCCGGCGAAGAACACGCTCTTGGAGCTCGATACGACCAGCGGCACCCAGCGGTCCTCGAACTTTCCCGAAGCGTTCCACGCCAGCGTGGCGGGGCCGGTGAGGTCGTCGGCCAGCGGTAGCAACACGCCCGACTTGAGCAGGATCTGAAATCCGTTGCAGATGCCCAGGATCAACTTGCCGGCCGCTTTGAATTCTTGCAGGCATTCGGCCAGGTGATGCCGCAACTGGTTGCCCAGGATGCGTCCGGCCGCCACGTCGTCGCCATAGCTGAACCCGCCGGGGATGCACAGGATCTGATAGTCGGCCAGCCGCCGCGGCGCTTCGAGCAGCCGGTTGACGTGCCACCGCTCGGCCAGCCCGCCGGCGCAGGCAATCGCGTACTCCGTTTCCAGATCGCAATTCGCGCCGGGCGCTCGCAAAATGAGGACGCGTGGTTGTGCCATGAACGATTATTGGACCAACGATGATACGACTTTTGTTTATCGCTTCGACGCTACCAATCCAGCGGCGCCAGCCAGGACGCCTTCAGCGCCGACAGCTCGGCCGAAACTACCGGCCGTTCTCCCGACAGGATTTCCAGCCGGCTGGCGTCCGTCACTTGCCCCACGCGCGCGTGCGCCACGCCGGCCAGCAGATGCTCAAACGCCGAGGCCGACTCTGCGGGCACCTCGCACAAGAACCGCGTGTTCGATTCCGAAAACAGCAGCACCGCTTCGGCCGCTTGGTTCGCGTCGATCGATTGCGGCGCTTTGGCAACGTCGATCGTTGCGCCCCATCCGCCGGCAAAGGCCATCTCGGCCAGCGCGACGGCCAGCCCGCCTTCGCTCAGATCGTGGCACGCACGGACCAATCCGGCGGCGATCGCGGCGTGCATCGCGGCAAAGGTCACCTTGGCCCGTTGCGGATCGACCTTGGGCACGCGTCCGCCGCCCAGTCCGTGTACGCGGGCAAAGTGTGAGCCGCCCAACTCGTCGTACGTTGCGCCCACCAGGTAGATCAAGTTACCGGGCTGCTTGAGATCCATCGTCACGCAGCGGGCCACGTCGTCAACTTGACCCAGGGCGCTGATCAACAGCGAGGCCGGAATGGCAATCGTGTGCGACCGGCCGTCGGCGTCCTCGTAACGAAATTCGTTGTTCAAGCTGTCCTTGCCGCTGATGAACGGCGTGCCCAGCGCCACCGCCACGTCGTAACAAGCGATGGCCGCACGTACCAACGAGCCGAGCGTTTGCGGCCGCTCGGTATTCCCCCAGCAGAAGTTGTCCAAAATGGCGATGCGCGCCGGATCGGCGCCCACCGCCACGCAGTTACGCATCGCCTCGTCGATGGCGCTGGCGGCCATGTGATAAGTGTCGAAGTCGGCGTAACAGGGGTTCATGCCGCAGGCGATGGCGATGCCGCGACGCGACGCGAGCACCGGCCGCACGACCGCCGCGTCGCTGGGCCCGTCGTTATTCACGCCGACCAAGGGCTTGATGACGCTGCCGCCCTGCACCTCGTGATCGTATTGCCGGATCACCCAATGCTTGCTCGCAACGTTCCACGAGCCGAGAATCTTTGTCACCGTTTCGGTGAAGTCGGCCGTGGCCGCGGCGTTCCATTCCAACGCGCGCTCGGCCGGCAGATCGTAAACCGCCTCGCGCACCACTGGCGGCCGGCCGCCGTGCAGGAATTCCATCGTCAGGTCGGCCACCTCGTGGTCGCCATACTTGAGCTTCAGCCGGCCGGTGGGGACGAACTTGCCGATGATGGTGGCTTCCACGCCTTCGCTCTGGCACAAGTCCGAAAACGCTTGCCACTGGTCGGGCCCCACCGAAAGCACCATCCGCTCTTGCGCCTCGGAGATCCAGATCTCGGTGTACGACAAGCCTTTGTATTTCACCGGCGCGCGGTCGAGCCACACCTCGGCGCCGATCGTCTCGCCCATCTCTCCCACGGCACTCGAGAATCCGCCGGCGCCGCAATCGGTAATCGCGTGATACAAGCCACGGTCGCGCGCCGCCAGCACGACGTCGAGCAGCATCTTTTCGGTGATCGCGTTGCCAATCTGCACGGCCCCGCCCGAGAGCGACTCGCTGTGATGCGTCAATTCGGCCGAGCTGAACGTGGCGCCGTGAATGCCGTCGCGTCCCGTGCGCCCGCCGATGGCCACGATGTAATCGCCGGCGCGGGCTTCCTTGAACGACTGGCTGCGCGGAATGAGCCCCACGTTGCCGCAGAACACCAGCGGATTGCCCAGGTAACGCGGGTCGAAGTAGATGGCGCCGTTGACCGTGGGAATGCCCATCCGGTTGCCATAGTCGCGCACGCCCGACACCACGCCTTTGATCACGCGGCGCGGGTGCAAGGCGCCGGCGGGCACTTCTTCCGGCGGGGTGTCGGGCGGCGCGAAGCAAAACACGTCGGTATTGGCGATCGGCTTGGCGCCCATGCCGGTGCCCAGCGGATCGCGAATCACGCCGCCGATGCCCGTATTCGCGCCGCCGTAGGGCTCCAGCGCCGACGGATGATTGTGCGTCTCGACTTTGAACACCACGTTGTAATCGTCGTCGAAGCGGATGATGCCGGCATTGTCGGCGAACACGCTGACGCACCAGTCGTCATCGCCCAGCGTTTTGCGAATCTCGCCGGTGGCGGCGAAGATCGTCTCCTTGAGCATGTTGCGAAACTCGCGCGCGCCGTCGGGCCCGCGATAGGCGATTCGCCCGGCCAGCGTCTTGTGGCTGCAATGCTCGCTCCAGGTTTGCGCGACGGTTTCCAATTCGGCGTCGGTCGGATCGCGATCGAGCTGGCGAAAATGCGCCTGGATGGTCTGCATCTCGGTCAGCGAGAGGTAGAGCTGTCCTTCGCGGCTCAATCGCGCCAGCCCGTCGTCGTCCAGCGATCGCAGCGGCACGGTGACCAGGCGGAACTCGTAAGGTGAGCCGAGCTCCAACCGCGCGAAAGGCAGGGGGCCGACAATCACTTGCTCGATGGCGTCGTTGGCCAGCAGCTTGGTACACAGCGTTGCCAACGCGGCATCGTCGAGCCCGGCGAACCAAACCTTGCGCAGCGTGCGCACGGCCTCGGCCTCCAGTCCCATGTCGGCAATGGCCGCGGTGGTGCTTTGGGCCACCGGATCGGTCACGCCCGGCTTGAGCAGCACGTGGACGGCGCGCCAC
>JBGSYQ010000407.1:0-7644 GCA_041750795.1 Pirellulales bacterium | reverse complement strand
GAACGTTGAAATGCCGGAAATCCAAGCGTTTTGTCATGTCGCGGGAATATTCGCATGTCTCGCGGTGTGCGGCGACATGCGAAAACGCTGTGAAGTCCGAGAAAGACGCAGATTCAATCATCAAAGTCCTAGAAACTACTGGTTAGGGGCTTGGACACGCAGGCAACTGGTACACTTCGCGTTCGGATCGCTTCACTCCTCGAATCGGACGTTGCCTGGCGCCAGTCGTGCGTCGCAAAAGTCCTCATGTCCTCCGGCGTTGACGATCGACACCAATCCTCTATACTTGCCACCTTTGGGTGAATGGTTATAGTCCCATCTAGCGGGCGGCGATATGCGTCAAGACGCCGAGCCACCGGAATCGGACGACGAGCGTAGCGGGGACGTGGAATCGCACCCACCGTCGGCAGAACGCGTTGCGAAGCGTGCATTGGTATTGGCTGCGGTTGGCGACCGTGGATTGACGGAGAACGAGCGGGATCAGGCCGAGGATCCGGAGGGGCACCGGCTCAAGATCCTGGCTTGGATCGATGACGTGAGCCTCGGCGACGAAGTCGAGCCAGAGGAATGGAAAGCGCTGCAGCGGCCAGTCGGATTCATGGAGCATCAATCGATGGTCGATGCGGTATGGCGGCTCGAGGGACTTGGAGTGCTGTTTTGGAGTCTTGGGCAGTACGCGCTCCCTGATTATGACCGACTTGTCGATCCATCCGAATTCTGGCGAGTCACTCGCGTATTTGATGCCAAGGCATCGCGCGAGATAGTCGGGCGTGCAGCGCTGAAATCGGCACACGAATTGGAGGAGTATCGCAAGCACGCCACGATGGTGCATTGGAGGCTCGTGAACTATCGGTTGCGTCCGCATGCAATTGATTTCGTTGAGTACTCGCGGGATTGTTGGATTGGCTCATTCGATATCGGTCGATTCCACATCATCGACAGGGATATGGCTGTCGGCGGAGAGCCGATTGCCCAAGCCGATCCCGGCCATGTGATGATTTGCGAAAGCGCAGCGAGAGAACGGCATCTGGCAATCAATTGGCTGGCGGGTTATAGCGATGTGTATTCTGAGACAGACACGAGCACGTAATCAAAAGGTTACCGGCACGTGCTTGACGCGGTGTTCGCTTGGAACGACCGTGGCCCGATGCTCATGGACCGCGGGCACAGCGACGGCCGCTACGCATCCACCACGCATGGTCAGCGCATGAAGGTACTGATACCAATCTCGCCCGAGAGACTCGGCGGTCCATACATTGAAGTTGGTGCCGACGACTTTCGAGTTCTTGGCCAACGTGGCAGGGCGCTGCTCGTCGAGTTTCATTCGCTCCCGGAGGGAATCCGCTGGTTTCGGGAATTCGAAATCATGTATTGCCAGCAACGGCACGATCCGGAGTCAATTAAGGTCGTTCGAGTTGGAACGGAGGCGGATCGACGCGAGATGCGGGTTCCGCTTTGGATTCAAGGGGAGGAAATCCCCGAGTGCTGCGGTCGTAAAATGCACTTCGTCGGCCAGATCGACGACGACAATCTTTGCTGCGAGGCGCCCGAGGGCGCCAAGTACTGGTGGCATGACGCGGCGAGCTTTTACGTGTTTACATGCGCACAATGCTTGAAGTGTGAGGCGATCGGTCAGCAATTCTGACGCCGCGTACGGCCTCGTCCCGGATGGCGAGGCTGCCAGGGCTACGAACGAAGCACACGGGCCCGAGAACCAAATCCTTGACTAACCGGTGTTGCGAGTTATCATTAAACCAAATGGTTTAATGATTGTGAGCACCCATGGTTTCTTCCAGACAACTCGATCACACGCTCTCGGCGCTGGCGGATCCGACGCGGCGGGCCATCTTGCGGCGATTGGCGCGCGGCGAGACGCGGGTCACGGACGTGGCGCGGCCGTTTGCCATGTCGCTGGCCGCTGTGTCGAAGCACGTTCGCGTGCTGGAACGGGCTGGACTCGTGCGGCGGAGACGTGCGGGACGCGATCATCTGTTGTCGCTGGAGGCGGAGCCGCTTGACGATGTGGCCCGTTGGATCGAAGCACAGCGGGCATTCTGGACCCAGCGATTGGCTGCACTGGACGACATGTTGCAGAACGCGGAGCAAGCACAAGGCACTCCACCCAACGCAAACAGGCGCAAGCGATGAATGCCGAACCAGTGCAGGTGCGCGTCGTGAAGCGATTCTCCGCCTCGAGCGAACGAGTGTTCGATGCCTGGCTCGATCCGGCGCTGATTGCCCAGTGGATGTTCGGGCCGAAGCTGCGCGAGGAGGAAATCCTGCGAATCGCAGTCAACGCCCGGGTGGGGGACTCGTTTTCGTTTTTGGTCCGGCGGCAAGACGCCGAGATCAATCACGTCGGCCAGTACCTGGAAATCGAGCGGCCGAGGCGGCTCGTGTTTACCTGGGGCATCGCCGATTCGGATAGTTCGCGCGTGACGATCGACATCCGGCCGCTGGAGGCCGGCTGCGAGCTGACGCTGACGCACGAGCTGCATCGCGACTGGGCCGACTATGCCGACCGCACCGAAGTGGGCTGGACGACGATGGTCGGCGTGCTGGCGGAGTTGCTCGACGCAACCGGCTAGTGCGCCATCACTTGGCGGCTCGTGCCGCCACATACGGCAAACGCATTCATGCCAGGTAGCGAACCGCCGCAAGTGCGAGTTCGCACAATCGTGCCACAGGTGGCGATTCGCCACCTGTGCAACCTTGCGCCGCTCGATTGCTGAGACCACGCCAATCGCAATCTGTACGGGTGGCCATTGCGTGGGTCACCCGTGGCACCGTTTTGCACACTTTCAACCTTCCTCATCGGCCGAGGGACCGTACAGGCCGGGCACGCTCACGTCGTTGAGCCGCAGGTAGACGCACATGTGGCCGCGATGATGGATGGTGTGGTTGATGATGAAGTTGCGAATCACGCCGTAGCGCGGCATGGTGACAATCGCCTGGCCGCCGGACAGCAGCGACCATTCCTTCATCAGATCCTCGTTCGAGACGGCAGCTAGCGCCTTGCGCGCGGCGGCGACGCCGGCGTCGAACATGTCGAGCATTTCCTGCCGACTCTTGAGTTGCGGCGTTTGGTAAGGCTCGCCACCAGGCGGATTAATGTCCCAGGAGTCCTGCGCGATCGTGCCTTCGACCCAGCCGGGAATCTCGGCCAGGTGTGCACCCACCCAGCCGATCGAGTTCGACTTGGGATGCGCTTTCCACTCCAGCTTGTCGTCGGGAACGCGCTCCAGAACCTTGCGCGTACCGGCCATTTCCTGATCGAATTCGGGCAGAATCAAGTCGGCAATTCTCATGGCGGTCTCCTCCAATGCGGGCAGAGAAACTTGCAGCGATGCATCGACGATTTCCATCGCTAACGCCAGTATAGCGATTGTCCGCAAGCCACAAACCACGGCCGGAAAGTTTCACTCGTCGCGGCAATAAGTGGGCAATTTGTGGTCGGGAAATTCTTTCCACGGATGCCCATTCTTGTGAGAAAATGGAGCGACGGCGGCGTCTTATAAGTGGGAGCGAAGCATCGCCCGCCGCCGCGAGGCATTTACGGAGCGCGACTGCATGGCCAACGACGAAGGCGCGCCAGAGTGGCTGGCGCGTTTATTGGACGACCATGGCGCGGCGCTGGTGCTGTACGCACGGCAGTGGTGTTCCACGCCCGAGGACGTCGTGCAAGAGGCGCTCTTGGAACTGGTGAGCCGGCGGCACCTTCCGGACAACGTGTTGGGGTGGCTGTATCGCGTGGTGCGCAATGGCGCCATTAGCACGTCTCGCGGACAGTCGCGCCGCGAGCGGCGCGAAGCGATGGCTGCGCAGCCGGAAGCGTGGTTTGAGTCGGGCGGCGGCGGCGCGCTGGATGCGGAGGAAGCGGCCGCGGCGTTGGCCGCATTGCCCGTGGAGTTGCGTGAAGTGGTGGTGGCCCGCATCTGGGGTAATTTGACGTATGCGGAAATTGCCGATTTGGTCGGCGCGTCGCTCAGCACGGCGCAGCGCCGCTACGAGCAAGGGATTCGCGAGCTACAAGCACGATTGGAGAAGCCATGCACGACGAACACGCGCCCGCCGACGTCCGACTGACGGGTTTCGAGGCGCAGTTGGCAGCGCTGTCGCCGGGAGCGCGGCTCGACCGCGATCGCCTAATGTACGCGGCCGGCCAGCGCGCCGGGCAGGCGCGATCGCGCCGCACGAACAGTTTGTTGGCCAGCGGCAACGTGCTGTTGGCCGCGGCGCTGGTGGTTGTGTGGATCGTGCCGCAGAGATCGGAGCGGGAGATCGCGGCGCCCCCGATGCGCGGTATCGCGGACGAAGGCAACGTTGCCGCCGCGACGACGACAACGAGGTCGAATGGTCACAAGCACGACTCGTCGCTGGCTTTTGTCGAGGGGCCGACGAATCTGCACTTGATGCAGTTGCTGGGCAATGACTCGAGCGCACGGTGGATGAATGCGACGGACGGCGTAGCGACGTCGATTACCGACAGCGGTGCGTCCCAGTCAACCACGTCGCGCGCCCTGCTGCAGCACTATCTCCACGGCTCGTCGGATCAACTTTGATCCGACCGTAGGCAAGTCCATTAACTCTAAATCCAAGGGATGACTTCATGCGCACGTCCAAGAACAAGCTGCAGAATCAAACGCGAGTTCGGGCTGCTGGCCGCATGCTGTTGCTGGCACTGGTTGCCAATCTGGCCACTTGGGCAAAGGCCAATGAGCCGGTCAAGCCGGCGGGCGCCAACGCGGTCGACGCGACACGTGAATTGATTGTCGATGCGGCTGCCGAGCCGGTCCCTGCGTTTCGTTATCACTTGCTGCCGCCGCCGGCGCAGCAGATTCGCGGCAACGCAGCGCCGATCCTGACGCGCATCCTGCATCAGAAAAGCGACGAATGGAAGAAACGTCTCTACGACGATGTAAGCGATCTTAATGACATGCCATTCGAGCAGCTTGATTTGGACAAGGCTCGCGAAACACTGGAGTTCCTGGCTGATACGATCAAGCAGTTGCGGGCGGCCGCACTGCGGTCAGGCTGCGACTGGGAATACGTGACTGAAGACCAAGATCCGTTGCAGATCCTATTGAGCGACGCGCAATCCATGCGCGGCTATCTGCGGCTTCTCATGCTCAAGTCGCGCTATGAAATGCGCATGGGCAATTTACCGGAAGCGCTAGCCGCCATCGAAGCCAGCACGGCATTGGCGCGGCATACGGCCGCCGCCCCGTTCTTGGTCAACCAGCTCATCGGCGGTGCAATTCTGGAAGCAGGAGTATTCGAGCAGTTAGACACCTTCGTTTCACAGCCAGGTGCCCCAAACCTGTATTGGGCGCTGGCTTCGCTGCCGCGTCCCCTGAATTCGATGGCGACGGGATTGGAGACCGAGCGGCAAATAATTGTCATCAAGTTTCCAGAGTTGGCGGATATGAACCAACCGCACCCTACACAAGAGTGGCAGCGGCTGGCCTTTGAGTTGCGCAAATGGAGCGCGGAAGTGAGAAAGTCGGAAACCGGTCTCGGCGGAACGGTTGACGAGATTATACAGGCCATCAAACCGGCCACGCCCGACCAGCTTGCAATGGCGCGAGTTTACCTGCGCGACGTAGGCCCGCTGCCCTCTGATCAAGTCGCGGCGATGTCCGACGCCGAGGTCGAGGTGCGCTATACCGTAGCCCTGTGGGCCGAAGTCTGCGACGCGTGGAGAAAATGGTTCTTCGTTCCCTATCCACACGGACTCGCCCCATTGGACGAGCGTAACAAGGCTCTGGTGGGCGACGCGCGTCGGCGGGAACTGTTTCCACTGCTATCCGCGCTTAGTCCGCTGGGAGGAAGTCTGTTGGTGGCGCAAGCGCGCCCGCAAGTAAGGCTGGCCCGCCTGCAAACAATCGAGGCCGTGCGCATGCACGCCGCGACGACCGGAAAACTGCCGGCGTCGCTCGCTGAGATTACGGTAGTTCCGGTGCCAAACGATCCAGCCACCGGCGCGCCATTTCGCTACACGCTCGATGGCGACGTGGCCATGCTCGATTTGGCTGAAGAAGTTGTCATCAGCCGTGAGCACGTGCAGTTGCCCGTGCGGATTCGGTTGCGGGAGCAGAAGTAATCGCCGGCAAAATGTGGACGGCAACTCATGGCCGTCACACGCTGAAGCGGATGTTCAGAATGTCGCCGTCGCGGATGACGTAGTCTTTGGGCTCTTGGCGGACGAGGCCTTGGGCTTTGATCTCGCGCTCGCTGCCGGTGCGGATCAGGTCGGCGCACTGCATGACTTCGGCGCGGATAAAGCCGCGTGCCAGGTCGGAGTGGATGTTGTCGGCGGCTTCCAGCGCCGTGCCGCCCTGGCGGAGCATCCAGGTGCGAACCTCCTTTTCGCCGGCGGTGAAGTAGAGCATCTGGCCGGAAGCGTCGAGAATGGTGCGCACCAGCGTATCGCGGTCGAAAGCGCCCACGCCCATCTCGGCGCGAAATGCCTCGCGATCTTCCGCGCTCATGCGGGCCAGTTCCAGCTCGAGGCCCACCGGCGCGGCCACGGCCCGGATTGGCGGCTCGTGGGCCGCCAGGGCTTGGACAAAGCGCTCGGGATCGGTTTCGTCGTCGGCCGCGTTGATCAGCACCAGCTTGGGCTTTTCGGTCAGCAGTCGAAACGAGCGGGTGGCCTTGAGTTGCTCTTCGTTCATACCCGAGGCCGACAGCGGCGTGCCGGACTCGAGCGCTTTGAGCGTCGGCTCCAAGGCGGCCAGTTCGGCCAGTTCGGCGTCGCGCCCGGGGCGGGGCTTCTTCACGCTTTCGCGCAGCCGTTCGATCCGCCCGGAAACGATCTCCAAGTCGGTCAGCAAGAAGTCTTCCTGCAAGTGTTCGACATCGGCCAGGGCCTTGGCGCTGCTGTCGAACGCGCCGACGACCAGCACCAGGCAGCCGGCTTCGCGAATGGTGGCCAGCCGCGCGGCGTTGCCTTCGTGCGTGCGACTGAGGCCGGGCGTGTCGACCAGTTCGAGCGCGGCCAGCGTAATTTTCTTGGGGTGGTAGATTTCGCACAGCGCCGCGACGCGCTCTTCGGGCACGGTGGCCATGGCCGACTGCGAGGCGTGGGCCAGCGCCGGATCGGGCTTCACACCGGTCAGCCATTCGAACACGGTGCTCTTGCCCGAGCCTTGATACCCCACCAGACCGATTTTCATGAACGGGTTGCCTCGTCTCGGCTAGCTGTGCGTCGCAGTGGTTCGCCGCGATCTGAGAAAAACACGATGCGCCATGCGCACGCATGCGCAGGCGAACCATCAGCATGGCAGGGGACGCCATGCTCGCGATGAACGTGGCATCCATCCGCGCGGCGTCGGCGGTGGTCGTAGCGATCACCGCGACCTGGGG
The DNA here is from genome assembly GCA_041750795.1 of Pirellulales bacterium. Lineage (GTDB taxonomy): Bacteria > Planctomycetota > Planctomycetia > Pirellulales > PALSA-1355 > JTS-RE94. The sequence continues at coordinate 276 of JBGSYQ010000407.1, read as the reverse complement.
CCGTGTGCGCGTTCCAATTCGCTCAGGGCATGTTCTACCGCGTCGAGCTCGTGATTGTCCAGGGTGCGTCGGCCGAAGCGCACGCGATAGAAGCTTTCGACGACGCGGCGCGGCAGGTGCGAGACGCGGTTCAATTCGATCGACTCGGCCAAATGCCCACCGGCGGCGACGGCGAATTCGTAGGCGGTTTGGGCCGGCAGTCGTTGGAACCCCAGCCGCCCCAGGGCGGCTTCCAATCGGCGGTACATTTCCAGCGGGGGCGGTTCGTGGCGCCGC
>JBGSYQ010000406.1:0-6307 GCA_041750795.1 Pirellulales bacterium | reverse complement strand
GACAGCGCCTCGTCGGTGCGGCCCCGCGCCAACGCCAGACGAACGCGCTCGGCGCGCAACCGGGACTGGACGGCCGACGGCGGTTGACCCCGATCGGCCTGGGCAAGCTTCTTCTCCGCCTCGACGTAGTTGCCAATCAGCCGCAGGCCGGCGATTTCATCGATCCGCACGCTCCAGGCAAACTGTGGCGTCATCTCGTGCAGCCCGATCGCGCCCAGCAATTCCACCGACTGACCGAGTGAGTTCAACCGATCGGCGCTGCCGGCCGGATAACAAAGTCCCTGCTCGCGCAGCGCCCGAGCCAGTTGATACCGCGCGTGCAGCTCCAACGAAGAGAGCTCCGCTGGCGAAAGGCCGGCCTGCGATTCCTGCCGTGCTCCGCGGCTCTGCTGCCGCAATTCGGCACCGATCGACTGGTGCAGTTCTTGCAGTTGCTTGATCGTGCGGCGCAGCGCAGCCCGTGCCGCGGCCGATTCCGCTGGCTGATTGCCGCCCAACTCGGCTTCTTCGCGCGCCGACTCGCCCTCGGCCAACGCCGCCAGCGCACCTTGCATGCGCACCAGCGGCAACCGCGGCTCGCGCGGATAGCGGGCGGCAAAGTCGTCCGCCGTCTGGCGAGCCGCTTGCCACAGGGCGGACCGCGCTTCGACTGGCGATTGCACCGCATGCGCCGCATAAGTGCGCGACAGCTCGATCGCCAACGCGACTCGCCGCTCGGCCGGCAGCCCCTCTTCAGCAAGACGTTCCACGCAGTACTTCTCGGCCTGTTCGTACAGACCTCGTTGGCGCAATTCCGCCACGTGCTGCTCGTCGGGCGAATCGGCTCCGGCGGCCGGGCGAACGACGGCGCCAGTCAGCACGGCCAGCCACAGGCCCAGCCCGACCGAAGTCCGTAATGCGCGCCGATGGAGTGGCATACGCTGCCCTCCGGGAATTCGAAGACGAGACTAGTGGAGCGTCAACCCGATTTATTCGGGTGACGCCCAACGACCGCCAAAGACGCAAGTGCTTTGGCGCAAATAAACAACTAGTGCTCCGCGCGAGACCTATCATCCGAATTTCAAGCGTTGACGGAGCACTAGCGGCGCGGAGCGGGCAACTGCGACACGTCGACGTATACGTGCATGCCGCTGTTCTGCCTTGCCAAACGCACCAGGAAGTTGTCGGCGTCGGACTGCGGACCATAGCCAAACTCGATGGCGTTGATCGACGTGCCACGATTCATTTGCGCGATTTGGGCCAATTGCCGAGTCGAAAGCTGCGGCTGATCGGCATCGGTCAAAAAGAACAACACGTCGGGTTGCATGCGCAATGCGATCTCCAACGCCTCCTCGTGGCGCGTGGCGCCGTCGGCCGTGATGCTGCCCACGAACTTTTGCGCCAGGTACTTGTTCTGGTCGGTGCCGAACACCAGCCGGCCCAATACGCCCGTGGGGTTAAACACCCGCGGCTTGTTGTTGTAGAAGATGATTTGAAACTGGTGCGTGGGCTGAAGGTGCTCAAGACTGGCCAGCAACTCGGCCTTGGCCGAAGCCAGCGGCGCGCCGCCGTGGCCGTCCATGCTGCCCGAGCGATCGAAAACATATACGAACTTGCTTCCCTCGCCGACGGCGCCGAAGACCTCGGTGCGCGCCTGGCCGCCGCGCACGCGGTTCGAACCCTGCGGCTCGGCGGTGAATGCCCGTGCCGAGCCAATGTCGCTGCCGTCAATCGCCCCGGAGCCCAAGCCCGCGCCGGAGGATGGCAAAACACCGGTCAGCTCGATCGCGGGCTTCTCGTCCAACAGCGCCGTCAAGGCCGAGGCATCTCCAGACCCGCCACCCTGGTGCGATCTTGCCGCCTCGCGCACCGCCGGCTCCACTTCGTCGTCGTAGTAGCGCGCCGCATCGTTCGACTCCAGCTCGACGGCCTCGATCGAGACGGACGTCTGGGGCGCATTGCCGGCGGCAAACGACACTTCAAGCGTGGCCAGCAGGCTCGAACCGCTTTGCAAGCCGCGGTCCTGAACCCAACCGTAGCTGAGCGCCAACAGCAGGATCAACAGCGTGTGGACCGTGGTCGAGCACAACCAGGGCAGCGACCAGGCCGCTAGCGTGCGAGCGAGCTTTAGCCGTGGCTCGGCAGCGGAAATGTTGGTCACCGGGAAGACTCCCCAACAAAGCCCAAGGGCTTGCCGCGTAAAGAATTGCAGTTGCGAGCCGAGCAATTCTAGGGCGACCCCGAAAGCGAGTCAACGCGGAAGCGCCGCGGGGCACTTTCCATGATATCAGCCCCGCGCTTCCGCTGGAAAAAAGCCGCGAAGGCACTCTTCGAGGGACGGTCCACCGCTGCGCTTTCGTGCAAATCGCAGCCAAAGCCAATGGGCCGCTCCAGCAACTAAGGGCCTGCCGGGTGCGCCGGGGAAAAAACCGTTTTACAGCGATTTCCGGGGCAGCCTATAATAGCACCCGTCGTTGGCGCGCGATGCGATCGCATCGTTCGCCCGCGTCTTCGTCGCACGCGACGCGCGGTCCGCCCCCAAGCCGCCCGGTCGCCGGATGCGAACAGCGAAGTGGCAACAAGGCGCTTTCGTAGGTCGATCGTCATCGGGCTCGGGCGGACCCATCTCGGACGGGATTCGCTGCCGAGTCAGTTTCCGTCCATTCGGCATTGCCGCGTCATACGTTTCAGGAGTGATTTCCCATGTGGATTCCCAAGTGGCTGCGCGATCGAAAGAAGGGCGTCGACACGGCCATGCCGACGCAGGTCGTCTCGAACGAAGAATTCATCCCTCGGCCGCAAAACAAGCAGCAGCGACAGGTCGAAGACCTGGTGATGCGGATGTCCGAAGAAAAGGCCAGGCGACTGGGCGTCGATCGCCGCGCTTTCATGGCCAGCAGCATGGGTCTGGCCACCTGCTTCCTGGCACAGAACATGGTCTACGGCCCGCGCAGTTGCTGGGCCGTCGACGAGATCGAAACCATGGAGCCCGGCGCCTATGAAGACAAGTACCCCAAGAGCGAGTACTTCGTCATGGACGTGCAGGCCCACTTCACCAATGGCATTGCCATCGGATTCCGTAACATGGAATTCGTGAAGAACATGGGCTTCAACCTGAAGGACGATCCCAACGCCTACTCCTATCCGAACTTCGTCAAGGAAATGTTCTTCGACAGCGAGACGGCCATGCTGGTGATCTCCGGCGTGCCCGGCCGCGAGCAGCAGTACGATCCCAGCGGCAACCCGCTGGAAGGTCCCAAGCGCCGCGGCGGCGTGCTGCCCAGTTGGTTGATGTCGCAGCGCAAGAAGGACATCAACGACATGGCCGGCGACGTCCGCGCGCTGTGCCAGGGCAACTGTGCCCCCAATCACTATTGGGACATGAAGACCAACAGCCAGGATCAGGCCGCGCTGTTCGACCAGATCGAGCGCGAAGTGAAGGTCTACGGCATCGACTCCTGGAAGTGGTATTGCCACACCGATCCGGGCCGCAGCGGCAACGGCTTCCAGCTCGACGACGAGAAGCTCACCTATCCGTTCTACGAAAAGTCCAAAGAGCTGGGCTTGAAGCTGTTCAGCGTCCACAAGGGCTTTGCCTATCAATCGCGCACGCTGGGGCACCTGGCCAATCCGAAGGACGTCGAAAAAGCGGCCTTGGACCATCCCGACCTGACGTTCGTGATCTATCACTCGGCGCTCAAGCACGGCCCCAACGAGCCGAACTACGTGGAAGAGAACGAGTTCAACTCGGAAACCGGCGATTTCGCCTGGCACAACGTGCTGATGGACATCAAGCAGCGCAACCCGAAGATCAACAACGTCTATCCGGAAATCGGCTCCTCGTTCGGCACGCTGGCCATCGCCAACCCCGTGATGTGCCAGCACCTCATCGGCCGCAACGTCAAACTCTATGGCGCCGATCACACCATCTGGGGCACCGATTGCCTGTGGTGGGGCTCGCCGCAGTGGGCCATCGACGCCTTCAAGCGGTTCCAGATCTCCGACGAGTTGTGCGACAAGTTCGGCTACACGAAACTCACCAAGGAAGACAAGGCCAAAATCTTCGGCCTCAACGCCGCCAGGCTCTACGGCATCGACGCCGAGCAGAAGCGGAAGAACATTCCCAAGGACGAGCTGTCCAAGCTCAAGACCGCGTATCTCGAAATGGGCGGCACCCGCGAAAACGCCGCCTACGGCTGGGTGCGCGACGACGCGTCGGCGTAACACGCTCTCTCGAAATTCAACTCACGCGGCGCAGGACGGCAACGTGCTGGTTCTGCGCCGCGTTCGTATTGCCCGGGCGGCCGTCAATTTCAAACCCAACGGCAAGATGATATCCAAACGAGTGCAACGTTGGGCGGCGCTGCTCCCCAGTGCGTTCGCCGCAGCACTGGCGGCGGCAATTCTGGGCGCCGTCGTTTCGCACGGCGATGGCACGCGGCAATCGTCCGCCGCCGAGCAAGCCGGCCAACAGCAGCTTGACCCGGCCGCCTGGGGCAGCGACCACGTCGGCCAGGGACTGCCGATGTACATGGAAAGCGGCGAATGCCTGTTCTGCCATCGCGAACAGGTGGGAACAACCTGGCCGCGCAACCGGCACAATCTCACGATCCGCGAACCGGCGGACAACGAGCCGGCCATGCAGGCGCTCCGCTCCAATGCAGCGACCGTGGCGCTGGCCGACGAAGTGCAGCTTATCCTGGGCGACACACGCGCGCAGCGCTTCCTCAAACGGTCGCCCGACTACGGCAAGATGGAATTGCTCACGCCCGTGGCCACCTTCGGACGCGGTACGCGCGCCCGATTGACCAACGAGCAAAACCCGCACTGGGACACCGAGACGTTCGCCACCGGCTGTGCGGGCTGCCACACCACGGCCATCGATCCCCAGACGCACGCCTTCGCGGCCGTGTCGCTCGATTGTTACACGTGTCACGGCGACGCCACCGAAGAGCACGCCAACGATCCCACGCTGATCCCGCTGGCCAAAGCGCGCCGGGATTCGCCGGCCGTCGTGATCTCGATCTGCGGATCGTGCCATCTGCGCCACGGCAAATCGAAGTCGAGCGGGCTGCCCTATCCCAACAACTTCGTGGCCGGCGACAACCTGTTCAAGGACTTCCAGGTCGACTTCAACCGGGCTGACGATGAAACACTCAATCCGGCCGATCGGCACGTGCTGCGCAACGTGCGCGGCGTGGCCCTGCTGGGCCGCGAAGACATGACGTGCCTCACTTGTCACGACGTACACAAGGGCACCAGCGACAAGCACCGCAACCTGGCGTCAGAAGCAATCTGCTGGGATTGCCACGCCAAGAGCGAACCGATCAAAGGGCACCTGAACTATCAGGTGCATAGCGAGCGGTGCCAGTATTAGGCTGGAGGCCGTAGTCTGTAGGCTGTAGGGCAAAGCAATACGGGAGGCGAACGGGTTGTCTGGCGCGGCGCCCAGGGCGCCTTGCGATGGCACATCGGCCGTCGCGCTGCACCCCTCCCGGCTCCCGCCTCCCGCCTACTTCTTCGCGAAGCGAAAACGAATGTGCTCTTCGAGCACCCGGCGGTATTCTTCGACTTCAACGTCGCGCTCGCTGCAAATCAGAAACAGCGTGCCGTCGTCCTTGAAGTTCTCTTGATCCCAGGCGACGATCTCTTCGTCGGTCCAACGCGGGTTGTACTCGGCCAGCTTCTCGTCCGACATGTGGCTGAAATAGGCGCGCAGATTGATGTCGGTCTCGTCCATCGCCATGCCCTCAGGCATGCGCTCGTAGTTGACGTTCGCGTCGTTGGCTTGATTGCTCATCGCATCGTTACTCGTGCAAGTTGCCGTGGATGGTGTGGAGCCGCTCGCTTGATTGTAACCGCGGCCGCCCGTCCGAAGCCACACTCGGCCATGCGATTGGCTGACCATCCCCGCGACCGCCGCTACTGTTTGGGGCCCAACTCCACTGCGCCGCTCAGCGCCTCGATGGTGGTATAGGGGATGCCGTCGCGCGCCATGTCGCCAAAAGTGCGATAGGGACGCCCGGCCAGGATGCGGGGCGCCCAGGTCTCGCCCACACCCGGCAATCGCCGGATCTGCTCGATCGTCGTGGTCGGGGAATTCAAGTTCAGCTTGCCCAAACCGGGCGGGCTGTACGGCACGACCGACGGCGCTTCGGACAACAGGCCCGGCGGCGAAACCAGCGATTTTCTCTTCTTCTCCGGCACCCCTTCCGCCTGCTCTGCCGCGGGCGACTCTCCCTTGCGCAGGGCCTTGGGCAATGCAGGACGCGGCGCGGGCTTGATCGTGCGACTCTCGGCCGCAGGCGCAGCCACCGCTTCGGGCGCT
>JBGSYQ010000405.1:0-8712 GCA_041750795.1 Pirellulales bacterium | reverse complement strand
GCGGACTCTCCTCGGCAATCGCGGGCTGGCTGGACGCCGATTCGGGCAGCGCCTGTTGGATCGAGCCACCGGCGCGCCGCCTGGGCCGGCGAATCTGCCGCACGCCGGCTCGCTCCAGACTCTCCAACCGCTGAATGGCCGCCCTCACCTTCCGATCGCGTCCTTGCCTTCCCTGGGCCATGGTTCGGCACTCCGTAACCTGTGCGGCACTGCGTGGACTGTCACTGTGTTCGAAATGGCGGCGCTAACCACAAGCAGCGCCGCGGAGGTTCCAGTATGACGCCCCAGGCGGCTCGCGCAAAGTGCGCACAACATTGGCACTCAACCGTGCAGCGTAGTCAAGAATCCGGATCGCAGGACATCACCCGGCATGCGTCCCGCAACCGAACGCGCCAGAGTTCAGCCGCCCATTCCTGTGCTGGATCCACAAGAATTCAGCCCGCCTTTCCCGTAGCTCGATTCGCAGAAACTCAGCCCGCCTTTCCGCGTTGCCCAGCACACGATCCTTCAGCCCAGCCTGTCGAGTTACAACGTCGCCACCGGCGCATCCCAAGCCGACCAGCTTGTAGCCACCCGCCCCACCGCGTAAATTGAACCCCAGCCACGCGCCCGTGGCGCAATTGGATAGCGCATCGGTCTTCGGAAGTGATCGAGTTTCTGAGCTCTCCACATCCACCATATTGGCAATGACTTACGCCGAGCAGTTTTAAACCCGTCGGTTTTAAACCCGACGGTGCATCGGTCCTGCCATCGCAAACTTCTCAGCTTCGCTAAGCCTTGTTTGATTTGCTGTGCTGCTCCATCGGCAAAAGCGCAGGCAGCTTTCGATGATCGGCGGCGTTCCCCGCTCTGCGAGCGTAAAAGCCTGGAGAAAGAATCTGAGCACCTCGCCAAGCAATGTCGTGCTGAACACGCGCACGCTCACGCACTCGATAGACGTTCCATCCCAGCCAAACTCCGGCGGCGGTCAGCACCACGAACAGCGTCCGCAACGAGAACCGTAGCCAGCGGCGCTTAGGGGCGTGGGCGTTGGTCATGGCAACGATGGCGCAATTCGAGAATCGGAAATCGGGTACTGTCTTAATAGTGTGTTGGTCGGTTCCACGGCTATTCGGGGGGAAATGGGTCCTCGCCGGAAGGTACATCTCCCGTGTTCTCTGGGGCCAGTGTCGGAAGGTCGTCTGGCATGCGATTCAGTGGATGATACGGGCTGCGCCTATCGACGGCGCTGTTTTCCGAGTACAGTTCCTGGTCGTGAATGGCCTTTAGATCAGCAACGTAGTTGTCGTTCGCAACTTGCTGTAGCTGCTGGTAGGCATCACGATAGCGCCGGTCGGCGTCTCGCAGGATTCGAACATACGAGTCATTAGGGTTGGAAGTTGCGATGTAAATCAACAGGACTTTGCAAATTCGCGTCAGGTCGTTGAGATACTCAGTGTAGACGCGCTTCTTATTGGCGAAGGGCACGGTGATCGCCGCTTGAAACCAGTCGTCAGACAATGCCAGTAAGTGTTCGTTAGAAAGTCTCTCGTCCTCCCAGGCCTGAAACGCCACGTCGAGTTCCGCTCTTGCTAAACGCGCGACATTTTCGCAATAAATCCAGTATCCAGCGGCGACCAACACGGGAACTGCAATGACCAGCGTCCGCAGGGAGAATGCAAACCAGCGGCGCTTAGGGGCGGGGATTGCGTTGTCAGTCATCTCTGTGCCGGCTGTTGAACATCCACACCAAGAGGCAAGCGGCTAGCCCGATTGTAACCAGGAGCACCACTCCAGCAACAAGTACGATCCTGCCCCAGTTCACAAACAAAAGTGGGTTCATTGGTGGCGCTGCACGATGCCCGCCTGCCGCAATGCCTCATCCCACGCCTGCGCTTGCCCGCTGGCTCGCACGACGAGGCGTTGCTCGTTTCGATGAGCGTAGACGGTCCAATGGCCGTGGCTGTCGGAAACGTCGCCAAAGGACCAGCCAAGAATGCGAAGCAACTTGTGGGCGCGGTCGATCGGTGTGCGAGTGCTGGCCATGTCACGCCTGCGCTACCTTCAGCATCCGCTCAACTCGGCGCAACTCGACGGTGATTCTCTGAATCGTCCGCACCGGCGCATAGCCCACGTGTTGCCGAAGTTCGGCCGGTGAGATTGGCTTGGTAAACCGACGCCATTTGACGGCCAAGCGATACTCGTGCTCGCTCGACCCCCGCGCTTTGTACTTCGTTCGGTTCCAAAGCTCCAGCACGTCACCGACAGCGACGACGCCGACGCGGTTGACGTAAAGGAATAGTCTGTCACCGATGCCAAGCCGACCCAGCGCGGTTGCATTCTCGGGGGTGACAAGAGCAACTGCCAAGCCGTCATTCAGCGCACGGGCAACCGGATCGATCTTGGCGGCTGCCCCATCGATTCCAGCAATGTAGAAGTAGAACTGCGGGCTGTTGGGTGCCGGCGACGGACTTTGCTGTTTGCGTGCATCGTCGAGCGGCTTGCATTTCGGCCGGCCAGAGATTGACGCGATTGCGTCGCGCACGACCTGCTCGGGCGTTACGCCGCGGATGACGGCCAGCGCTTCAAGCTGCTTGCGCTCCGCGGGCGAGAATTCGACTGTGAGCGGCTTGCCGTTGGATTCGATTGCCATGCTGACACGATAGCGTGGGGTACGCCACGACAGCAACAAAGGCTAGGACTTTTTGAGCGACAGCCCAAGATAGGCCGCGATCTTGGCAGCGGTCGAAAGCTTCATATCGGCACCGGCAAGGAATCGCGTAAATGGTCGGCTGTGGCACGCAGGCGTTCCAATCGTGTAAGATAGCAGAGCAATGCGAAACCAGCGAGGCTTAGGGGCGGGTAGCAGGGGCCGCACGCTTGCCAAGGGCTCGGCACGCCTCGCTCAACCGCTTCATCGCTGGGGACCGGGTATCGGAGGTGACTATGGCAGGCTGAGACGTGACTCGAAATGTCTCCTGCCACCAGGCCAAGCAGGGGTCGCACAGCGGACCAAGCATCATCGCTCTCCGATGAGCGGCGATCTTTGAACAACGCGCTAGTAGAGCAGCCTCGATTTCACTGAACGATTGCTGCGCAGCGCCATCAGCAAGGACACCATGGCATTTGTGGCAGGCGAGCATGCGGCCTACTCTCTTGTGATGGACGTGGAGATGTGCGACTCGGTGACAACCGGGGCAGAAGTGGATGGGCGCCCCGATGCCGTCAGTCTAACCCATCAATGATCGGGTTTCAAGGCGGGGCGGCAAGGGTAGTGGGTCAGTTTGAAATTGGTTTTCGCCGCTTTGTGTAGAGGCCGCGTTTTCCGGGCAGGTTCAGAGGCAGCAAATCCACCATGTATCCTCAATAGACCATTTCTGGTCTGCGACTCCAGCTTTCATGGCAGGAGTCATTCTAAGCGATTGATGGATTCTGACAAAGGGACACCTACGGCTAGTAATCGGATGCTGACGCCGGCGTGCTGAATCGGCTGGACAAGCGCGAGGTTTGAACGTCGCCTTGAGCCGCAGTCCAGAGCCTTGAAATACTGCTTGCCGCGAGTAGCGGTGGCGCCGAAGGCCAGGAGTGCAATAGCCGGCGCCAATAACAGAAAGCTCGATGGCTCCGGAACGAATGCGAAGTTCGTTGCCGTAAACGTCGGGAGCGCGTCGCTCTGGCCAGCGAGGTTTGTCATTCGGGCGAGAATCTTCAAATCCGCTGTATTTTCGCTCAGGTCCATCGAAAACACGAGTCGAGGCATGTCGAGTCCGCTGTTGAAGTAGATAAAGAAGCCCGGACCCGGCGACGTGATTCGGTCTGCGATGAGATTGGCTGCGTTGCCGGCACCGAAGGGTGTGGCCGGATCGGCGTCGTTGTCGAGGGTTTGTAGTACGACGATGTTCGCATCGGTGGTTGGCAGATTGCCCGCAACATCGTTGGCGAACAAAACCTGATTCTCCCCGCCAAACACCGTTGGCTCGAACGTGAAGGCATCGTTTGATATGTCGAAGCTTAGGAAAAGTTCGCCACCCACAATTTGCCGCCCCGGAGTGATCAATGCATCCGATCCGTCGAACGGATCGGTGGTGAAACTGAACGTAGCTGCATTTGCTGGTGCGCAAAGAGCCAACAGTGCCGCGACGACGTATCTTGTAGGGAAACGCATGTTTGTACCTCCTACCGTCAGGAGAGGAATGTTTGATCTTCCAACGTCCGCCGGCGCCCGACTTGTCCAGCATACAGCATCAGTAGGTCTCGTTATTATTGCTTCCTGCGATATGACTGCCGCCGCACACTTTAGTGCACCCATCGCGGGTCACGCGAGGCTCTACTATTAACTGGTCGAAACGGCTAGCGATTTCTTGTGCGGCTTCAACCAACGCGCCACCCACGCCAGCCCAACGAATCCAACTGCAGCTAACGCGATGCTGGAGGGCTCGGGAACCGGCGAACCCATGAGACTAAATGCCAACTCGGGATTCGGAAATGCGACCGAGGGCACGGTAGCGTGTCGGAGTAGACCGTCGCGCCGCTGTGCGACTAACGCCCACTTGACCAGCAGTACCAAGCAGCGCCTCTGCGTTCTCGCAGCGTGTCGCAGCAGCCCCACTCGGTCGGCGAGCGAGCAAAGATGGCCTCAAGGAGGAGCGACAACCGGCCGCGAGTTTTCGCGGCATTGGCCGAGGCGACGCTGGCGAGCTTTGAGGCTCGTCGAGGAATGTAGTGCGGTCAGCCAAGGGCGGCGCCGCAGCACAGTAGAGCCATCCGTGGCGTTTGAGCTTTCCCCCGACGAAAACCTTTGGCTCGATACTCAGAGCGCTATTCCGTGGCGAACATGGAGATGCCTTGGTCTGTCCAATCGGTCAAGACAGGCAGGTTTAGCGCCCAGCCGATGAGCGCGGACGCTCCTGCAATGATTGAATACGCCCCAGCCCCGATTGCGACCGCGGTGGGTGCGTTTTGGCAGGATACTTGCCTGTTCTTTGGCAGTCTATGATCGTCGCGATTCGAGGTTTCCATTGATCCGACGTCGAGGGTCTTTGATCGCAGTCGTAAACAACGCGAGCTCTTGGAATCGTTCAACGACGCCGAAATGTGGGGGACCTACTTGACATCGTCGTTCAGAATAGATCCCTCGGCAGACTTTTATCCTTCAAACAAAGGCTCGAAATTGATGATTGGATTTTCTCCACCGTTTCATGTTCTGTGGTCGGATACCATCTAATTTCGGCGATCCCGACGGACCTGGATCATCTCTCGCATTGCCTGACAAGTCCAGGCCGAGGTGGCGGGATCGTCCTTCCGCCGCGCGGGTCGAAGCTGCATGTAATTGAGTCCTCCAGCGGATGATTATGGCCGCTGCCGTTTGAGCGTCGGGAAGCGCGAAAAGGTTCGATTGATGCGCGGCCTTTCAAGCGAATTTGGCGGCGACCGTTCCGTCGAGGGTGATTCTCACAAATCGTGTGAGTAGCCGGCACTAAAATCGTGCGTCGAAAAACGTATGAGAATCTGCAACGAGCCAAGCGGCGGCTCGCATCAATCGGTCGTTTGTTGACTCGTCGCAAGAAACTAAGCCAGGCTGACGACTTGATGACACGCGGAAATCGTTTAAGTGCCATTCAGTCCTGTCCCCTTTGTTTCGGCCAGGCTATATAGGTGTTTCTCGCCGCGGAGAAAAAGTTGGCGGCCGGCAATGGCTGCCGAAGCACTGACCGGCTCCGATAAATGGTTCAGGGAAACGAGCCGCGGCAATTCTCCGCTGCTGACGACGATGGTGGATCCTTCCAAGTCAGTGACGTAGATGTGTCCGGCGGCGGCGACCGGCGACGAGTAAATGTTGTCGATGCCTTCCAAGCGTGTCGCGCCGGGCCGATCTTCGCCGGTGCGCGCGTCGACGCGCGAGAGAATGCCCTGGTAGTGAGTCAAAAAGTAGAGCCCGCCGTCGTAGAGCACGGGGGACGGAACGTACGGCGTGCCGCGAATGCGCCTCCAGGCGATTCGGTCGCTGCCGGTAACATCACCCTTGGCGCCGTCGAGGCGAATCGCCAGCAAGGCCCGCTTGTCGTAGCTGCTGCCGGCGAAGACCATGCCGTCGGCAGCCACCGGCGAGGCGACAATGTTCGACGATAGTCCGCCGCATTCCCACAGCACCTTGCCGTTGGCCAGATCGTAGCCGCGCACGCGACTGGTGCCGCTGACGATCACTTGTGTCGTGCCCGCATGAGAGACGATGATTGGCGTGGCCCACGAAGTGACTTCGTTGCGTTTGACTTTCCACCGCTCTTGGCCGGTTCGCTTGTCGAGCGCGACGACAAACGAACTGCCCTCGTGATCCCAGTTGACGATTAACGTGTCTTTGTAGAGCACCGGCGAGCTCCCCTCGCCGTGCCCATGCAGCGATTGCATCGGGCCAAAGTCGGCTTTCCAAACCAACTCGCCCTCGACGCTGAGGCAGTACAACCCAAACGAGCCAAAGAAGGCGAAGAGATGCTCGCCGTCGGTCGCCGGAGAATTGGATGCGAGGCTGCCCGACTGATGACCCTGCTCGTGCGGCAGCGCCTCGCGCAGCGTTTTCTGCCAGAGGATTTTTCCGCTCGTGCGGTCGACTGCCAGGGCCACGAACCGGTGGCGATGGGTGACGGCGAGGTTGTCGTGATTGCCTGGCGCCGTGCTGGGGCGTGGCGGCAGCGGATCGCCAAATGCGATGGCCGTGGTGAGAAACACGCGATCGCCCCAGACGACCGGAGTGGAATGGCCGCGGCCGGGGATTTCCGTTTTCCAGTGGACGTTGGTCCCATCGGCCTCGTTCCAGCGCAGCGGTGGATCGCCGTGCGGGGCCACGCCAGTGCCGAGCGGCCCGCGCCATTGCCCCCAGTTCTCGGCCGCCTCGCCCGCGAGCGCGGGCTGTGCCGATAGCACGCACCAAGCCGCAAGCCAAAAGAATCGTCGCTCCAGCATGAGGGGTTCTCTGTGGGACTTCAACCGCACGGGCGACTGCCGACATCTGTCATTCTAGTCTATTGCCTTGGAACGCCGTGAGAGTGACCAGCTGCTTTGAGTTCCAGCGAATTCCGCACCCAAGAGTCTCACAAGTTGTTCCTTTGATCGCCCCGTCTCAGATTCGACGATTTGATGGGGGGGATTGCAGCCAGATCGGCCCTTCGCTCTCCCAACCTTCCCTACAAGACAGGGCCGCCGATGGATGGCTTGCACCACACAGTAGTTTCTTCCATCTGGCGCGACTGCCAAGATTCGTTCGACCGGAGCGAAACCACATGGTAGCGTTGAGCCAGCTTCCCTAAGCCGCGTTAGGAATGATCCATGCGATTAATCAATGGGGCTAGGTGTCGTGCCCCTTTTTTGGCCGGCCTGCTACTCAATTTCGTGTTCTTTGAAAGCCTTGCGCTGGGCCAGACGTTTACAATCAGCACGGTTGAGGGCACAGGGCACGCGGGTTTTTTGGGCGACGGCGGAGCGGCAGCTAGCGCCGAATTGCACAACCCCTCCGGCGTCGCTGTCGCCGCCGACGGTTCACTGTATATCGCGGATCTGCGAAATGGACGCATTCGCAAGGTCGATCCACAGGGCACGATTTCCACAATCGCCGGGAATGAAGCGGGCTTGACCTCCGGCGATGGCGGAGTTGCTGTGGCGGCTCAACTGGGAAGCGCGTACGGGGTCGCCGTCGATACCGAAGGAAACGTGTACGTGGGCGATCGGCTCGCCGGAACCGTGCGCAAAATCGGCTGTGACAACGTTATCATGCGGTTCGCCGGGACCGGTAAGCCAGGCTTTTCGGGCGACGACGGCCCGGCAGCCGACGCGCAGCTAAAAGGTCCCAACGACATCGCGATCGACGCCAGGGGGAATGTTTACATCGCTGACGCCGGCAATCATCGGGTGCGCGTCGTCGACAGTGCCGGGAAGATCACGACCGTGGCCGGACGCGAAAAAGGGTACTCAGGCGACGGCGGACCGGCGTCGAGTGCCGAGTTAAACGCGCCTTCCGCCTTGTGCTTCGACGTGCAGGGTTCACTCTATGTTTGCGATTTCGGTAATCACGCGGTGCGCAAAATCGCGCCCGATGGGATGATTTCGACCGTGGCCGGCACAGGAAAGCTCGGTTTCGCTCGCGATGGCGGATCGGCGATCGAGGCGCAGCTTTTTCAACCCTGCGGCGTTGCGGTTGACAAGCTGGGCCAGGTTTATGTCGCCGATAGCGCGAATAACCGCATACGCGTGGTGCGCATCGACGGCAGGATCGAAACGGTGGCCGGCACAGGAAAAATGGGTTATGAGGGCGACGGCGGGTCGGCACGCTCGGCGCTGATTGCCGTGCCCGACCTGATCGATATCGACTCAGCCGGCAACATCTATATCGCCGAATTCCGCAATCACGTGATTCGCAAGCTCACGCCCGATCGATGATGAGCCGCCGGCAAGGACATGTTGCGGAACTAGGAGTTGAACGAATTCCCACAAATGGTTCGTTTGTCGGCGCCGGCTTGCGTAAATCCAGAAGCTGAGGAACCTTCTGGTCACGGCGTGCCTAAACTCATGTCGTCAATCAAAGTGCCGTTTACTCGTGGGAAGTGTAAGCGTCCGCCGAATCCATACTTGTCGGCCCTGTTAGGCTGAGCTTGTTGTCTCAGTTACTGATGGAGTCGAGTGATGGCGAAGAATGGAAGGCCTGCGGCGTCGTTGGATGAGTGGCTGGATTGGCAGCAGCGGCTG
>JBGSYQ010000404.1:0-5172 GCA_041750795.1 Pirellulales bacterium | reverse complement strand
CTGCGACGGTGACCGAGGAGGTGGAATTGCCGACTGGCGAAGCGGTTTCGGCCAGCGACCTGTCGCTGCAACCGGGGCAACGCGTGCGCGGCAAGGCGGGCAAACGGGCGGTGGTTCACGTGGCAGGCAGTGGGCTGAGCGTCGCGTGCGAAGACGTCTGCTTCGAAGGCGTGGACTTCGTCTGGCACGATGACGCGAAGCGAGGCGCTGGCCGAACTGCTGCGGCCTCGATGCTGTCGATCGCCGCGCAACGCGTCGAATTTCGTGGATGCTCGTTCTCGACGCCGAGCGACGCGGCGCCCGTCGCTATTGCCTGGAGTGGATCGGCCGATGCAGCCGACGGCAACGACGGCGAATTGGCATTCACCGATTGCGTATTTCGCGGAGTGCAAGCCGTGGTCGATTGCCGCGGCGGGTCGGGCTTGAGCGTCGAAATGTCGAACACGCTGTGCGTCGCCGCCGGTCCGATCGTGCGACGGCACGCTCCTCCGAGCGCGGGACAGACGCTGGCCATCTCGTTGCAACACGCCACCACGCGGGGAGACTGCGCCGTGCTGGAGTGTCACTACCGACGCACCGAAGGCGAACTTGGCGCAATCGTCGTGACCGTGAACGACAGTGCGCTTGTGACCAATCCGCACGGTGCGCTCTTGATTCTTGCCGGACCCGTGCAGCCTGAGCCGCTGCTGCGAACGATATCCTGGAACGGTCAAGGATCGCTGGTGACTGCCGAGACGGCGGTGGCGGTATGGCGCGGCGCTGCGGGGCGCGATCAGCCTTTGCCCGAGGACGAGTTGGAAATCGCCGGCCTGGTACGAAGCGAAGTGACCTTTGCCGGCGCTGCGCACGAGCCAACCGCCGCATCGCGCATCACGCGGTGGAACGCGCCGCTGCACTCGGACAGTCCACCCGGATGCGACACGAGCGTCCTCTATTTGCCGGTTGACTCTTCCGCGGCGAAGTGACCGGTGCCGGCGAAATTGGCGTAAACATCAAAGGCGCAACACCGCCACGAATGCCCCGCAAAATCGGCAGGTTTGACACCGGCCGGGCGCGAGGTAGAGTTTTCGTGCCTTTTACAGGGGGGCCGCTGTACCCTCCATCGATCGAGCACTGCCTCCAGGGAACTGCGATGAGTCTTCGGCTGTTGCGATTCTTCCGGCGACGTGATGCTGCGACGGCCGTCGAATACGCGGTCATGCTGGGCCTGGTCTTCATGACGGCCTTCGCCGCCGTGGTGCTGGTCGGTCAGGCCACCAACAAGAGCCTGCAGAACAGCAGCGACTCGCTCAGCAACGCCAGTTCCGGTTCATAGCGCGGCTGCGGCCTGCATCGTTTTGCAACACCGCGCGTAAGCCGAGGATTCAACGGCCCATCAACGTGGCGTTCGCAAGCGGTCGTACAGCAGCAGTCCGACCAGCGTCTTTGCATCCTCGATCGATCCGTCGGTGGCCATCCGCATGGCGTCGTCCCAGCTTACCAGCAGCGGCTCGATGTTCTCGCCCGCTTCGAGCGCGGCGTCACCGGCGTGCAGACCTTGGGCGACGTAGAGAACCATGCGCTCGTTGAGGATTCCTGGCGACATGAAGAACTCGCAAAGCTTTTCTAGGCGGTCGGCGCGAAAGCCGGTCTCCTCGATCAATTCGCGGTGGGCCGTGGCGGCCGGATCCTCGCCGGGTTCGAGCGTTCCAGCGGGCAGTTCTACCAGCGTCTTGCCGACGGCGATCCGCTCGTTCTTGATCAGGCAGACGCGGCCGTCGTCCAACAGCGGCAAAATGGTGACTGCGCCGGGATGAACGACCACGTCCTTGACGTGCGGCTCTCCGTCGCGTCCGGTGGCCACGTGGCGAACGACGCGGAATTTGCGCGATACGAGTAATTCTTCCGGTTGGTGCGACATGATGGCGTTGGATACTCGGTTGCCAGAAACGTTGCCTGAAACATTGCTCGTTGCTAAGATAAACCGAGCGGGGTGATCCCCCAAGCCGCGTCCGGGCAAAGCGCCATTTTTGCGTCGAATCTATGAGCGATTCATCGGGCTGGAGTATGTCGCTTGGCCGCTGGGGGCGGGTGCAGTTTCGCCTGCACGCGGTGTTTCTCGTGGTCGCCGTGTTTGCATTCTTGCTGGCGACCCATTCCGGCCAGCCTGGCGGAGGGGGCAGTGCCGCGTTGGCGGTCGGCATCCTTTTCGCGAGCGTAGTGGCCCACGAATTGGGACATGCACTGGCGGCCACACGTGTCGGCAGCAGCGTCGAACGGATTGTCATCGGTCCCCTGGGAGGACTCGGCAGCTACGACGCACCGCGCGAACCGCACGCCGAGTTGATTACGATCCTGGCCGGTCCGCTCGTAAACCTGGTGTTGCTGCTGCTCACGCTGCCGCTGTTGCTGCTGGCCGGCGTGAGCGTGCCAATCTTGCTGGCGCCGTTGGAGCCCGTGGGGCTGATCGAAGGTCCCTGGTGGACGGTGGCGCTGAAGTTGGCATTCTGGACGAACTGGCTGTTGTTGGTGGTGAATCTGCTGCCGGCATTTCCACTGGACGGCGCGCGGATTTTGCGGGCTCTGCTCTGGCCGGCGCTCGACGTCCGGGGCGCCAACCTGGTGGCAGTGCGGATTTCGAAGTTGACGGCGCTGTTGCTGTGCGTTTGGGCCTGGTTCATCAGCGACGCGGCCACTGCCTGGGCGTTGCCCGCCTGGTTGCCGCTGGTAATGCTGGCGATCCTCGTGTATTTCTGCGCTGCGCAAGAAGCCAACAAGAGCGAGGAAGCCGAGTGGGACGAGGAACTATTCAACTACGACTTTTCACAAGGTTACACGAGTCTCGAGCGCAGCTCACAGCCACGGCCGAGACCTCCCGGACTCGTGCAGCGCTGGCTCAGCGCGCGCCGCGAGTTGCGCAAGCAGCGCCGCGAGTCGCAGGAGCGCGATGAGGAACGGCAGGTGGATGAAATCCTCTCCCGTTTGCACGCGTCCGGCATGAACGGCCTGACGGCCAAAGAGCGGGCCTTGTTGCAGCGCGTCAGCGTCCGCTATCGCAACCGCCAGCAAAGCTAGGCATATCTCTACCCCCTGTGCGCCAGGGTACGAAGACACCATCGGCGGCCAGTGGCAACGACGCCCCACGTAGCCGCTTGGTGCATCCCCTGGTCGCAACCGTTTAACCCGCGCATCCCAACCCCCGCCTCCTTACGGGGAAGCTGTTGGGTTTGCACCGTACGGCGCCGACTGCCAAGCGGAATGACCTAGAGTTTTAAGGAGTTAGGATCGCAATAAGGTTCCTTCATGGCAGGTTTTGCCCGTGAACACTTCAACACAACGCGCGTCACTGTCCACGCAATACGACTCGCTACGACCGCCGGCATCGAGTTCGTCGGCCGACCTGCAGGCGTTGTCCAAGCTGCGCGCATGGCTAGGCGTCGATTTTCATCTGGTCGACGCGGATACCGGCGACGTGTTGTGCCATGCGCCCCAGCAAGGAGCAATGGACGTGGCCATGCTGGGCGCGCTGTGTCGAGTTGTCGCCGAACGTGGTCGTGCCGAGTTGCTCGACGATGAAGAGCCGCTGTTGGTATTGGCTATTCCGCTGCCGGACGCCGCGGACGGCTGCCGCGTCGCGATGGGGCTGTTCGTCTCGACGGTGGAGTTGTCAAAGGAGCAACTGTTGCGCGCCGCCCAGCGGCTGGGAACGTCTGCCGACGAGACAGCCGCCTGGATCGCGCGGCAGACGCGGTGGACGCCGCAGAGCCTGTTGGCCATGGGGCAAATGGCCGTCGACCGTCTGGCGACCGATCAACGCGTTGCGATGTTGGAGTCGGAAACGCAGGACGTTTCGCTGCAATTGTCGGCAACGTACGAAGAGATCAGCCTGCTGCACCGCATTACCCAGAAGTTGAAGCTCACCAGCAGCGACCGCGAACTGGGCGCGCTGGCGCTCGAATGGCTGTCAGAGGTGGTGCCGGCGCGATCGCTGGCCATCTATTGGGTATCGCCGGATGGCGAGAGCGCGCCACCCACGGGCGATGCCGCTCCGTTGTTGTCATTGGGCCACTGCCCCTTGGACGCGGCGGGAATGGCCGAACTGGTAAAACGACTGGCCATAAAGGCCGGCCAGCAACCAATGATCGTCAACCCGTCGACGACGGCGCAGGCCGATTGGGCCTGGCCGGAGATTCACGAGTTGATGGTCGTGCCGTTGAGCGAAGGCGAGAACTGTTTCGGCTGGCTGGCGGCATTCAACCACATCGACGGCGGGCAATTCGGCACGGTCGAGGCGAGCTTGCTCGGCTCGGTGGGCGTCCTGCTCGGCATTCATTGCGGCAACGCCGATCTCTATCGCCAACAGCGTGAACTGTTCGCGGGCGTGGTTCGGGCACTGACCTCGGCCATCGATGCCAAGGATCCCTATACTTGCGGCCATAGCGAACGCGTGGCACGCATCGCCGTGCGGCTGGCCGAAGAACTGGGCTGCGACCGCAAGCAGCTTGACACGATTTACTTCGCGGGGTTGCTGCACGACGTCGGCAAGATTGGCATCAACGACCTGGTGCTCCGCAAGGAGGGCAAGCTCACGGCCGAGGAGTACGAGCACATCAAGACGCACGCTCAGATCGGTTACAAGATCCTGGTGGATATCAAACGTCTTGACGACGTGTTGCCCGCCGTGTTGCACCATCACGAGCAATGGGATGGCCGCGGATATCCCAGCGGCATGAAGGGGGACGAGATTCCGCTGTTGGCGCGCATTGTGGGCGTGGCGGACGCGTTCGACGCCATGACCAGCGATCGTCCGTATCGCAAGGGCATGCCCGACGAAAAGCTCGACGCGATTCTGCGCGACGGCGCCGGCAAGCAATGGGACGCCGGCGTGATCGACGCGTTCTTTCGAGCGCGCGACGACGTGCGAGGCATCGCACGCGGATCGGCGCCCAGCGTGACGCTGGACGCGCAGTTATGACACTCGCCGGTCGGCATCGCACGCCGCGCTCACGCTGAGCCGAACTGTGCGGCGTACATCGTCTTGACGGCCTGAACGCCCAGCCGCATGGCCATTACGTCGCTGCCGAAGGTGAGCATGCGGCAGCCCTTTTCCACGCAGCGGTCGGCGAACGCCGGACTGGCCGGCACGATGCCCCACGCTTTGCCGTGCCCGGCGCAGGCGGCGGCCACGCGGTC
>JBGSYQ010000403.1:0-9609 GCA_041750795.1 Pirellulales bacterium | reverse complement strand
GGACTTATTGCTTGGACTTGCCGTCGGCCACGGCCGCCTGTGCCGCAGCCAGCCGCGCGATCGGCACGCGAAACGGCGAGCAGCTCACGTAGTTCAGCCCGATCTCGTGGCAGAACATCACGCTGGCCGGATCGCCGCCGTGTTCGCCGCAGATGCCCAGCTTGATCTCGGGCCGCACGCGTTGTCCGCCGGCAACGGCCAGCTTCATCAGCCCGCCGACCCCGTCGCGATCGATCGTCTGGAACGGATCGTTCGGCAGGACGTCCATTTCGCGATACTCGTTGATGAACGAGCCATAGTCGTCGCGGCTCATGCCCAGCGTGGTTTGCGTCAGGTCGTTGGTGCCAAAGCTGAAGAACTCGGCGTGCCGTGCGATCTGATCCGCGCAGACGGCCGCGCGCGGCAACTCGACCATCGTGCCCACCAGGTAGTCCACCTGCACGCCCTGCTCGGCGAAGACCTTGCTGGCCGTTTCTCGTACGATCTTCTCCTGGTTGTGAAACTCCGTGGCGAAGCCGGCCAGCGGAATCATCACTTCCGGAACGATGTCGCTGCCGCCGCGCTTGATGTCGCAAGCGGCCTCGAAGATGGCCCGGGCCTGCATCCGCGTGATTTCCGGATAGACGATGCCCAAGCGGCAGCCGCGGTGACCGAGCATGGGATTGAACTCGTGCAACTCTTGCACGCGCCGTGCAATGACCTCGGTCGGCACGCCAATCTTCTTCGACAACTCGGCCTGCTCGTTGGCCGTGTGCGGCAAAAACTCGTGCAGCGGCGGATCGAGCAGGCGGATGGTCACCGGCCGGCCGGCCATGGCGCGAAACAGCCCCTCGAAATCCTTGCGTTGGTGAGGCAGCAGCTTGAGCAAGGCCTTTTCCCGATCTTCGACCGTGTTGGCCAGGATCATTTCGCGGAAGTCGTCGATGTGGTCGAAGAACATGTGCTCGGTGCGGCACAGTCCGATGCCCTCGGCGCCGAAAGCGATCGCTTCGGTGGCTTGCTTGGGCTCGTCCGCGTTGGCACGCACCTTGAGCTTGCGGTGCTTGTCGACCCACTGCATCAGTTGCTCGTAGCGCTGATAGGTGCCGGCCTGCTCGGGCTTGAGCGTCTTGGAAATCAGCACTTCCAGGATCTCGCTGGGCCGCGTTTCAATCGCGCCGTCAAAGACTTCGCCGGTGAAGCCGTCGATGGAGATGACGTCTCCGGCCTTGAGCACCTTGCCGTTGACCGACACGGTCGCTGCGATGTAATCGATGTTCAATTCGCCGCAACCGACGATGCAGGCCTTGCCCATCTGGCGGCTGACCAGCGCCGCGTGGGAGCTGGCGCCGCCAAATGCGGTGAGAATGCCCTGGGCGATCTTCATGCCGCGCAGATCCTCCGGGCTGGTCTCGCGGCGCACCAGGATGAGCTGCACGTTCTTGTCCTTGAGCCACTCGGCCTCGGCGTCGGATGCGTGGAAGCAGATCTTGCCCGACGCCGCGCCCGGACCGGCGTTGATGCCCTTGGCCAGCAGCCGCCCGGCAGACACCGCCGCCCGCTTGCTTTCGGGATCGTTGATCGGCTGTAGCAACTGGTTCAAGTCGTCGGCCGGAATGCGCTTCGCGCTGAGCGCGTCTTCCTCGCCGATCAATCCCTCGTTCACCAGGTCAACGGCGATGCGCACCGCGGCGAACCCCGTCCGTTTGGCGTTGCGGGTTTGCAGCATCCACACCTTGCCGCGCTGGATCGTGAACTCGATGTCCTGCACGTCGCGATAGTGCGACTCGAGCTTCTTGCCGATCTCGACCAGTTCGGCATAGCCCTTGGGCATCGCTTTTTGCAGCGTTTCCTCGATGCGCTCGGGCGTGCGAATACCGGCCACCACGTCTTCGCCCTGGGCATTGATCAGGTAGTCGCCGTTGATGCCGGGCTCGCCCAGGGCCACGTCGCGCGTCATGGCCACGCCGGTGGCGCAATCGTCTCCCAGGTTGCCGAAGACCATGGCCTGCACGTTGACGGCTGTGCCCCAGTCGTGCGGAATGCCGTACGTGCGTCGATAGACCACGGCCCGGTCGTTCATCCAACTGCCGAAGACGGCGCCGATCGCGCCCCAGACCTGCTCCATCGGCTCGTTGGGAAAATCCTTGCCGGTGCCTACCTTGATGGCCGACTTGAACTCGGCGACCAGCTCCTTCAACTGCGCGGCGGTCAGCTCGAAGTCGTTCTTTACGCCGGCCTTTTTCTTCTTGGCGTCGAGCAGCACTTCGAACGGATCGTGGTCGTGCTTGGTCTTGGGCTTCATGTCCAGCACCACGTC
The DNA here is from genome assembly GCA_041750795.1 of Pirellulales bacterium. Taxonomy (GTDB): domain Bacteria; phylum Planctomycetota; class Planctomycetia; order Pirellulales; family PALSA-1355; genus JTS-RE94. Next base: position 7,310 of record JBGSYQ010000403.1, on the reverse strand, counting down.
GCCATACATCTGCACGAAGCGGCGATAGCTGTCCCAGGCGAACCGCTCGTTGCCCGATTGCCTGGCCAGCGCCTCGACCGTCTGGTCGTTCAGGCCGATGTTGAGCACGGTGTCCATCATGCCCGGCATCGAATCGCGGGCGCCAGACCGGCACGAGACCAGCAGCGGATTCTCGGTCGAGCCGAACTTCGCCCCCATCTCCTTTTCCACCTTAGCCATGGCCTTGGCGACCAAATCACGCAGCTCGGCCGGATAGGTCCGCTCGTGGTCGTAGTAGTAGTTGCAGATGTTGGTACCGATGGTAAATCCGGCCGGCACGGGCAGGCCGAGGTTGGTCATTTCGGCCAGGTTGGCCCCCTTGCCGCCCAGCAACTCGCGCATCGCCGCGCTGCCATCCGTGCCCGAGGGTCCAAACGAATAGACGTACTTCTGTTCCTTGGCCATCAAACCAAAATCCTCTGCAAGCGTGATTGAGGGTCCGCCCAAGCTTTCGGCGAACGGGGTCCTTTGCGCAAACCGGGAGGCGTGGTGTACGCGCGCTGCGCAAGACAATACGAAGCGGGCCAATCTAGCAGCACCGCCCCCACATCGTCAAGCAGCCTTAAGTCGTGGAAAAGTAAGGAAATAGCTTGGTTCGAGGCGCGACACAATGGCCCAGGTTTTCGCATGCCGATCACTGCGGCTCACCGCGCGCCAACCGGTGTCCCCGCGTTCGGCGCGGATGCGTACAATGAGTGTCGTGGCGAACCATTGCTGACGAAATCCATGGGAGGACTCTCCATGTCACCGCATCCCGTCGGATGGCTGGCGCCGATCGGCCGCTTGTTGTTGGCGCTGATCTTTATCATGAGCGCCGTCGGCAAGCTGCAAGGGTGGCAAGGCACCGCGGAAATGATGGCCGACCGCGGCTTGCCCGCCCCCGACGTGCTCTTGTCGATCGCCGTAGGACTGGAGCTCGTCGGCGCCGTGTTGGTCGTATTGGGGCTGTATGCCCGCTGGGGCGCAACCGTGCTGCTGCTCTTCCTGGTGCCCGTGTCGGTCATCATGCACAACTTTTGGGCCGTGCCCGAGGATCAGGCCCAGGGCCAGATGATTCAATTCATGAAGAACGTCTCGATCGCCGGCGGGCTGGTGTTTTTGACGGCGATGGGCGCGGGCCCCTTGAGCATCGATGCGCTGCGCGAGCGACGCGCATCCAGGTCGGCGCGCTCGTCCGGCTTGCCGAGCTCCGTGGGGCCGATCGGATCGGGTGAGTCGAACCATTGATGGCCACCGCACCAATGACTCGTGGCAGCGTGCTGATGCTGGTCCTGGTCACCGAAGGCGGACTGGCGCTTGTCGCGTTGGCCGCCGGCTGGTTTCTGGATCAACCGCCGCTTGCGCAAATCTCATGGACGGCAGCGGCGGCAGTGCAGGGGGTAATCGCCGCGGCGCCCATGGTCGTGCTCCTCATGCTGGTGCAACGCTGGCCTGTCGGGCCATTGCGGTCGCTGTTCGAACTTGTTGAAACGCAATTGGTCCCCTTCTTGCGAGGATGCACGCTGGCAGATCTCGCGCTGATTTCGCTGGCCGCCGGCCTGGCCGAAGAATTGCTGTTTCGGGGTGTGTTGCAAGTCGGAATCGTGCAGTATACCGGCTGGAATTGGTTCGCCATCGTGGTTGCGGCCGTGGTCTTCGGCGCGGCTCATCCGATTTCTCTCATGTATGCGCTGCTGGCGGGCTTGATCGGCGTCTACCTGGGCTGGTTGCTCCATGCGACCGGCAATCTTTTGACGCCCGTCGTGACGCACGCGGCCTATGACTTCGCCGCGCTGATCCTCCTGCTGCGGCCGCATTGGTCAAAGCCGGCCACAGGTGCCGCCCATCTCTCGGATGCCGAGTCGCCAGCAGATGCCGCATGAAGCCCGATCGAGCGCGCGTAGGCGTGGCACGGGCCGAACGAAACCGAACCGTGCCACGCCCGTCTGCCGCTTGCCTTGCGTTGCCCGCGACACTCAACGGGCGAGTTGCCCGCGTCCCTGGCTCGTTTGTCGCCAGATGGCCCAGCCGCAGATGGCCAACGGCACCGCAAACTGCAAGAGCTGCGCGTAGCTGGGATGCGCGCTAATGCCGAAGCCGAAGGAAGAGTTGCCGTGGGTGATGACGCCGGGCAGGACCATGTTTGCCACCGCCGTGCCGCCGATCAGCGCCAGGATCGAGCAGGCCGCCAGCATCCACTTCCAACTCACCCCCGACTTGCTCGCGGCGCGGCAAATCAGCGCCGCGCTAATGCAAAGCGGCAGGACGAGCACCGCCAACATGACGACCTGGGCGTTGACTTCCGCCCAGCGATAGACCGCGCCGCCAATGCCCGCTCCGCCCGTCACCAGGCCAAACGCCTTGGCCAATGCCAACAGGACGATCAGGCTGGCGGCCCAGGCCACCGGCAATACGACAATTGGCAGCACGACGAACATCAACACCGGGTGGCGCCGGCAGAAATGGCCGCGACGATACTCATTGGCTGCCGCAGTGGCGATCTCTCGCGGCGTGCCCAGGTGATGGGCCGCCTTGTGCAGATCTCTAGCATCCGTGCTCATGGGATCCTCCACAGAATCGAAGATGTGATCAGACAACTCAGACAGGAACCGCTCCACGTACTTCGGCGGTAGTTTCCGTCGGCGCAGCTCGCGCCGCACTTGCTCAAGCCACGGCCGTGCGTCCACGTTCGCCTCCTTGCAAAGCGTGGTCGATGGCCGCCACGACGCGCTGCCACGCGCCGATGGTCTCGGCCAGTTGCCCGCGACCGCGGTCGGTGACTTCGTAAACGAACCGCTGCCGCCCGCCGACCAGTTGGCGGCTCGACACGAGCACGCCCTGCTCTTCCAGCCGGTGCAGGATCGGATAGACGCAGCCCTCGCCGAACTCAAGCTGCCCGCCGGTGGCCGTCTTGATCGCCTGCACCAGTTCATAGCCGTACATGGGACGCCGCGCCAAAAGCTCCAGCAGCAGCATCTCTGGCACGCCGTTTAAGAACGCAGGGTTGGATTTTCGTGGCGGCATGTGGAAGGGCCTCGGGCAGTAGACTGGAGGCTGGAGGAGGGAGGAAGAAGAACGGACGGGCAAACGTCGGCGATTCGTTGTTTGCTCCTCCAGCCTCCAGCCTCTTGCCCCATACCTCAAAGTTCGAGGCGGGCTTGTACCTCAGAGCTTGAGGCATGGCAAGGGCAGTTTTTTTCCCCGAGCATCGAGCGGCCACGTGGATTGCCCACCGGCACTCTGCATATGAACTTCACAGGCCACGAGGGAACTCCGTTGGCAGCTAGCAGACTGCTGTCGCGAGGCTCGTCAATTTGCCCGTGTGTCTAACCTGAGTGCCCCTCGCGCCACGCAAGCGCGCTTGCTTCGACTTCCTTGATAAAGCCATTCTTTCCATGGATGTAGGCGTCGATATCGTTGGTGTTTGCTGCAGCCAGTCTTCGTTTGAGGTCGGAGTACCGATCCGCGATTTTCGGAAACGCACGAAGATAGTCCCGAAAGGCCAGGTGCCGGAGGACGTCAACGGAACCTACCACGAACGCGTGGACGTGCTCGGTTCGCTGGCCGTTCGAGGCGTTCCTACGAAAGTATCTTCGACCGGGAATCCCGAACTCGCCCATGGCCTCGTATCCGAGAGATTCCATGCGATCCGTCCTCTGGTCGATGGCCGTGAGGTCTCGAACGACGGCGAGCATGTCGATGATCGGCTTGGCGTAGATGCCCGGTATCGATGTGCTGCCGATGTGATGGATTTCGATCAGGTTGCTCCTCAGGGCCGCAGACACTTCCTCTGACGACACTGCGAATGCATGCGGCCATCGTTCGTCGTACGCGACAACGCTCACTCGACTCATATGCACCTCCGCGGCAAAGCATATCTTCATTCCCCACCGCCCCGGCGGGGGTGGAACGAATGGTTGTCGGCTGTTGCTGGCAGTAGTTTTGTTTCAAGCCTCAGTCTACCGGGCGGTTGATGAATTCAACGGACTGCCAATCCCTGGCGTCGGCGCGGATCCCTCGGCTTACCGCGCACAGACAACGTTTCGCGGCAGGAACTTGATCCCGATCCCGCTCTACTCAGGGATTGGTTGCCTGTCGTCGCGAAGCTCCTGAAAGCTCCTTTTCCCGGCCGCATCGACGAAATCGCGGCGTGCCAGTCGCTCGGGGAAATGCTGGTTTATATTATTGAACGAAAAGCGGGGCGCGTCGAACGCCAGGACCAAGCGTGACCTCCAATGGGAACCACGGACTTCCTCGTGGCGCGATGGATTCAAGAAACTCTGTGCAACCTCCCCCCGCGAACTCAACGCTGGAACAACAAGTGAGTACCTCCGTTGGAGTGAGCACGATGCCCGGCAAGTCGTCCAAGAAGTCAGCGAAGGATACAAAGAATGCTCCCGCCAGGCGGCCCGTAACGAAGGCGGCCAAGCGTCCGTCGCGCGTGGTCGACGCGTCGCGGCTTGTCGAGCGGCGGATTCTCGCGGTGGGTGGATGGCGCGGGGAGATGTTGGCGGAAGTTCGCCGTCTGATTCACGAGGCGGACCCGGACATCGTGGAGGATTGCAAATGGCAAAAGCCCACGAACCCGGCGGGCGTGCCAGTCTGGTCGCATGGCGGGATCGTCTGCACGGGCGAGACCTACAAACAGGTGGTGAAACTGACCTTCGCACGGGGCGCTGCGTTAGAGGATCCTCGGCGGCTCTTCAACGCCAGCCTCGAAGGAAACACGCGCCGCGCGATCGACATCCGGGAGGGAGAGTCGCTCGATGCCGAGGCATTCCAGGCCTTGATCCGGGCCGCAGTCGCGGAAAATCTCCGGTCCAGCGAGTCAAAGTCCCAGGCCCCGCGAAAGCCAGGTGCGCAGTCCCCACGTGCAAAGGTCAAGGCTGGTTCGAAAGAGACGAAGCCGACCAAGGCGCGAAACGGCGAGAAGGTCGTGCTGCTCTCCGGCGGCAATCCGCAAATCGCCAAGGGCGAGGGGGACGCGCCGGTGCAGAAGTACATCGCGGCGATGCCGGGGTGGAAGCGCGACGTCGGGCGCCGTCTCGACGCGCTCATCGTGCGCTCCGTGCCCAACTTGCGCAAGGCCGTGAAGTGGAACACGCCCTTCTATGGCGTCGAGGACCAGGGCTGGTTCCTGGCGTTCCACGTCTTTACTCGCTACGTCAAGGTGACGTTCTTCCGTGGCACGTCGCTGCGGCCCATTCCGCCCGGCGAGTCGAAGCAGAAGGAAGTGCGCTACCTCGATCTCCACGAGGACGAACTCGATGAGACGCAGTTGACGATGTGGGTGAAGCAGGCCGCCGCGTTGCCCGGCGAACGATTGTGAACGGCTCGCCGTATGTCGTTTCCACTTTATTGTGGCTCCTGGACCGGATTGGCGCTATAATCGAAGAAAAGGGTAAATCGGTGACACCTGAAATATCTCCCGAGCTCCGGCAAGCACTTGCGGCCGCTCCTGACGGACCGGTGGACGTGATTGATCCTGTCACCAAGAAAGCGTATGTGCTCGTCAGCGCTGAAGTGTACGAGCGTATTAGCGCCTTGTTGGGCGATGAGCGCGACGCGGTTCGAGACATGTCGGCCCTACTGGCGGATCTGGCTCCTGAGGACTGGGAGCACGCCGCCAACTACGAGTCGCCAAATCGATGATTGCCTGAAGTCTGCGTTGGGCATCTCGTAACTCTGGCGAGCTCCGGTCCGACGCTGCTTTGACCGGGGCTTCGCTACGTCAACAAAAAAACAGCGGCCCGGTCCACGTTGGACCGGGCCGCCGATGTTGACCAGACCTTCTCCTGAATTCCGTCAGAAGAAGACCCCTTCGCACGCTCTCTCGCGTTAGCCGCCGCAGCCGCAGCTCGGTTCGCAACTCGGAACCGGGCAGCAGACCGTTACCGGAACCTGCTTGCAAACCACCTTCGGGCAGCAACGCGTCACCGTATAGGCAACCTTCTTGGGCACGCAACGGGTGACCTGGATGGTCTTCGTCTCGTGCACCGGCTTGCAGATCGTATACGGAACTTTCTTCACGCACTTCTCGGCCACCATGCGGCAGACCGTGTACTGGCAAGTCTTGACGCGCTTCTCGGGCACCATGCGGCACACCGTGTAGTTGCAAGTCTTGACCCGCTTCTCGGGCACCATGTGGCAGACCTTGTAGGTGCAGGTCTTCACACGCTTTTCCGGAACCATGTGGCAGACCTTATAGCAGCAGGTCTTGACCCGCTTCTCGGGCACCATCCGGCACACCGTGTAGTTGCAGGTCTTGACCCGCTTTTCGGTCGTCATGTGGCAGACCGTGTAGGGCACCTTCTTGGTGTGCGTCTCACGCACGTACTTCACACAGTTGATCTGACGCTCGCGGACTTCCGGAACCCAGACCTTCTTGCACACCTTGATCGGCGGGCATTGGACTTGTTCCGTGCGGCAGCAGCCGGGCTTGTACACGCAGCGGCAGCAGCAAGGGTCCCAGGTCCAGCAGCCAGGCGATTGAACCTTGCGGCACACCACCGGGCCCGGGCAGCAGGAAACTTTCGTTTCCCAGTGACCGCAGCATTCCGTCACCGTCTTCGTATAATGAACCGGCTTGCAGACCGAGTAATTCACGCAACGTTCCCGGGTCTCATAGACGGGCTTGCAAACGTTGTAGCAGATTTCGCGGGTCTTGGTCTCGTAGACCGGCTTGCAGACCGTATAGCAAATCTCGCGGGTCTTGGTTTCCCAAACCGGCTTGCAAACGGTGTAGCAGATCTCGCGGGTCTTGGTCTCATAGACCGGCTTGCAGACCGTGTAGCAGATTTCGCGGGTCTTGGTCTCGTAGACCGGCTTGCAGACCGTGTAGCAGATCTCGCGGGTCTTGGTTTCCCATACCGGCTTGCAGACGGTGTAGCAGATTTCGCGGGTCTTGGTTTCCCAAACCGGCTTGCACACGGTGTAGCAAATCTCGCGGGTTTTGGTCTCGTAGACCGGCTTGCAGACCGTGTAGCAGATCTCGCGGGTCTTAGTCTCGTAGACCGGCTTGCAGACCGTATAGCAGATGTTCTTCGTCCGCGTTTCGTACACGGGCTTGCAGACCGTGTAGGCGACTTCCTTGGTTCGCGTCTCGTAGACCGGCTTCATCACGGTGTAGTTGCAAGTCTTGGTCTCGTAGACCGGCTTGCAGACCGTGTAGTTGCAGGTCTTCGTTTCGTAGACGGGCTTCGAGACCGTGTAGGCGATCTCCTTGGTCCGCGTCTCGTAAACCGGCTTGCAGACCGTGAAGTTCGTCGTCTTGGTTCGCGTCTCGTACACCG
>JBGSYQ010000402.1:0-15183 GCA_041750795.1 Pirellulales bacterium | reverse complement strand
CGCGTCACGCTCGAAAACGCCCTGGCCGAGGTGGCCGGGCAGCCCGTCAAAGTCGAGTTTCGCGTCGTCGACGACGAGCCCGCGATCGAGGCGCCGCGGCCGGTGGTGCCGCATCGCCAACAGATGGCCGCGATGTCGGAGCATCCGCTGGTGGTTCGCGCCGGCGAATTGTTCGGCGCGCGACTGGTGCGAGTCGACCGGCCGGACAACGAATAAGGAGTGTCGCGTGTTCGAAGGTCTGGGAAATCTCGCCAATATCGCGTCGCTCATCAAGCAGGTCCAGCAAATGGGCGGCAAGATGCAGCAGATTGCCGAAACGCTCAAAACCCGCCGCGCCGAAGGCACCGCAGGCGGCGGCCTGGTAACGGTCGAGGTCAACGGCCTGGGCGAAATGCTGCGGCTGTCGATCGATCCGTCGCTGGCAGGCGATCGCGAGATGATCGAGGATCTGGTGCCCGCCGCGGTCAATCAGGCACAGCAAAAGGCCAAGGAGTTATACGCCGAGGAGATGAAGGCGCTGGCCGATGGGGCGGACATGCCGGCCTTGAACGACGTGCTGTCACAACTTTCGGGGGGCTCCAGCGGTGGCCCCGTCACCTAACAGGACGCGCCAAACTTGCTAAGCGATTCGGTCACCAGGCTGGTAGAAGAATTCGCCAAACTGCCCGGCATCGGCAAGAAATCGGCCGAACGGCTGGTTTATCACATCCTGCGGATCCACCAGTCAGAGGCATTGGCACTGGCGGACGCCATTCGCGCGGTGAAAGAAAACGTGCGGTACTGTCGCAACTGCTATAATCTGACGGAGCAGGACGAGTGCGCGATTTGCCGCGATGCGAGGCGCGATCCGGCGCTGTTGTGCGTGGTGGAACAGCCACGGGATCTGATGGCGCTGGAGCAAGCCGGAACGTATCACGGACTGTATCACGTGCTGCTGGGGCGGATTGCACCGTTGGATGGCGTGGGGCCGGAGCAATTGACGATCGAGGCATTGGTCGATCGCGTGCGGCAGGGAGCGTTCAAGGAAATCATCATGGCGACCAATCCGACGTTGGAAGGCGACGGCACGGCGCTCTACTTATCCAGCGTGTTGGCGGAATTCCCGCTGCAGATTACGCGGCTCGCCCGGGGAATAACGACCGGCAGCGTGCTAGAATTTGCTAATAAGGAGATCCTGGTGGACGCCTTGGCGGGCCGCCAGAAGTTTTAGATTCAAATAGCGCCCCGGTGGTTGAATCGACCGCCGTGAGGCGATTCTCGATTCCCTCATCACCATGCGACTTTCTTTCGGTCAAGAATTGCGGCTGGTTCAGAAGCAGGTGCTTGCGCCGCGGATGATCCAGTCGATGGAAATCCTGCAATTGCCCATCATGGCGTTGCAAGAGCGCATCGAGCAGGAGATCCAGGAAAACCCGGTCCTGGACATCGTCGAGGAAGACAGCGATCTGCCCGACGAGCCGGTCGACCTGGAGAACCCCAACGCGCCGACCGAGGACGAGCGCGAGTTGGTGGTCGACGAGGGCAAGAACAACGAGGACGACTTCGAGCGGCTGATGAAGATGGACGAGGAGTGGCCCGACCACTTCGAGGAGCGCTCGCGCCCGTCCAGCACCCGGCTCGAAGAAGAAGGCGCCCGCAAGCACGACGCCATGGCCAACATGGTGGCGCGGCCGCAGTCGCTGCAAGACTATCTGCACGATCAGCTCGGCTGGTTCAATCTCTCGCCCGAGCTGCGCGCGATGGCCGACCGCATCATCTACAACCTGGACGCCAACGGCTACCTGCAATCGCGGCTCGAGGACATCATTGATCCCACGGCGCCGGGCGATCCTTTGGCGCTGGCACGCGAAGCGCTGGCCATCGTGCAGAAGCTCGATCCGCGCGGCGTGGCGGCGCGCGATCTGAAGGAATGCCTGCTGCTGCAAGTCACTCCGGGCATGCCCCATTGCGAGCAGCTCAAGACGCTGATCGGCAATCACCTGGAAGATCTCGAACACAACCGGCTGCCGCTCATCGAGCGCAAGACCGGCTATTCGATCCCCGTGATCCAGGAAACGCTCGCCGAGCTGCGCAAGCTGAATCCCAAACCGGGCGCCAACTTCGGCGAGACCTTCGTGCCCAACGTCATTCCTGACGTGTTTGTCGAGCTCAACGACGACGGCAAGTACCAGGTGCGGCTCGAAGACGGACGCACTCCGAAGCTGTACATCAGCCCGACGTACCGCAACATCCTGATGAGCGAAAAGGCCAACAACGAGACGCGCGAGTACATCAAGCGCAAGATCAACTCGGCGCAGTGGCTTATCGAATCGATCGAGCAGCGCCGCAACACGTTGACCCGCGTGGCCCAGGCGATCGTCGAGCACCAGACCGAGTTTCTTAACAAGGGGCCCGAGTTCATCGAACCCTTGAAGATGCAGCAAATCGCGGACAAGGTGGGAGTACACGTCACCACGGTCAGCCGCGCGGTCGACGACAAGTGGATTCAGACACCGCGCGGCATCTTTCCGTTGAAGCGATTTTTCTGCGGCGGCACCGTCAGCGCCGGCGGCGAAGAAGTGGCCTGGGACGCCGTGCGGCTGAAGCTGCAGGAAATCATCGACCACGAGGACAAGCAGAACCCTCTCTCCGACGACGAACTGGTGAAGGAGCTCTCGAAGCACGGCCTGACCGTGGCCCGCCGCACCGTCACCAAGTATCGCAAGGCGATGAACATCGCCAGCTCGCGGCAGCGGCGCGACTGGAGCGCCGTTCCACCCAGCGACAAAGCGGCCGCGCCCAGCGACAACGGCCACGCCGCTGACGACGCAGTACACGAGTAGCCCGACTGCGGGGCACTGCTGCGCTTATTGGTCGATTCGCGTGCCAGGCCTGCGCAAGTGAGCCAGCGCGGCAGGCGATATCTCGGCGCCATGGCGTTCCATCAGTTCAATACTTGCGCGCCGACCCCGATGCTCCCGCATCGCTTCCTCCCGCCTCCAGCCTCCAGCCTCCAGCCTCACGTTAAGCCTTCGATGCTGCTGAAGTCGATCCGCCGGCCGCGGCGCACCTGCTCGTTGCGGCGAGCCTTGTCGATCAATTGGGCGACCGTTTCGACGCGCTCCACGCCGCGCACGAAGAATATCGGGTCCGTGCGATCGCTGGATGTGATCTTGATCCGGCCAATGTCCACCAGCCGATCGACCAGGCCCTGCTCGTAGGTAACGTCGTGGACTTCGATCAGCTCGATGCGATCGGTCACGCGCGTCAGCACGCCGTGCCGGTGATAGAACATGTGGTTGGTCAGCTTGTAGGAAATTCCCAGCCGCCGCACTGCCAGGCGGACTGCCGCCGCCAGCCAGACCAGGACGATCAGCGATAGCAGCAGGGTCCGCACGATTCCATCGGCATAGGCCAGCCCCACCACCAGCAGCACGATGGTCGCCACGAAACAAAGCACCAGCACTCCGAGCATGGCCTTGGGCGAATAGCTGCCCTCCCAGAGCGTTTCTTCGGGGGTGTCGACGATGGCGCCGCGCTGACGGGCCGGCGACGTGCCGCCGCCGCTCGCTTCCGCCGGCTGCTGTGCTGCGGGCTGCTGTCCTGTGGGTTGCGCCGCCGAAGGGCTGGCAGAGGTTTGGACGGCGCCACCCAGTCGGGGCAGCTTCGCGCCGCAATGCTGGCAAAACGTCGCGGTGTCGGGAGTCTTCGCGTCACAAACCGGGCACTTCATCGTGAGTCACTCCGCGTAGGAACCCATTGGCCGAAATCTGTTGTCGAAACTGTCTCGCCCGAGTCGCATCGCTGGCGCGCCGGCCATTATAGGGCGACCGCGAGGCGCGTCACTAGTGCTCCGTCAACGCTTGATTTCGGGTGATAGCCACCACGCGAAGCACTAGGTGTTTATTTGCGCCAAAGCACTTGCGTCTTTGGCGACGTTTCGCGTCACCCGAGTGAATCGGGTTGACGCTCCACTAGCGCGGTGGAACGTGCGCACCGACGCTGCCGGCGCCTGCCGCAAAGGTATTCGCCGTCGCTGGATCGAACTTGGTCCCAAAGCTCGTCCGTGGGCGCCGCAAGCACTGTGCGGACGATGCGAAGCTGCTATTATGGAGGCAGTTTCCCGCCTTGGCATCCACGTGCGGCTTTCGAGCAGCTTGCGGGAATAGACTCCAGCCGGCTTCGCCATGAAGTGCCCCACTTGCGGGATCGACAACGACCGGGTCATCGACTCGCGTGCCAGCCACGACGGCTTTGCCATCCGCCGTCGGCGCGAATGCCTGGGCTGCCAGGCGCGTTATAACACTTACGAGCGCGTCGACGATCCGATCCGCTGCCCGTTTTGTCACGAGGATAACAGCCGGCTGGTCGAGGTCGAGGCCAGCGAGGGCGGATTCAGCCTGCGGCGAGATCGAGAATGTCTCACCTGCCGGCGGCAATTCACCACCTTTGAGCGCAGCGAAGAGCGCTCGATCAAGGTGGTCAAGAAAGACGGCAGCCGCGCTCCCTTCGACCGGCAAAAGATCCGCCAGGGCCTGGAGAAGGCCTGCTGGAAGCGTCCCATCAGCGACGAGCAGATCGAGCAGGTGGTGGCCGCGGTGGAGGCCGAGATTCACTCGCAGGCGGAGCCCGAGATCGACACCGCGCAACTGGGCGAGCTGGTGATGCGGCACCTGAAAGACCTGGACCAGGTGGCCTACGTCCGCTTTGCCAGCGTCTATCGCCAGTTCAAAGACGTGCAGGACTTCGTCGACGAGTTGGACGACATGCTCACGCGGCGCAACGCACCGGTGGTTCCCGGCTCGGGCGATTAAGCCGCTCGATCGGCTACAGCGCGCAAAAACCGCCCGCTCACGTTCCCCAATCGCGCGGATAGCGGAAGTCGCGGTCCATCGTGCGGTGCGTGAGCTTGGCGATCACCGGCAGCCGGCGCTTGTATTGATTGCGGCGAATGATCTTCAACACGCGCTCGACGAACACCGCCTCGAAGCCGGCCTCGACCAGTTGCGCCGGTTGCCAGCGCCGATCGACCAGCAGCACCAGCAGGCGGTCGACGTCTGCATAGCTGAAGCCCAGCTCGCCCTCGTCGGTCTGGCCGACCCACAGGTCGCCGCTGGGCTCTTTGTCCAGGATAGCCGGCGGCACGCCCAGGTGCGCCGCCAGCGTGCGCAACTGCGACTTGTACAAATCGCCGATCGGGTTGATGGCCGACGCCAGATCGCCAAACTGGGTGCCATAGCCCAACAGCAACTCGGTCTTGTTGCTGGTGCCGATCACCAGTCCCTCGAAGGCCGCACTCTGATCGTACAGCACGGTCATTCGCTCGCGGGCACACTTGTTGGCCAGCCGCATCCGCGCGGCTTTCGGAAACATGGCGAAGTAGGCGTCCACCTGGGCCGTAATCGGCACGTCCAAGGTCGCCAGGCCCAGGTCGTCGACCACGGCCTGACTGTCGCGGCGGGTGGCTTCGCTGGACGTTTTGTACGGCATGGTCACCGCCAGCACATTTTGCGGACCCAGCGCCTTGGCGGCCAGGTAGGCCACGGTGCTCGAATCGATGCCGCCCGAGAGGCCCAGCACGCCGCGCTCGAAACCGGTGCGTGTCACCTCGTTGCGGATGAAGCGCACCAGGATCTCTTCGACCAGCGCCGGGTTAATCGCCAGATCGACGTTCGTGGGCTCAGCTTTCATAGCGCCGCCGTTTGATCCGTTCGAGTTCCTCGATGGTCAGCAGCAACTGCTCGTCGCGCCCCAGCGGCGTGATCAGCCGCTCGCGGCGCAGCTCGTGCAGGTCGCACGCCACCACGGTCAGGCACTCGTCGAAGGCCGGCGCCTGGGCGACGATTCGTCCGTCAGGGCCCACGACCATACTGTTGCCGAAGAAGCACAGGCCGTCCTCGAAACCGACGCGATTCACCACGATCACCAGCGCGCCGAGCAACTGCGAGAACGTGCGCGCCAAAAGTTCGTACGTCTCGGCCGTGGCGATCTTGGGTCCGCTGATACCGCGTGCCGGCGAGTTGATCGTCACGATCAGCACGTCGACCTCTTCGGCCTGCATCACCGTGGCCGCGGAAACGTGCCAGAAATCTTCGCAGATCAACATGCCCACACGACCCAGCCGCGGCGAGTGAAACGCTTGAAAGCGCTTGCCGGGCGAAAAGTAGCGCTGCTCCTCGAACAGGCCGTACGTCGGCAAGTACACCTTGCGGTGTACGTGCAGCAGGCGTCCCGCTTCGCCGAACAAGGCGGCGTTGTAATACTGATGCCCGCCGGCCTCCTCGACGAAGCCCGCCACCACCGACAGCGGGCTGGCCGCCTCGATCACCTGCGCAATCTCCAGGCTGGTGCGGGCCAGCGCCACTTCGGGCACCATGTCGCGCAGGAAGTATCCGGTCAGCGACAACTCGGGAAAGATCACCAGGTCGACGTTTTGCAGCTTCGCCGCTTCGATCTGGGCCAGGTGCGTCGCGATGTTGCGCGGACGATCTCCCAGCGCCGGGGCGATCTGCGCCAGCGCCACGCGCAATTCCGCGCGGCGCTCGGGCGCGACGGGCTCGGCGGCGGCCTGCGCCTGCAAGGCGGTCGGTTTGGCAGGTGACTTGGTGCTGGCGTGCAAGGTTGTGTCTAGCTCTGGAATGAAGGCGTCGAGCCGCAGTAGTTCCCTGTTGTAAGCTTCGGCCCTGCCGCGCGGGGTGTCAAGCGGCGTATCGGCGCCGACGGAAGTACGGCGATTTTGAGCCAGCGCGAGGGATCAGTTTTCAAACCGCCTGTATGGATAGCGGCCCGCCTCTTGTTGCCGCCTGGCCGGATTGGCGTCGTAAGGCGGATCGTCCTCGGCCCACAAGGGCTCGTAGTGCGCGATCGTCCACTCGCTGGACGTGCCGTCGGCATGGTGGACGGCAAGCGGGCCGGATTGCAGCGTGAGTTCCTGGAGTGCGGTGTCGAATACTTGCCGGCCCGCCGGCCTGACCGCCCATGCCACGCGTCCTGTTTGTCGATCGACGGCGCCTGCAATGTCGAAGTCTCGATCCAGCTTCAAGTCGCAAAACGTTCCGCGAACGATGCCGCTTCGAGAAACGGCGAGGTGAACCAACACGGTGGAGGCTTGTTGACCGGCGGGCGCCATTGTGTAGACACCCAAGGTAAGCATCTGGGAACCGCTTTGTGGGCTTCTCGCGCCGCGGCGCACCAGCGCTTCGGCCGCCGAGGCCGAAGGCCCAAGGTCGAACAGTTCCACCACGTCGTCGCGCAGCGAAGCGGGTTGACCATTGGTAAACGTGCTGCCCGAGTGTTGCACGGGACCGCCCATGTTGTTGCCGGCGGTCAAGTACGTGCCGAGATACTTCCGCCGGGGCCGATGGAATTGCGACATCCCCAGCCACGTGGCCGCGGAATCCAGCGTGGCGAATGCCCAGGGGTTGCCCCAGCGATAGACGTCGCGATTGGCGCTCCAGGCGCCCAGCCGGGTGGCGTACCAGGTGCTTCCCAGCGGCGCGATGCCGTTCGGGTAACCGAGGTCGTGTTGGATTCCGCGGTGCGAGGGCGCGATGGCGGCGTGGTGTGAACCATCGCCCGCGTCGAGTTCTTCAGCCAGGTAGTGATGCCCGTCGCCGTCCTGGGCAAACGCGCGCGGAATCGACGATCCGGCGGCGGCAACCAACGTCAATCCGAGGAAACAGAGGAATCGCATGGCGGGCGAGGCTGCCTGGTACTGCTGCGAAAACAAGCGCTGGCACGCGCGGCGAGCGGCCGCGCGTGCCAGCGTTACGATCGAACCTGCGAATCGGCATCGCTGGCGTTATTGCGCGTCGGGCGTCGGGTTGCCGTTCTCGAACCGCGCCAGCGTATACTGCTTGACGTCGCCGCCGGGGAATTCGAGGGCCACCTGGCCATCGGCGCGGGTCAGACTGTCGAGCGTGGTTTCGAACACGGCTTTGCCGCCGGTTCCGACGGTCCACGCGGCGCGACGCGACTGCTTGTCGATGGCGCCGAAAATGGTCTGCCCCTGATCGCTGATCAGGTCGCAGTACGAACCGCGCAGGATGCCGTCTTTCGTCACCGAAAGCTGCACCACGGCGGTGGCATCGCTGTGACCGGCCGGCGCCAAGGCATACACGCCCAAAGGCAGGAACTGCGTGTTGTTGGGCACGTCGACGGCGCCCGCGGCCGCCAACTGGGCGGCGTCCTGCTCCTGTTGGGGCTGAGTGTCTTCGGTCGTCGCGTCGTCGTCGGTCGAGTCGTCGTCGCTGGTGTAGTACGTGCCGTCATCGGCAGCGGCATAGCCGGCGCCGATACCAAGCCAGGCCGCCGTCGCGCCGATGCCCGCCACGGCCCAGGCATCGGCGTGCGGATGCGTGTACTGCCAGGCGCCCGGATGATCGGCGTACCAGGCCGGCGAGAACGGTTCGTTCTTCGAGGTGAAGTTGGCTTGCAACTGCGAGGTTTTGTTCTGCGCCTGACCGACGGCACTGGTCCTGGCCGATTGCAGTTTCTGGATCGGCGCGCCCTGTGTCTTGTCGAACTGCCCATTGCCGACGTTGCTACGCAGCGGGCTGTTCTCTAGCTTCGAGCCATCGTTGAAGTTCTGACCACCGATTCGTTGGCCGCCAAAATTCTGGCCGGCGCCAAAGTTGCCGCTCGGTCGATAGCCGCCACTGGGGCGCGCGCCGCCGCCACGGAATCCGCCACCGCCGCGTGCGTCCGCACGATCGATCGAAAAGCCCACCACCGCGACCAAGGCCAGCGCAACCCAAGCACATTTCTTCATGAGAACACCTTTGTGTGCAGCCGAGAGATGCCAACCCGCCGGCAGCGGCCGCGACCGCCGCGCTGCGGGGGTTTATCGCAAGCTTAGCTCACGAGGCGATCTCGCCGCGGAGGACGGAATCCCCCGAGAATTCGGGCGATTCGAGGTCGAAATGCACGCAGCCCAGGCCGCTGAGATTCCGTCGCGCAGGCGGCGGCCGTGCCGACTATTCGCGTGCCAATGCAAAGTGCAGCGCCGAGAGCAGTTGCTGCCGCGTGGTCCGAGAGTACTCGACGTCGAACCAGAGAATCGTGCCCGCGGCGTCGAGCAGGTAGGTGCGCGGCAGTTTTTCCGTGGCGACGCTGGCGAACGCTTGCCGCTGGGGATCGCTCAATTGCCGAAACGTGGCGCCCGATTGCGCTACCAATTCCTGGGCCAGGACCGGGGTGTCGCCGACATTGACGCCGACGATCGCCACGCCTTGCTCGCCAAACTCGCTCAAGAAGCGCGACTGCATATCGGCCAACTCTTCCAGCGACGTGGGCAACTGCGAATTCCAGAATACGACGATCGTGAGTTCTTCGCCCAGTAGCTCACCAAAATCGTGGGACTGGCCCTCGAGGTCGGCCAACTCGAGCTTGGGGAACGTATCGCCCACCAGCACGCGACACGTTCGGGCGTGCTGCTCGGTGAAATGGACCTGCGGCATGCTCTGGCCGGCGTCCACAGCCACCTCCAACGGCAAGGGCGCCAGAGCGCTGGTGGGCAACTCGGCCGGTTCCGCCGACTGGTCGGTCAGCACCACTGGCGGTGCGACCGCGGTGGCCGGCTGTACCTGGTCGTCGGTGATCGCTGCCGACTCGGCCGGCGGCGCAGGCTCGGTGTTGGCTTGCTGGGTCGGCGTGGACTCGGCCGCCCGCGGCTTCGGCTCCGGCTGTTTCGCACAGCCGGCGACCAACGCCAGCGCCAGGGCCAATGCGCCAAAACGACTCATCCACGATATCGCGTACATAGGTTCGGTATCCTCACTTCGTTCGCAGTGCCTGCCGGGCCACCGTCCAAACCGGCCCAATTGCGGGCTATTGTCCCCGCGCTGCGTGTGGCGGTCAACGGCTGGCGGGGGAATCGGCCCGGCGTGCTGGCAACCCTAGCTCGCGCAATTGCCTGGCGGAAACCGCGCCGGGCGCGTCGGTCATCAGGTCCGTGGCTTTCTGGGTCTTGGGGAAGGCGATGCAGTCGCGAATGTTGTCCCGGCCGCCGAACAGCATCACCACGCGATCCAGTCCCAGCGCGATGCCGCCGTGGGGCGGAGCGCCGAAGCCGAGCGCATCGAGCAGGAAGCCGAAACGCTCTCGCGCTTGCTCGGGCGAGATGCCCAGCAGCGAGAACACCTGCTGCTGAACTTGCGGATCGTGAATCCGGATCGTGCCGCCGCCCGCCTCGAATCCGTTGATCACCAGGTCATAGGCCTGCGCGCGGCACTTGCCGGGATCGGTCGCCAGCAGGGCCAGGTCCTGCGGCCGCGGCGCGGTGAAGGGGTGGTGCATGGCGGCCCAGACGTTTTCGTCTTCATCCCAGGCGAACATCGGGAACTCGACGATCCACGAAAAGCTCATGGCGGCCGGATCGTAAAGCTTCAACTCCTCGCCGAATCGCTTGCGCAGCGCATAGAGCGCCTTGCACGTGACTTCGTATTTGTCCGCCACGAACAGCAGCAAGTCGCCCGGCTGGGCGTGCATGCGCTCGCCGATCCTGGTCAACAGCGCGGCGCTAAAGTTCTTGGCGATGGGCGAAGCCAGAGTGCCGCTTTCTTCCACCTTGAACCAGGCCAGCCCCTTGGCGCCGAAATCCTGCACCACGAAATTGGTCAACTCGTCGATGCCTTTACGCGAGTACCTGGCGGCAGCGCCGGTCGCATTGATGCCGCGCACGCGTCCGCCCGTGGCGGCCGCTTCGCGAAACACGCGGAACTCGGCTTCGGCGGCCAGATCGGTCACATCCACCAGCTCCATGTCGAACCGCAGGTCGGGGGCGTCGTGGCCGAAGCGCTCCATGGCTTCGTCGTAGGTCATGCGCGCCAGCGGCGTCGTCACTTCCTTGCCCAGGATCTGTTTGGCCAGGTGAGCCACCAGCCCGTCGATCAGCCCCATGACGTCGTCGGCGTCGACGAACGACATCTCCAAGTCGAGCTGGGTGAACTCCGGCTGGCGATCGGCGCGCAGATCCTCGTCGCGGAAACAGCGCGCCACTTGCACGTAGCGATCGTAGCCCGCGATCATCAAGATTTGCTTGTATAGTTGCGGCGATTGCGGCAGCGCGTAGAATTCGCCCTGGTGAACGCGGCTGGGCACCAAATAGTCGCGGGCGCCCTCGGGCGTGCTGCGGCCGAGCATGGGGGTCTCGACGTCGATGAAGTCGTGTTCATCAAAGTAACGGCGCATAGCCATGGTGATGCGGTGGCGCAGTTCCAGCGTGGTCTGCATTTCCGGGCGGCGCAAATCGAGATAGCGGTACTTCAGCCGCAAATCTTCGTTGGGCGTTTCGATCGAACCCGGTTGAAACGGGGGCGTCACGCTCTTGTTGAGCAGCGCCAGCCGCGTGGGACGAACTTCGATCTCGCCGGTGGGCAGCTTGGCGTTGACCGTGCCTTCGGGCCGATGGGCAACTACGCCGGTGACGCTGATGACAAACTCGCTGCGCAGCGTGCGCGCCAGTTCCTGGTTTTCGGCGCCGCTTTCCGGCCCAACGACGATCTGGGTTTTGCCGTAGCGATCGCGCAGGTCGAGAAACAGCCCGCCACCGTGGTCGCGATAGCTGTCGACCCAGCCGCAGAGGGTGACTTCCCGGCCGATGTGCTCGGCCCGCAATTCGCCGCACGTGTGAGTTCGTAACAAACCCCAGTCTCCTTGTTGCCCCGACAGGGCCGTGCCGCCTGCCAGAAAACGAATCGCCTATCTTAGTCTGGACAGGCCCCAGCCGGAAAGGTGAGCGGGGCAGGGGGGAAGCATCACAGCGCTGTGCCTGGTGGCATCGCGGCAATGAACAAGGGCCGCCCGATGCGGGCGGCCCTTGTGGGGTTTTTGTCGCGATTGTTTAAGTTTGCACCGCTGTCGCCCAAACGCAGGGCTAGAGTGGCCTAGCTGCGGCGGCGCCGCTTGTAAGCGGCCAATGTCAGGCCCAGGGCGCCAAGTCCCGCCAGCAGGCAACTGGCTGGCTCAGGCACTGGCTGGTAGGTGTAGGTAATGCTCGCGCTGGCCGAGGCCGTGGTCGAAAACTGCAACACCAGGTTGCCCGCGCCGCTGCCGTTCGAGGTTCCGGTGCCGGTGATGGGCAACAGGATATTGCCAACGCCGGTAAAGGAGGGGAAGTCGATGCTGTTGCCGGTGTCGCTGTCGGAGCCCGTCAGTCCGAGGTAGGACTTGCCCGAGGTGCCACCGAAATCCGTCACGCCATCGTACGCGGTCACATTATCGCTGGTGTTGGCAACCGGGATGACTGTCGCCAGCACGTTCAAGCTGGGATCGGTCAGCGTGATGGTCGCCTGGAGGTTCATCAAGATCGTAGCGGGAGCGCCATCCAGGCTCTCGAAGGCGGCGTTGCCTTCGACGTCACCTTCCAATTCGAATGAAATGCCCGTTAATACCTGACCGGGAAATAATGCCGGATCCCACTTGGGCAGCGAAAGGAAGTCACTCCAGTTGGTGGTTGCGGGGCCATGCGAAACGGGCCCGTAAGTGACAGTGGCCGCTTGGGCCGCAGATGTAAGCAGCAGGACTGATAAAGTGCCGGCCGCCAAGCGGTGTGCAAGGTTCGTCATAGAGCGTTCTCCCGGTTGCGTCTTATGCGTGATGGTCTGGAATGATGGTTTGGTTCAGCTCGATCTCGCTGGACGGGACAGCGATCCCCCCGTCAGCAATCAGATGGAGAGTGTAACTGAAAAATACTCATACTCAAGGCATTTTTTTTGAGGCGCGCGATTTTCTCGAAAAAGCACGTGCATATACACGAATTTATGCCTCGGCCTCGGTTCGGATCCGGGCGGCAATTTCGGCAGCATCGAGCATGCCTCCGACCGCCACGAGCCGGCATTCGCAGAGACTGCGGAACCACGTCATCTGCCGTTTGGCCAGTTGGCGGGTGCGCAGCTTCGTCAGGGCCACGGTGTCGGCCAGGCCGCGGACGCCCTGAATATGCTCGTTTACCTCCCGATATCCCACCGCCTGGGACGCGGTTCGGCTGAGACTGCGACCGCCAGCTAGCAGCCTGCCCACCTCGTCGACCAGCCCCGCGGCAAACATGGCGTCCACCCGGGCGTCGATGCGGGCGGCAAGCTCGGCTCGGGGCCACTGGAGCACGAACACGCGGCAGGCCTCAGCCGATCTGGCCCGGTCGAATTGCTGCTGCAGTGCCGTGATCGACTGGCCGGTTTTTTCCCACACTTCCAGGGCCCGAATAATCCGCCGCGTGTCGCGCGGGTGCAGCCTGTGCGCCGTGACGGGGTCGACTTGCGCCAGCCGAGCGTGCAGTGCCTGCGCGTCCTCGCTGCGTGCCAACTCTTGGAGTTGTCGGCGCAATTCCCAGTCGGCGGGCGGACCTTCGAAAATGCCGCGTAGCAGCGATTTCAAGTAGAGCGGTGTACCGCCGACAAACAGCGGTGTCCGCCCGCGAGAGCGAATGTCGTCGACCGCGCCGTGGGCGGCAGCAACGTACTGGGCCAGGCTGTACTCTTCGTCCGGATCGATCACGTCGAGCAAGTGGTGCGGCACGGCCGCCCGTTCGGCCGGCGAGGGCTTGGCCGTGCCGATGTTCATGCCGCGATAGAGGGCCATCGAATCGAGCGACACGATTTCGGCCCCGATCTCCGGCGCCAGTGCCAGCGCGACCGCCGACTTTCCGCTGGCTGTTGGCCCGCTGAGAAACCAGCAATCGGCAGCCAACTCGGGTTGCGTGCTCATAGGTTCGAGAGCCGGTATTGTGCGAACTTCCTTGTCAGCCAACGATGGAGAGCCTAAATTGCCGGAGTTGCTGCCCCGCACACCCCGTCCGCTTGAGAGAACTTGCGTGAGCGATTCGAGCTCCATTTTGGTCCAATTGATGGCCGTGATCGAGGACCGCAAAGCAAATCCGCCCGAGAAATCGTACACCACGAAGCTCCTGGCCGGCGGGGTCGAGAAGATCGGCGCCAAGATCCTGGAAGAGGCGGCCGAAGTGGTCGAAGCGGCCGCCGAACCTGGTGATGCCGGCCGGACTCATACCATCGCCGAAGCGGCCGACCTGGTCTACCACCTGTTTGTCCTGCTGGGCTACCGCGACATTCGACTGTCCGAGATCGAAGCCGAGTTGGCACGGCGGTTCGGCATCTCGGGTTTGGACGAGAAGGCCGCTCGCGGCAAGCCCGGGCCATCGCCCGCCGCCGGAGGCGCGAACCATGAATAATCTGCGCATTGGTGTTCCCAGCAAGGGGCGATTGGCGGAGGTGGCCGGCGACCTGCTGAAGGCGGCCGGCCTGAACTTTCGCCGCCAGGAGCGCAGCCTGTTTGCACGTTGCCGCGAGGTTCCCGTCGACGTCACGTTCTTGCGCACCGAGGACATTCCGGTGCTGTGCGAAGAGGGGGCCATCGACATGGGAATCACCGGCGGTGACCTGGTTGCCGAAAGCGGCGCCAAGCTGGCCAACCGGCTGGATCTGGGCGTGGGCGATTGTCGGCTGGCCGTGTGCGTTCCGGACGACAGCCCGATCACCACGCCGGCCCAACTCGACGGCCAGCGCATTGCCACCAGCTTCCCGCACGTCACCACGACGTTTCTGAACGCGCACAAGGCGACGGCCCATCTGGTTAATCTGTCCGGCTCGGTCGAGGTGATGATCGCCCTGGGCGTGGCAGACGCGATCGTCGATCTGGTGGAGACCGGCAGCACGCTGGCGGCCAACCGGCTGCGGATCCTTTGCGAGATCGATCGTTATCAAACCGTGCTGGTGCAAAACCTGGCCAACCGGCACGCCGAACTGGCCGATCGCGTGGTGCGGCGCATCGAAGGCGTCGTGATCGCACGCAGCTACTCTCTGCTGGAGTACAACGTGCCCCGCGCCAAGCTGCCCCAGGCGGAGGACATTACCCCCGGCTTCAACTCGCCGACGATCAGCGCTTTGGAGGATCCCGACTGGTGCGCGGTCCAGGTGATGGTTCGCCGCGCCAACGTGATCGAGATCATGGAGCGGCTCGAAGCACTGGGCGCCTCGGCCATTCTGGAAACCGAGATCACCAATTGCCGGCTGTAGGCGATTGGATCGGCTCGCCGCGCAGATACGTTTCGACAACGCGCGAGTCGTGGTGCAACAGGCGTTCGTACGGTTCGCCGCCGCCGCTGCCGAGCGCTACGATCGCCAGGTTGGCCAGCTTGCGCGTCTGGAGCGTGCCGACCTCGGCGTCCACACCCAACGCGCGGGCGCCGCT
>JBGSYQ010000401.1:0-41821 GCA_041750795.1 Pirellulales bacterium | reverse complement strand
TAGGCCGCGGGCAGCGGTTGGGTGGTCGGCGCAGACACCAACACGGATTCGAGCGCGGCGAGCGTGTATTGCCAGGCGTCTCCGCGGTTGGCGACGAATTGCTGCAACGACGCCAGCGCCCAGGGTTCGTCGTCGCCGCGGTGAAACTCGATGGCGCCGGCCACCGGCGGCGTATGGCGGAAGCCGCGGCGCGTGAGGTGAGCGCTCAATTCCAAATCGGGGTTGGTGCCGTTGTCGAGCCGGCGGAAGAGCTTCAAGATCAATCGATCGCCAAAGACGATCGAGGTGTTGCTCTGCTCGGCCGAGAGCACGCGCGGCACGAGCACTGTGTCTGTGTCGCCGCGGGCTTGCGCGAAGGCGCTGGTTTGCCAGCCGACGAGCTGGCCTTGCTGGCCGGTGAGGCGCCGTTCGGTTGCGATCAGTTGCAACAGTTCGGCACAAAACGTGGCATCGACCAACGGTTCATAGAGCACGGCCGGTTGCTCGGCGGCAGCCGTTTTGACGTGAGCCCAAATGGCGGCGGGCTGCCCGGCGGCCCATTGCTCGGCGCGACGACCGTTGGCCAGCGCCAGGCACAGCAGGTAGATCTCCGCGGCCCCCCGGTCGAAACGCACTTCCACCAGCGCCAGGCGATCGTCGCCCGAAATGGCGAAAACGTCCAGAATGGCCGTGGATCGGATGCTGCGCGCCTTCGATCCAAACCAGCGGCGTGAAGCGATGCTGTCGACGAGGATCCGTTCGAGCGCCGCCAGCCCGTCGCCGGCGAGGAGGTGGTCCCAATCGGCGCAGGGCAGTTGCAACAGGGGCGGCTGGCCGGCGACGTTGCTGTGGCGATGCTCGTCCATGGTTCGTCCTTGAAACGTTGGCGGTCGGCGTCAAGACGCACGTTGCCGCCAGTACGTCGGATAAGTCTTACGCCTGCTCGACGCGAAAGACGTGTGCCGGCCAGGTGCGGGGCTCGAGCTTGACGAAGTTTCGCGAGCCCTGCCAGGTGAACGACCCGCCGCTGAGCAAGTCGTGCAACTGGTAAGGCAGTGCCGGATCGATGCCCAGCTCTGGCAACTGCAAGTATACGAATCCCAATTCGATGTTCGGCAATCCGAGGTTCACCACCACGACGATCCGGTTGCCGGAGTTCACGTCCAGTTTACTATAGCAAAGCAGCCGCTCGTTGTCGGTGGGATGAAACCGCAGGCTGCCATTGGATTGCAGCGCCGCATTCTCGCGCCGAATGCGATTCACGGTCGTAATCACGCCGCGCAGCGCGTCGGGACGGTCGAAGTCCCAGTGGCGAAGCTGATACTTCTCTGAGTTCAGATACTCCTCGCTGCCCGGTTCGCGCGGCTCGTGCTCCAGCGTTTCGTAGGCGGGTCCGTAGATGCCGTAATTGGAGCCCAGGGTGGCCGCCAGCACCAGGCGCGCGATGAACGACGGCCGGCCCAGCGTTTGCAAATGCACGGGCAAGATGTCGGGCGTGTTCGGCCACAGGTTCGGGCGGAAGAACTCGCGGACTTCGGTCTGCGACAGCTCGGTGAAGTACTCGATGAACTCGGCCTGCGTATTGCGCCAGGTGAAGTAGGTGTACGACTGGCTGAAGCCCAGCTTGGCCAGCCGGTACATCACTTTGGGACGCGTGAACGCCTCGGACAGGAAGATGGCGTCCGGGTATTGCGCCTTGACCTCGCCGATCAGAAACTCCCAGAAGGCAAACGGCTTGGTGTGGGGATTGTCGACGCGAAAGATGCGCACGCCGTGCTGGGCCCAATAGAGAAACACATCGGTCAATTCGCGCCACAAGGCTCGCCAGTCCGACGTTTCGAAGTCGAACGGGTAAATGTCCTGATACTTCTTGGGCGGGTTCTCGGCGTACTGCACCGTGCCGTCGGGCCGCTGACGAAACCACTGCGGATGATCTTTGACGTAGGGATGGTCGGGCGAGCACTGGAATGCGATATCCAGGGCCACGTCGATGCCGCGCGCCTGGGCCGCGTCGATCAGGCGGCGCAAGTCGTCGAGCGTGCCCAGTTGCGCATGGATGGCCGTGTGGCCCCCTGCGGGCGAGCCGATGGCCCAGGGCGAGCCGACGTCGTTCGGTTCGGCCACGGTCTTGTTGTTTTTGCCTTTGCGAAAGGTGGCGCCGATGGGATGAATGGGGGGCAGGTACAGCACGTCGAAGCCCATCTCCTCCAACCGCGGCAGCCAGCCGATGCAGTCGGCCAGCGTGCCGTGCTTGCCGGGCTCTGGCGAGCAGGAGCGCGGGAACAGCTCGTACCAGGTGCTGAAGCGGGCCTTGGGCGGATCGACCGTCACGCCATACGTGTGTTCGCATTCGGTGGCCAACGACCGATCGGGATAACGAGCCATCAGTTCGGCCAGTTCGGCGGCGCCGGCGCGATACGCATCGAGTCCGGCGCTGCCGGAGGCCAGCGTCGCGTGCCAGTGGCGCAATCGCGCGCCGTCTTCTCCGCCGGCCCGTTCGACGGCCCGCACCACGAGTTGCGCGCCGATCTGCAAGTCGACCGAGACGTCTTGTTCAGCGGCCAGCCGCTTTTCGAGATCGTGACTCCAGGTGTCGAAGGCGTCGATCCATCCGACAATCGTGAACTCGTAGCTGCCGATCTCCTCCAGCTCGAACGAGGCTTGCCAGGCATCGTTGCCCAGCGGCGTCATCGGGGTTTCGGTCCAGGCGCTGGCCCCGTGCTTGCGGCTGAGCAGGCGGGCGACCACGACGTCGTGCCCGTCGGCAAAGACGTCGGCCGTGACGGTGAACGGATCGTGGACACTCCGCTTGACGGCAAAGCGGCCGTCGTCGACGGCGGGCTGGACGTTTTCGATGGCGACGCGGCGGCGTCCGTCGGTCGGCTGGGAAGCGGGCATGTCAAATCCTTTTGGAGCGGGCGCCGCGGCAAGACGACGTCCGGCCACGGTGCAATGGGCGTCATCCACGACGCCTTCGATCGCCAGGCGGTCGCAGCAGCGGGAGGCAGGCGGGGAGACCCTGCGCAAACGGCAAAGTCTCCGAAATCGTAGCACGCGATTCGCAACCTGTCCAAGCACGAGCGATGGGGAAGCGCGATTGCGAGTCGCGGCAGTACGACACGCGCGCAGCGCGAAGGACTCGTCAAAGCAGCCTGTAGAAGCCACGACGCGCGGCATGACGCAGCGACCGGAGCGTGAGCCTGCCAACGCACCGTGCGCGCGGCACATCGCTCTAGCAGTCGATCGCCGACCGGTCCGGCCCGGCAGGCGCTGCGTCGCCCAGAATGAATGCCGGCTTATGGCGGTCGTACGAAATATGCAGGCCAACGGGCCGCCGGCGATCCGCGGTCGACCGCCCCAATCCGATCGAACGGCCCGCTCATCCGCCTGTTGAATTCTTCAACAGGGTGCTAGTGCCGCATCCACGGTCGACTTGCCAGTTTGGCCGCTAGAAATTAGGATAAGTCGTTTCCCGATCCCCTGTAGCTCAGTTGGTAGAGCAGCCGGCTGTTAACCGGCTTGTCGTAGGTTCGAGTCCTACCGGGGGAGCATCCTGCCCAATCCGGCCAATTGGCGCACGCACCCGAAGGCCCAGCAGGACGCCCTTCGCGGCATTTTGGCCGAGGTCGGCATCGCTGATGCTCTGCTGGTTCGAGAGACCGAGGCAGGATTGCAGCTGATCGACGGGCACCTGCGCGCTGACACCGCGCCCGACGCGGAATGGCCGGTCCTCATCCTGGACGTGGACGACGCCGAGGCCGCGATGCTGCTGGCCACCGTTGACCCGCTGGCTGCGATGGCAGCGACGGACCCCGCCAAGCTCGAGGAGCTCCTGCGGGAGATCGACACGGGCAACGAAGCTCTGCGGGAAATGCTGGCGGACCTCGCTAAGGAGAGCGGGCTCAACCCGGCCGCGGAAATCATCGAGGACGAAATCCCGGAACCACCGGACGAAGCCATCACCAAGCCCGGCGACCTGTGGCTGTTGGGGGACCATCGCCTGCTCTGCGGTGATTCGAGCAAGCCGGAGGAAGTGGATCGCCTACTTGGCGGTGCTGTAATCCACCTCTGCAACACCGATCCTCCCTACAACGTGAAGGTCGAGCCCCGCAGCAACAATGCCATCGCGGCCGGCCTGAGTTCATTTGCCGGTCCAAAGCATCATCAGTCGCTCGACTTGGCCCGCCACCCAGAAAAGTCCAAGCCGACCGGCAAGAAGCTGCGAGCGAAGGACCGGCCCTTGGCCAACGACTTTGTCACGGACCAAGCGTTCGACGAGCTGCTTGACGCTTGGTTTGGGAATATTGCCCGTGTGCTCGAGCCGGGTCGAGGCTTTTACATTTGGGGCGGCTACGCGAATCTCGGCAACTACCCACCGTACCTCAAGAAGCACGAGCTGTACTTCAGCCAGGGCATCGTGTGGGACAAGCAGCATCCGGTGCTCACGCGCAAGGATTTCATGGGCGCGTTTGAAATTTGCTTCTACGGCTGGCGCGAAGGCGCCGCACACGTCTACCTGGGCCCGAACAATGCCACGGACCTCTGGCACGTCAAGAAGATCAACCCGCAGTCGATGCTGCACTTGACGGAGAAGCCGGTGGAGCTCGCAGGCAGGGCGATGCGCTACTCATCGCGCCCCGGCGAGCACGTGCTGGACTTGTTCGGGGGTAGCGGGAGCACGCTGATGGCGGCGGAGCAGACGGGACGGCGCGCGTTTCTGATGGAGCTCGCCCCACTTTATTGTGATGTGATTTGCGACAGGTTCCAGCGCTTCACCGGCACGCCCGCAATTCTCGAACGGACCGGCGAGTCTCCAATTCCCATGAAGCCACGCGAGGAGAACATGCGATGAGGAAGCGACGAGCGTTGAAGGCCGTGCGTGCGAGGACCCCACCATGAAGGGCTTATTGCGCTTCTTGCAGTTGTTGCGCCGGGCCTCACGAACACGAGGACCAGGAATGGTGCGCGAGGGTAGGGCAATAACAACAAGAAGTCTCTCTCTTTTCTCCTTTGTCTTTCCAGCTGGGGCACGCCCTTTGGGACGTCGCCACGTGAACGCCACGTTTGGCCCGTGTGGCGATCGGGAAGCCAGGTTGGCCAGCCAGGCGACCAACGACCAGAGGCCCCGCGTGGGGGCCTCGTGGTTGGCGACGTGCCAAGACCGGGCGCTAGGCCGACGCGAACTTCCCGCGTTCGGTCTTCTTGAACCGGGCGTCCTTCCCCTTGGTCGCCAGCTCTCTGATTATCGCGGAGTACAGAGTGGCCGAAGGCGTCTTCCCACCGGGGCTCGTCCACAGGCCCTTCGCGGCCATCGCGTCGATCATCTCCTTAGCGTTCATCGGCTCCTTCGATGCGGCCAGGACCTGCGCGGCGGCGTCCAGGGCGCTGAGCTTCTTCGGCTTGTCGCCCTTCGGCTTGTCGCCCTTCGGCTTCGCCTTCTTGGCAGGTGCGGGCTTCGCCTTGGTGCCCTTGGTCTTCGGCGCTTTGGCGGCGGGCTTCTTGGGGGCTTTCTTCGTAGCCATGATTCTTCTCCTCGGAAATGGGTGCGATGGTTTGGCTGCCATCATCAGGCTCGCGGAACCACCCGCAAGCGACGCCGGGCTGGCCGGCGTTTCGGCTTACAGGCCCAGCTCTTCCATCAGGCGGCTGACCTCGTCGACGCCCAGCATCTCGGTGAGCGTGTCGGCGAGCCACTCGGCCTGCCGCAGCCCGTTGAGCGCGTCCTCGTTGGCCGGCTTGTGAAACGCCGCCACTTGCAGGAAGGCGATGATCGTGGCTACACCTTCCGGCGAGAGGTTGTCGCGGATCACTTTCTCAAATGCCTCTTGGTCAACCGCCCCGCTCATTCGTTCGTCGTTATTGGCGTGCATCGTTCGGCTCCTCGGTGTTGGTGTTGGAATGCCCCGTTCGGACAGTCACACATGAGCCATGCGTCCGCGGGAACATCAAGCGCAGCGCGATGCCGAATTCCGAAATAAAACCGCTGTGTTCCAGTGCTTTGCCCTTAGCTTCATGCCCGATCGATGCCTGACGTCAACGAACTCAAGGCGAAGGCCACCGAATTACGAAAGACGCTTGCCACCATCGACAAGCTCACCGGTGGGGCCATCGAGCGCGAGCGGGATCTGGAGCGGAAGCGGGAACAACGAGCGGCCGGGAAGGAAGTCATCATTCCGCCGTGCGAAGATCGCGAGCGCCGGGAGCGGCTCGAGGCAGACGACGTTGCATGGCTGATGTACTACTTCGGTCCCGACTCCGGCGTCGAGGGGCCGTTCACTTACCAGTTCACCGACCAGCAACTGAAGATGATCGAGGCGATTCGCAACGCGATTGTGCTTGGCGACGACGCGGCCTTGGCGGCCAGTCGCGGCGAGGGCAAAACGACGATCTTCGAGCGCATGCTGACCAAGTACACCTTGCAAGGCGTGCTCTCATTTTCGGTGCTGTTGGCCGCGACCGGCGCACTCGCGGAAGACTCACTCGACAGCATCAAAAGCGCGAT
The DNA here is from genome assembly GCA_041750795.1 of Pirellulales bacterium. Taxonomy (GTDB): domain Bacteria; phylum Planctomycetota; class Planctomycetia; order Pirellulales; family PALSA-1355; genus JTS-RE94. The sequence goes on along the minus strand of JBGSYQ010000401.1, from coordinate 35,340 downwards.
CGAGGAGGAGAATGGCTTGCTGCTGGCCGACTATCCCGAAGTCTGCGTGCCGGTCCGCGCCCTGGAAAACACGCCCAACCGGGCCCACTATCAAACCGTCAGCGGCAACCGCCACGACAACGGAAAGCCATTCCGTATGTCACCCAGCCGATTCAGCTGGTGTGGTTGGGAGATCGTGTTTCCCAAGGTTCCCGGTTCGCCATCGAGCCGGGCCATCATCGCTACGCGCGGCTTGGACTCCGCGCTTCGCGGGTTGAAAAAGAAGGGTCGGCGCGTCGACCTGGTCGGCATCGACGACCCGGACACCGAGGAAACGGTTCGCAGCCCGGAGCAGGCGAAGAAGCTGGAAACTCGCATCGACCGCGCCATCGCCTGGCTCGGTGGCCAGAAGCGGCGCGTGGCGCGCGTCATGTTGACCACGCTGCAGAACCGCACGTGCGTCTCCTACAAATTCACTGATCCGAAACAAAAGCCGAGCTGGAACGGGAAGCGGTTTCGCTTTCTTGTCAAACGGCCAGACAGACCGGACCTGTGGGAGGAGTACGTCCAGCTTCGGCAAGTGGACTGGCAGAAAGACACGACTGCCGCGCACGAGTTCTACGTTGCCAACCGTGACGCGATGGACGCCGGCGCCATCGTGGCTAACCCGAACCGCTACACGCCGGGTGAGCTCTCGGCGCTGCAGTTCTACTACAACGAAGTGGCACGCACCGACGCGGAATCGGTGGCAACCGAATTGGACAACGATCCACCCGAAGAGATCGTGCTGATCGAATCCGGGATCACGCCGCATCGCATCCAAAAGAAGGTCAACGGGTATGCCCGCAAAGCGATTCCGACCGAATGCACGTTGCTGACCCAGGGGATCGACGTACGCAAGGTCGCGCTGCACTGGGTGGTGCGAGCCTGGAGCACCAGCGGAAACGGTTGGTCGACGATCGACTATGGCGTGCACGAGGTTCACGGCACGGTCCACGGCAGCGACGAAGGCCTTGATGTGGCCATCAAGCGGGCCATCCTGGCGCGGCTGGAGGAGGCCAAGCAGGCGGACTACTGCAAGTCGGATGGGGAGATCTTGCCGATCGGTTTGACCTGTGTGGACGCTGGCTGGCGCACCGAGGCCGTCTACGCTGCCTGCGTCGAGGCCGGCCTGGGAGTCATGCCCATCATGGGATTCGGTCGGTCGAGTGGTTGCGTCCAAGCGAACTTTTCGGAAGTGCAGCGCACGACCATCGACCGAAAGCCTGGCGATGGATATTTCTTTTCGCGCAAAGGGAATCTGTGGCTCGTTTGCGCTGACGCCGACCGCTGGAAAGCCTGGGAACACGACCGCTGGATGACGGCCCCCGACAAGCCGGGCTGCATGATGCTCTTCGGCGAGCCCAGCGACAATCCTGAGCGGCTATCGAGCGATGAGAAATCGCACCACGCCTACGCGCGACATATCTGCAACGAAGTCGAAGTCGAGGAGCCCTACAAGGGCACGATTCGCCGCCGCTGGAACGCCAAGAGTGACAACACGCACTGGCTCGACGCCAGCTATTACGCCGACGTGGCGGCGGCGATCAAGGGAATTAAGCTACTTTCGCCGGCCAAGCCGGCACCTCCCAGGCCCAACAGAAAGCGAGTGCAGTACGTATGACACGCGGCAGGCCGAAGGGGTCGAAGAACATCAAATCTGTTGCCGAGGTCGTTCCGAGCCGGTGCCCCAACTGCGGCAGCTCGCGGCGTACGGCCTACGAAAATCCGTACTATCGTGACTATTCCGGCCACGGCCTTGAGTTCGTGGGGATCTGGTATCGGGCCTGTAAGTGCCTCGACTGTGGCGTATCGCGCCGCGATCGCGAGAAGGTGTACGCCTTTTCCAAGTGAGCATTCCTGGGAAGTCTCATTCGAGGCTTCCTCGCCGGGCAAGCCGCAGACGGCTCGCTCCTGCCTGGCGCCCTTCGCGTCTTCAATCCGCCGACGATCGACGGTCGTCCGAATCGCACGGCCCACCTCTCATTCTCCAAGCACATCCTGGCCGAGACCTGGGAAACGCGCTTCGTGCCCGGGTTCAAGGGCAATCGCACCGGCTGGTGGAAGTCACCGAAGCCGAACCACTACTTCGATGCGACCTACCAGGCGATCATCGTCCGCTCCATGCGTGGCCTCGGCGTCCTCGAAACACCCACGCTGCCGACCATGCCCGCTGTGCAACCGACCGGGCCCGAGGAGTCTGTTGCTTCGTCGGTTGCAACGTATGAACGGAACCATTGGTGAGGAATTCAAAATGCCCAAGTTTAGAGACGAGAAGATGGCCCCCTGGATTGTCTTGTTTGAATTTCCGATCGCAGACGTGCCGCCGGCAACGTGGGGTCTGCACATCAACACGCATCTCAGCCTCGACCAGTCCCGAACGCTTCGCCTTATGACGGCAGCGCTCAACAGCCGTCTCGCTAGATTGTCCAATGGCCGGCGAGTGATTAATCCTTGCGACGCGTTGAAGTACGTGCTCGAGCAGATCTGCGCGAAATGGGCGGCGTCCGGGCGAACACTTGGTGGCTAGATTAGATGGCGTCTTCAAGAAGTTCCGGGGCGATGGCGATCAGTGCAAACATCGCCGAAGTGATGAGCATCGGCGATGACCACCGCAAGTCGCTTGGATGTCATTTCCTATTGCGGAGACGCGAGAGCACAAGTAGCAAGGCCGGGATGACTGTGTCCCGGCCTTGCACTCGTGGTTCGGCCCATTCCGATCAACTAGTCTCGTCGGCATTCCTTGCCGCACGTCGGACACTTGTGGTTTCGGGTAATAGCGCCCACGCCACTAACGTGGCCATCCGGACAGACGACCAGGGCGCCGCCTTCGGAGACCGATTTCTTGCCGCACTTTTCACAATTGTGATTTCGCGTGATCCCACCGACCGTGTCCCGGTGTCCGTCGGCGCACTGCACGACCCAAGTTCCCTCCAAGAAACCTGAGATGGCTGCCACAGCGGTTGTCATGCTCAGGACCCCGAACACCAACGCCGCCGCGAGGCATTGAGAAGTCATTCTTTGTTTCATGATGCACCTCCTTTTTCTAGGAACAACGACCCAGGTCGAATTCAACCCAGTGAATATCGCTTGTCCCTCCCTATGAAGCTGGCACAACCGATCGGCGGCAGCCGAAGTGCGGCGAAGGCAATTCGGTTCCAACCGAGCCTTTCTCGCCGCCCGATCAGTCAATTCGTACGATACAGGCGCGGGCCGGAAATTCGGTTCTCGCTAGCCTCTCATCGCGTCAATACACAGAAGCCAGTCAAGATGCGAAAGGTTGACGCGGAATTGACGGCGGCTGGACGCAGCTTTGACAGCACGACACCGGACCAGCCGTCCTAGCTCCGCTACTGACGCGACGCCGACAGATAGAGAGTTGGCTCCGAGCTCGCGGCCAACCCAGGAGCGGACACTTAGTCTTTGGTAAACTGGATTTCGGTCGTCAGTAATCCCCGGAGCGAACGAGACCGCAGTATCTGGTGCGAAGAATGGTCAGAATCGGACGGGACTTCTTGACGTGGCTCAAATCGAGGAGGGCCGAAGCCCCACGATTGAATTGCGAAACATGGCTCGGCATTTCTCGGTCGCTGCTCGACCAGTGGGACGACAGACTTCAAGCCCACAAATGGATCGACGTCTACGCCGACAAGGTGGCCGACATTTGTGAGACTTGCAAATGTCCACCGGACATGCTGCCGTTGCCTGAAGCTACTCAACGCCAGATACGTGCAGTACTCGACAAGCGGGCAAGGGAGAAGTCTCCGTCGGAGCCGACCGACTTGGTAGCGGCGCCTCAGGTGCCGCCGGTTGGGCCACCTTCGACGACCGCATCGGTGCCATCGCAGAATGTCAGACGAGGTGCCCGCTGGGTGTATCTCGTCGCCGGCCTGTTGGTTGTCTCCTTGTTTGCAGTGCCACGCCTTCAGCAGAAGGGACGTGACAAAACAGCGGCGGCACCCATCCGAATCGCTCTCGGCTCCCAGAACCGGCGTGTCATTGAAGATCAGATAAAAGAATGGTCTAAGGGCCAAGGCGTTCGGGTTGATTGCGTCCCGCAGGAGTACGAAGCAGCGCGCGACGTGATGGGCCGCAACTTTGATCTTGTAATGGCTGACGATCCGTGGATTGCCGCTTGGGCAGACCAACTAATTCCGGTTAACCACTCGGCGATCTTCGCCAAGCGATTTCCAAACAATCAATTTGAGTCAGTCTTTCCGGCGTCCGCCAAGACTTGCAAAGATGGCGACAAGGTCCTAGGGTTTCCGATCCTTGGGAATGTTCTGCTCCTCTACTATCGCCGGGACATGCTCAACAATGCTGGCATTTCCGACGACGTGGTTCGAGTAGCGGCCAAGCATCCCGACGCGTTTCGCGATCGATTTCTAAATCTAGCTGACGGTGGAAACCGCCGATTCCTTCTAACGTGCAACACCACACCTGCAGACTCGGTTGAGTTGTTCTGGCAGGTGCTCCTGGCGCTTGGCTATACAGAGCCTCGATTTGCGAAAACAAAGCTTGTCATCCCAAAAGATCTGGCACTACGTGCATACAGGTGGCTAAAGGACGTGGATCCTAAGGGCTTCGAGGTCGAAACCGACTCAGACGCGACCAAGCAATTCCTCGACGACAAGCCAGATGGGCCATTGATGATGTTTGCTTGGGCCGGCTGGTTTGCGGAAGATTTTGCTAGCGACTCCGAGTTTGACAAGAGAGTGGGTGCCGTTCCATTTGGCGATCATCCCTTGCTTGGGCATTGGGTTTTATGCGTGCCGCATGGCTCAAAGCATGCAGACGAAGTAACACGGCTCGCAGCACATTTAGCACTCGACAAAGCGAATACGTTTCTGAGGGCAGGGAGTATGCCGGCTACCAATCAGATCGATACGTCCGACCGCAATAAGGCCGTGGCACACTTTCGGGATATCGTGCTTCCCGCATTAAGGACCGCGCTTCCGCGGCCGCGCACGAAAAATTGGAAGGAAATCGAAGATGAACTGAATGCAGCCATCCGTGAGGGCGATTTTGACAAGGAATGCAAGTATATTGTGTTTGACGATGACGTGCGTGGAACGCCATAGGTGGATCGCGTTGATCGAATGCATGAGGCAGCGGGTGCTCCCCTGGCGACCTTGGCCCTCGCCGCCACTACCGCGTTGCACTGCGTGGTGCCGTTTTTGTTCCGTTGTGTGCGGTGACTTCCTGGTCCCGATCGGTATGGCGTGCAGGGGCCACCACCGTGGATACGCAAGGCCCTGCCTGCAAAGCCCTGCCGTACCTGCCCTACCTCACTTCTGTACTCGCGCGCAGCCATTACGATTGAAGTATGGCCGATCTAACCGCACTCGTTGGCATTGAGGCCGAGCTGGTGGACACAGCGGACTACGATGTCGCGCTCGACGTGGCAAAGGCAAGGCGGCGCGTTGCTGCGCTGCGCCGCAAGCTCGACTTTCCACAATCGAGCGGGCTCGGCGAGCAGAACATCGCGTTTGCGATTGCTGCGATCGAGAACCAGTTGCAGCAGGTGCTGGCCTGGATCGCGGCCAACGAAACGCCGAGCGAGGCGCAGCGGCTGGCGAATCCCGACGTGGTGCATGCGGACTTTTCAAACTTCCGGGGCTACGGAAGCTGATGATCGCGAGGGCGAATAACACGAATGGTCATGCTGGCGGCAGGCTGCCGGCCGAGATCGTTGACCAGGTGTTCGAGCTCGATCGCGATCGTTTTGAGCGGCGGCGGGACCGGGAGGCGGCCTCGACGTACACGGCCGGCACGGTGGACCGCATGAACCCGATACCCAAGGGAACCGACCCGTTGGGCACGGACGCCGACTACCACTATCGCACCGAGCGCCACTACTTCTTGATGGCTGGGCGCGGCCGGGCCGCGGTGCGGAACCATCCCAAAAAGTAACAGTAACCCTGTTACCTGCGCGCCAAAACGGGCCGCGCAATCTTGCCAACGCGCGGCGCGATGCGGACCATTAAATCATGAGCACATTTGCAGAGCAGCAGGTGTCACGTTTTGAAACGTTGCTGGCGGCCAACGCCGGAGTGGACTCCGTCACGGTTGGCTCGCGGTCCGTGAAATACGGCGACCTGCTCAAGCAATACGACTACTGGAAGTCGATCGTCGCTCGCGAAAGCGGCGCTCGGCCGCGGGCAGCCCAAATCAACTTGAGCGGGTTTTAGTCAGTGGTTGCATCGAACGGATCACATCGGGGTTTCCTGGCGACGGCGCGAAACGCCCTGCGCTCCGCGACCCGCTTTATCAGCGGCGGCAGCGGCTACGACGCCGTGAAGGAAAAGAACAAGCGGCAAGCACCCACCGGCCTCTTGCGCAGCGAAGACGCCGAGCTGCTGCCCAACGATCGCCGAAAACTCCTGTCCGGCAGCCGGGATCTGCATCGCAATTTCAGTCTCGCCGCCTGGATGATCCGGCGGCACTTGGATTACGTTTCGTCGTTCTCGTTCCAATGCCGCTCCGGCAATCCGGCCCTGGACGGTCAGGTCGAGCGGCTGATGCGTTGGTTTTCGCAGCCGTCCAACTGCGACGTCACCGGACGGTTCTCACTGGCGAAGATCGTGCGGATGGCCGAAATGCGGCGCATCGTCGACGGCGACGTATTCCTGTTGAAGCTCGACAGTGGCCGGCTGCAAGCGGTCGAAGGGGATCGGGTGCGCACGCCGGGCACGGGGATGCCGGAGGGATTCAGCGCGGCCGACTTCATGCATGGTGTGAAGACGGACGACGCCGGCAAGCCGCTGGCCTACTGCGTCTGCAAGCGCGGCCGGGTATCGGATGCCAGCGGCGGCACGCCGACGTTTCTGTTCGAGCGTCTGGTCGATGCCGCGAACATGTATCACTTCGGCTATTTCGACCGCTTTGACCAGGTCCGCGGCGTCTCGCCAATGGCGGCCTGCCTCAATACGCTCCGCGACACCTACGAGGGCTTTGATTACGCGCTGGCCAAGATGAAGGTGAGCCAGCTCTTCGGCCTGGCTTTCTATCGTGAAAAGTCCGATCCGGTCGGCCAGGTGTCCACCAGCGACGAGGACGGAAGCGGGTACGAAGTCGACTTTGGCCGCGGGCCGGTACTGCTGGACCTGGACCCCGGCGATCGGGCCGAGTTTTTGGAGAGCAAATCTCCCGCCACGGAGTTTCAACAGTTCTCGCAGACGATGGTCAGCGTGGCGCTCAAGGCACTGGATATTCCCTATAGCTTCTACGCCGAAAACTTCACCAACTACAGCGGCGCGCGGCAGGCACTCTTGCAATACGAGCTCTCGGCCAAGATCAAGCGAGCCGACGTGCAAGCCTTGCTCGACCACCTGACCGCCTGGCGCATTGGCCTGTGGATTCAAGATGGCGTGCTCGATGCCGACGTTCGGGACATTCGCTGGAACTGGATTCCCAACGGCATCGGCTGGATCGACCCGCTCAAGGAAATCGACGCCAACATCGCCGCGATCGGTGCCGGGCTGGATACGCGCACGCGCATCTTGCGCGAGCAGGGCATCGACTTCTTCGAGCTGGCCGACGAGCTCGAGGCCGAGACGCTTTACCTGGTCGGAAAGAACCTGCCGCCGATGCGAGAGGCAAATCGGCCGCAGGTCGTGGAGTTGACCAATGCCGCTTAAAACGGTCCCTGCCAAGGCGTGTCAGTTCGCAGCCGACCTGCAGGTGCGGGTCAACAGCGACGACTCCAAGACGGCGCCCATCACGCTGGTCGCTCGCAGCGGCGAAGCGGTCTGCCACTGGTACTGGGGCAACGTCGTGCACGACCTGGGCGGAATGACCGTGGCCAAGCCGCGGATTCCACTCGACTATTGCCACGATGATGACGAGGTCATCGGTTACGCCAGCAAGTTCGACACCTCGACGGGCGAGCTGGTGGCCACCGGCGCTCTGATCCCCTATTCGCCCGACCCGGAGGACAAGGCCACCGAGATCATTTACAAGGCGCAGCAAGGGGTGCCGTACGAGGCCAGCATTTTCTTTGACGGCCCGCTGGTCGTGGAAGAGGTGAGCGAGAACGCCACGACGTTCGTCAACGGCGAGCAGATGTCCGGGCCGATCACGGTGATTCGCCAATGGACGCTGCGGGGAATTGCGGTCTGCCCTTATGGCAACGATCCGAACACCTCAGCAGCGATGAAGTTTTCCCGCGGCGGCGATGTGCCGGCGCAAGTCATCCGTCAGGAGAAGCATGAAATGAGCGCAACCGCTGAAGCAGAGGTCCAGGCTCTTCATGAAGAGGCAGCGGCCGTCGAAGCCGAAGCGACCAGCGATATGCCGGCTGAGGTTGTTGGTGTTCTGGATGATAAAGGTGAAGAGCCCACTGTCGTCGAAGCCGAAACTGCTGGCACCCAAGCCGAGGACCCGGCAGCGGCCGGCGTACCTTCGTCGTCAGTAGAGTCCGCTGAGGAGCAGCCCGTGCCCGACGCTGCGCCCGTCGAAGCGACCGCCATGAGCGACGGGATGAAATTCCTGAACGCTTTTGGTGACCAGGGCGGCGTGTGGTTTGCGCAAGGAAAGACTTTCGAGGAAGCGCAGGCATTGCACTTCGCGGCAGTTGTGACCCAGCGCGATCGACTCGCCAAGGAAAACGAGGAACTGAAGGTGAAGCTCACCGCCTCGCGCGGCGAGAAAACTCCGCTCAGTTTCTCGCCCGATCCGCTGGATCATGCCAAGCCGCCCTTGAAAAACACGGGCAACCTGAGCAGCGGGCTGGCCAAGTTCGCGGCCAATATCAACTTCAAGAAGTAAAGAGGAACAAGACTCAAGGGCCGGGCGGTTTTCACAAAAATCCGCCCGGTCAAATCTGATCGGCAGAAGCCGGGAGTAGCTACCCGGCGAGGAAGCCTGAACCTTTCGCAGCCTGTCAGGGGGCCGCGCGGATTACCGCTCGGCCCTTTGTCGTTTTTGCGAAAGGATAAGAGATGGCAGTCACCACGCTGCTCGATATCGCCAAGGCCAACGGCTCGGATGCGGCGGTCGGCCTGATCGAGGAAGTGCAAACCTACGCCCCCGAGGTCATGCTGGGAGCCGCCCGCACGATCAAGGGGCTGTCCTATAAGACGCTGATCCGCACGGCGCTGCCGACGACCGCTTTTCGCAATGCCAACGAAGGCGTGCCGGCGACCAAGTCGACCTGGGAAAACCGGGTCATCGAGTGCTTCACGCTCAACCCCCGCTGGGAGTGTGATAAGGCAGTTGCCGATCGCTACGAGGACGGCGCCCAGGCATTTATCGCCCTCGAAGCTGACGGCATCATGCGGGCGGCCATGCTCACGCTGGGCTCTCAGTTCTATTACGGCGTCGCCAACGACGCGAAAGGTTTCCCCGGCGTGCTGGCGGCCTACGATGCGACCAACATGGTCGTCGATGCGGGCGGAACCACGGCCAACACGGGCTCGAGCGTGTGGGCGGTGAAGTTCGGGCCCAAGGACGTGCAATGGGTCTATGGCAACCAGGGCCAGCTGGGCGTCTCGGATGTCAGCGAACAGCGGGTCCTCGACTCCAATAACAACCCGTACACGGCCTATGTGCAGGAGTTGCTCGCCTATCCGGGTCTGCAAGTCGGCAACAAGTACGCCGTGGGTCGCATCAAGAAGCTCACCGCAGACAGCGGCAAGGGTTTGACCGACGGCCTGATCTCGCAGCTCCTGGCCAAGTTCCCGGTCGGCTACAAGCCCGATTATCTGCTGATGTCCCGGCGCTCGCGCATGCAGCTGCAGATGAGCCGCACCGCGACCACGCCCACCGGCACGCCGGCCCCTTACCCGACCGAAGCGTTCGGAGTTCCCATCCAAGAAACCGACAGCATCGTCGATACGGAAGCTCTGACGCTGTAGGCGAATCACTCAAACCGAGCATAAGGAAACGAATCATGGGTTTGGCTCTGAAAGACACCCAGGTCAAGGGCTCGCGGGCGCTGCCCAGCGCCGCGAGCACGACCGTGGACGGCGCTGCCATCGACCTGGGGCACGGCGCCTTTGGCGATTACCTGGCGCAGTCGGAGTTCAAGGTCAGCGCACCGGCCGTCACCACCACGATGGTCCCGGACACGCGCACCATGACCTCCAGCATCATTCACAGTGACAACAGCGACCTCTCGTCCCCCAGCGTACTGATCTCTTCGATCATCACGCAGACCGGGGCGGGAGGCGCGGGGGCCGCCGCCGCGAGTGCAACGTTCCGAGTGCCGCTGGACGTGAAGCGTTACCTCGGCGTGCGGATCGTTAGCGGCGCGTCGACCACCGATAGCTCGGCGGTGAGCGCAACGCTAGAAGGACTCTTTTAGGCAACAACTGCCGCCTTGGACTCGACAAACTGAAACAAGGAAACGCAGCGGAAGCTGCCAGAAAAAGTGGCAAACGCACTGTCCCACGCTGTTGCCGGTTTGGCTGCGACCCTGAAAAGCGTCGCGGGTGAAAGCGTGGTCTATTCGCGCGGGTCGGCCAGCAGCGATCCGCTAACCGCGGTCTCGGACATGCAAACCTACGAGGTGCTCGACCAGCAGGGAGTCCCGATCAGTGTGCTCTCCTACGACTTCCTGTTTACGACCACTGACATTGTTATTGGTTCAGACCAGATCGAGCCGCGCTCAGGTGATCGGATCGCGGCAACACTCAACGGAGCCGCCTGCGTCTTTGAGGTGGTGCCGCTTGGCACCAAGCCCTGTGCCGAGTGGGCTGAACCGGATGGGATCATGCTCATCGTTCACACCAAGAAGGTGGCCTGATGTCCGACGCGATTGCGGTGGAAGTTGCGAAGGCCGTCACGGCGCAGATTGCCGCGGCAACGTTGAGCCAGACGTTCACGCCCGAGCGGAGCTATGCGGAATGGGACATCGAGCTCAAGGACGAGGACGAACTGCACGTCGACGTGGTCGTCGTAACAACCGAACAGACGGCGGATCTGTCGAGCCAATCGACTGTGAAGTACCTGGTTCCGGTCGATATCGGCGTGCGGAAGAAGTTCGGGCCGGACAAACAGAATGATGACACCGGCCGCGTCCAAATCGAGAGCGTTGACGAGCTGGTGCTGCTAGTGCAGGAGATTCACGAACTGTTTACTCCACAGCGGTTGACCGGCTTTGACCCTGGCGTCTGGCAGGAAACCAAGATCGTTGTCTCGCCGGCGACTAAGCACCTACGAGAAATGCGGCAGTTCACAGGTATCGTGCGAGTGACATTTCGCGTGGATCGCAAGGTGATCTGATGTTCGGCATCAAGTTTCGAACCGTCGATCGTACGAAGCGGGTGAAGAGCGCCGCCGATAGGGCCTCCTTCCGCAACTTCGGCCATGCGGCGGCATCGATTCGCAAGGACGCGGTGGCGTCGATCGAGGTTTCGCCCGACCCGTCGCCGCCCGGCAGCCCACCCCACACACGGCGGCGACTCTTGCCGCGTGCGCTACGGTTCGACGTGGACAAAACAGGAGCCGTGATCGGCCCACGGGCTAGCGTGGCGGGCCAGGTGGGCCACACGCACGAGTTTGGCGGACCGTACAAGGGCGAGGACTACCCGGAGCGGCCGTACATGCTGCCGGCGCTCGAGCGGGCGCTGCCGCGCTTCGCCGGCCAGTGGAAAGGATCGATCGGAGAATCTTAGTAGGCGGTTTTCGCGACGAACAACGGCGACTCCAAGGGGACTGGCTGTTCGATTGATAACGTGAGGCTCACAAAAAATGCCAACCAACATCAAGATGGGTTTCGAGGGGCAGATTCTCTTCAGCGCCACGCCCGGCGCGACGGCGGCGACCTTGCTGGAGAACGTCAAGGACGCCAACTACAACCTCGAAGTCGAAAAAGGCAATACGACCGTGCGTGGCGACGGCACGGCCCCGCCAGTCGAAACCGAGGACGTCACGATCCGCAAGGTGACCATCGACTTCACGATGATCAAGGATACGACCGACACGGCGCTGGAAGCGTTGCTCACCGCCCTCTATGCCGGCACGGGCGTGGCCATCCGCATGAAGGACTACGCAGCCGGCAAAGGCTTTGACGGCGACTGCACGGGCACGGTGGGACGCGGCAAGCCGCTCAACGGCGAGCAGACCCTGCAGATCAATCTCACGCCCAGCCGCAGCTACGGCCGCGCGCCGCAACTCTACGTTTAACCGGAGGAGCCGATGCCTACCCTGAACTATAGCGTCGCGGTCTCCGGCCTTGGCGGGAACATTGCGCAGAACATTCCCCGCTCGGCCGACGGTGGCAGCATCCGCGAAGTGAGTTTGCCCGTGGGCAAGGCCGGCACGCTGACCACGCGCACCGACGTTAATACCGGTGAGATCACGATGGCTTCCGGCAGCCACGGCATCACCACCGGCGCGAACGTCGACATCTATTGGAATGGCGGCGTCCAATACAACGCGACCGTGGGAACCGTCGTCGGCACAGCCGTTCCCTTCGACGGAGGCGAGGGAAATGATCTGCCTACCAACGGAACCGACGTGGTCGTAAGCGTGCGGCAGCTCATCACGCTGGACCTCGATGGCGACTCGTTGGCGCTGTTGGCCATCAATCAAAAGTACGGCAACAACCTTGCCACCGCCATTTCTCATATCACTTTCTACGATAGCGGCCCCAATGAAATCGCCGAGTTGGACTTGCAGGCCAACACCCCGCAGGTGTTCGACATCGTTGGCGGTGCTACGAACATTTTCACGGGCAACCCAATCGTCAATGTCTTTGCCAGCAACGGTTCCACGTCCGATGTGGCCGTGCTGCAACTGCTCTGGCTGCAGGATTCGACGCCATGACCGTGAAACAAGAGAAGTTGTACGCCTGCCTAGTGTGTGGGCGCCCGCGCGCGATGAAAGACATGGTTCGCGGCCGCTGTCTCTATTGCCAACTGACAGAAGACACCCACGACCACCAAGACCGCCAGAATTATCGCCGCGACGATCGCCGCCGCCGACTACTCAGGAACCAGCCGGCGACGTGACGCTTAAGAGGATGCCATGCCCACCTTCAAGGACGCCCATAACCGCGAGTGGACGATCAAGCTCGACGCGCCCACGATCCTGCGCGTACGCAGCGCCACCTGCGACGAGCCGAACTGCAAACACCTGCAAGGCGTCGGCTGCACGGGCGTCGATCTGGCCGACCTGGAAGGCAAGGTTCAGCTTCGCCTGCGGCGTGACGTCGTGCTGCTGGTCAATACGCTGTACCTGCTCTGCCAGCCGGAAGCGCAGAAGCAAGGAATCTCAGACGAACAATTCGGGGCCTCTCTTGTGGGTGACGCCATACGCCGCGCCACCATCGCGATGGACGAGGCCATCGCCGATTTTTTCCCGGAGGAGACCCGGGCGATCCTGCGCGCCATCACCGCGAAGGACACCGAGGTCCGCTCGCTGGGAATGAAGCGGGCCCTGGAGAGGATCAACGATCCGAATCTGGCCCAGCAGTTCGTGGCGGCGCTGGATGCACAACTGGACGCGGAAGTCAGAAAGCTGTTGACCCCGTCGAGCTCTGCTATGAGTTCGCCGGCATCATAGGGATCCATCCCGAGGGGCGAACGCTAAGGGAGCTGTTCATGATGGCCAGCGGTAAGGCGCGGTTCTTGGGGGCGACGTCGGTGGGTGAAACCACTGAATCGATCCCGTACAACCCGGCGATCTTGAAGGCGGCAAATGGACTGTGAACACATCACGCGATCAACCGTGCAATCGAAGTCCGCGTGAACGACAACCAGCACATGGCATAAACGCAATGATGCACGATTCGATTGCAATCGCGACGCCGTAGACGAGGAAGAGAATTATCGCTGCAACGGCGAGGCTCAGAAGTCCGCCAGACACGCCCTCCGCGAAGTAGCCACTGCGCTTAAACAATATTCTCGTGGCAGCCGCAGCGATACCGATTCCGACACCGTGAAAGATCGCGTATCGCAAATGAAGCATTTTCGACGGGAAGAATCCTCTCCACTGAACAGCACCACATTGCTTGCAACGGTAACGCACGTGCCAGCCCTTCTTCGGTAAATTGATCACGAACCAGTATAACTTCGCGAGTCGTTATTTGTGGCAGGACGGAACGACATCAAGGCCGGAGGCGCGTACGTCGAGCTAACGCTCCGCAACAGCGCCTTCCTCAAGGGCCTTCGGGGTGCGCTCTCGCACCTGGGCAGCATGGCCAAGGGCTTTGCCGTCGTGGGTGCGGCCGGGATCGCGGCAGGCACGGCCATCGGCGGCGTAGCTCTGCGAGCGTTCATGAAGACGGGCGACGAGCTCGACAAGATGCGCCAGCGGACCGGCCTTTCGGTGGAGTTGCTCTCCGAACTGCGGCACGCGGCCGACCAGTCCGGCAGCTCGATCCAGGACCTGGAAAACGGCATCCGCAAGATGCAGCGCGAAATCGGCAAGGCCGGCAAGCCGTCGGTTGAAATGACCGACGCGCTCGATGCGCTGGGCCTCACGCTGTCGCAGTTGCAGGCCATGTCGCCCGACCAGCAGTTCGACCTGATTGCCAAGAAGGTCGGCGCGGTCACCGATCCCACCAAGCGTGCCGCCCTGGCCATGCAATTCTTCGGCAAGAGCGGCACCAAGCTGCTGCCCATGATCGAGGATATGGAAGCGCTGCGAGCCGAGGCTCGCGACATGGGGTTCGTGATGAGCGGAGAAGGCGCGGCCAGCGCCGTGAAGCTGGGCGACAAACTCGCCAACCTCTGGAAGACCGTGAAGTTCGGCTCCATCGCGATTGGCGAGGCACTGGCTCCGGCCATTCTAAAATTCGTCGACCTCGTGCAGCCGGCGGCCACCGCCACGCTCAAGTGGATGCAAAGCATCCGCGATGCGATTCTCGGTGGCCAACTCGAACTGGCCGGCCAGATTGCTTTCGGCGGTCTGCGTGTCGCAGCGCTCAAAGGCGTGGCCACGTTGTCCAGCGCTGTTGGTGGCGCGGTCGGAGACTTTCTGGGCTCGATCGGCAGCAAGTTCATCGGCGGCGACTTTCAAGGCGCGTGGAACGACGCGGTGGCCGGCATGCTCGAAACCTGGGCCAACTTCTCCCAGGGGATCGTCGAAGTCTTCAGCGTCGCTGCCAACGGCATCCTCAACCAGTGGGAGAAGATCGAAAACAAGATCACCGACTTCCTGCTCAAGAACGCAGCCGAGGGCGGCATCCTCGGCAAGCTGGCCCTGGCCGGCACGGGCATCGACTTTCAGGAAGAGGTCGAGCGTGGCAAACGCATCGCACAGCGGCAGCGCGAACTGGGACTGGCCACCGGCCCCGATACGCTTACCGAAGCACAACAGACCGCCCGGTCGATCACCGCCGGCCAGGCCGACGCGGCCCGCGACAAGCTCAATGCGGCCATCGATGCCATGCGAAGCGTCGCTCAGCAGAATGCCGACGAGGCCCGCCGCAATCGTCAGCAGCAAACCGACGGTGGCACTGAACGTGCCCAAGAAGCGCTGGCCCAAGCCCAGGCTGATCTGGACGCACTGCGAGCCCAGATCAAGCAGCAACAGCAGGTCGACGCGCAAGGAGCGGGTGCCGGCATTGCGGGTGTCGACGTCGGCAACCTGCAGAACCGGATTGCCGGCACGTTCTCGGCCGCAGCGGCGGTGGCCCTGGGACAAGGCGGCTCGCCCGCCGAGCGGATGGTTCGCACCCTCCAGGAAATCCGTGCGCTCAACCGGCAGCAGTACGAGGAACAGAAGGAACTTCGTCGGCGCGTTGCCCAGGGAGGACTGGTTACCTGATGGCCGGCGAGCTGTTCCAGTTCAACGAGATTCCCCAATCGCGCGAGTGGACCACCGATCCGCCCGGCGTGACCTACCGCTACAAGGCCAGCGGCGAATTCGACGACGGGGCCATCCTGAACTACTCGGTGTTCGCCACGCCGGCCATCGTCTACTCGATCGTCGGCACGCTGTATCGCGGCAACATCCAGATCGAGCCGGACGGCTACAAGCAATATGTCGTCAGCGTTCCCTACACGCCGCGGAACACGCTGGTCGGTTCGGTTACGTTTCGCTTCGACACGACCGGCGCCACGATCAACATCAAGGCCGCCAAATCGCACGTAGCCAGCTATCCGGGCGGCGGCGATCCTCACAAAGGCGCGATCGGCGTCACCGGCGGCGACGTGGAAGGTGCCGATATCGTCATCCCGGCGCTGAAGCTGGTGTACACCGTCAAATGGCCGGCAGGCGTGGTCAGCGAAGCCTATTCGCGCGCCTTGTCCGTCGTGACCGGCACGACGAACGTGCTTCCCTTCCGGGGCTTTGCAACCGGCGAACTCTTGTATGTCGGCAGCACGGGCGAGGACGGTACCGGCACGGAGTCGTCGGTGGACTACGTGTTCGTGGCTTCGCCCAACGCCACCGGCCTGACGATCGGCGACATCGCCGGCATTGCCAAGGCCGGGCACGACTACCTGTGGATCGAATTCAAGAACGACGTCGTGGCCGGCAAGCCGGTCAAGCAGCCCGAACGCGTGCATGTGGAGCGGGTCTACGAGCCGGTGAACTTTGCGACCGCGTTGGGCTGGAGCTGAGCGATGGCGCACCGAAAAGTCCAGCCTGGGCGGAAGATCAAAGACTCGCCCGTCCACCAGTCGCGCTACATCAACGACACAGTTGACGTCGTCAACGCCTGGAAGGAGGGACGCGTTGGCTCTGCAGGCCGACCCGCATCTGCTCGCCGCTCGACCAACCAGGTCGAGATCAAGAACCTCACCGGCTCGGATCGCCAGTTGGGAGACGTGGTCGAACTAGGCGGCCATCTGCTCACTGAGGTGACGGAGGATTATCCCTGGCTGGAGGGCAACACGTTCACCGGGACGGAGCGCCGCAAGTTTGCCGTTCTGGTGAAGCCGATTCCTTCCGGCACCATCGACACGGCACAGGCGGACGGCGTCTGCATCGCCAGGGTCAACGTGACGGATACGAATCACACGCATGCGATTCCTGTCGCCGGCTACTACACGCTGTCGTCTGGTCCAATCGGCCCGGTGGAGTTTCTGTTGCCGCCCACTTCGACCGGCGAACAACTCCTGTGGGTGCGGATCGATCAGGCCGAGAACTTCTGTTACGCCGTCTCGATCGGCATACCTATCGCGGCCGAGGGCACCGGCAACGTGACGTTGCCCGATGGAAGAGTGGTCACGGCGACGAACTGGAGCCGCGACACGGATCTTGAGTTCGACGATCAGGCTCTCTGTTTCGAGGACCTGGTCAGCGGCACCTATTACCTGGTCAAGAGCGGCCAAGCCGACAAGACGCGCATCGTGCGGGTGACCGCCGCCGATCCCGGCGCGAATTGCCTGTGGCCCGGCAAGCTGCTGTCGATCGTCGGTACGCCGAGCGGCGGCTGCACCAGCCCCTTCACCGTGGGCGCGGATTGCCTGTTGCTGGTGCTCAACGAAACGGGCGGAAGCTGGTCGAGCGACAAGTTCACGCTCAAGGTCGGCGACACGTACATCGGCCGCCACGTTTTCAGCGTGACGATTCCCGAGGTCGGCTCGCTGCCGGTCTACGCCATCCGCCATTCGCCCAAGGCCGGCACGGTGCTGTACAAGGGATTCTTGACGACGCCGCTGGCGATCACCGACGCCAACGCCAGCGTCAACGGCCTGGAAAGCTACACCGAGGAACCGGCCCCGGACGGCACGATCGACGCGGCCAATTTCCGCAAGTTCGCCGGGGACGGCGGCGACAAAGTCATCGTCATCCAAGACAACTCGGTCAGCCCGCCCACGTACGATCTGCTGGCCGTCGAGTGGGACGAGCTGGAGCGCGTCACCGACGTCGAGTGGACGTCACCGAATCTCAAGGAACACAAGCAGAAGTTCCTCGGGAAAGAAACGGGCGACCCCGAGGATCCCGAAACCATCCTCACCGCCAGCGAGCAAACGGTCGTCACGAACGTCGATTACAACAGCGGCACGCACGCCTTGCGGCGCACGATCAATTCGCATTACGTGTTCAGCGCCGGCACGCCGGTCGTGCAAAACATCCTGGTCGCCCAGGCCGTCGGCTGGGTCGAGGATGTCACCTACGACTCCGAATCCGGCCTGAACATGGACATTCGCAGCGCTTGGATGCTCGGCGAGGAAGGCATCACCACGCCGTACAACATCGTCGGCCTCACGACCGCCTCGGCCGTCTATCAGGTTCAATGGGACGCCGCCACGCTCTCGGCCACCGGCGAAACCTTCAAGTATTTGGGAAACACCCCGAGCATCGGCTCGCCGAGCACGCTGTTCAGCACAACCACGGCCGAACTCGTGCTACAAGTCGAAGTCGACGGCACGACGATCCAGGCCGACTACTCGATCGTGCGCGTGTTTACTGTCACGGCCGGTGCGCAAAACGTGGAGATTCACGAAGGCACCGAGTGCGACGCGCCGCCGGAAGAATAATCCATGCCGCCGCAAATCCAGTTTCTCGATGGGAAGATTCTATTCGTTGAGGGGCAGATCGCTATGGGTCCGGCGTGCTGCTGCGTCAACGTGCCGTGCTGCCCCGACCCGCCCGCCTCTCTGCTGTTTCAAATTCCCATCGGCATAATCGAAACCCCGCAAACGCCCAATAGCACTCAGGAGTGCGATGCCTGCGAGTCGATCCCTGGCACCTACTCGGTCACGAATGAATCTGTGCTGGCCTGGCCCGGCGCCGAGTGCGATGCCATCAACGATTTCGACACGCTGACTGCCGCTGCGCTAGGCGTGGCGGGCGTGCGAGTCGGCGGCTGGTGGTACAAGGCCAGCGACATTTGCTCGATCTCCGTGCAGCATCATATTTTCGATATCGGCTGCTTGGACAACGAGGAGGATACGGTCGACTTTGCGATCCGCGTCTCGCTGTTCTACGACGCCGAGACCGGCAAATGCTACTTTGCCACTATCTGGGGCGTGTGGACTCCGAGCCCTAGCGGCCCGGCGCTCTGTTCCTACTACGCCTTCGGATTTCGAGACATAGGCACCAACGGCTACTCGGCACCGAACACCTGCACGTCGCTTCCAGGCAACAGCTACCTGATGGAGGTGATGCCTGACGAATCGAGCCCCATCGGGTTTCAGGGCTACTGTTCGATCTGCTTCTACAATGCGGAAGTCGATGACGTGCTAGTCGCAATTCTCGATCCACCTGATCCATGATGCCTGTACGCAATTCTGGCGACCCTGGACACTGTGATTGGCAGCCGGCCGGCGGCGGCGGGTTCGTCTGCGCCAAGTGCGGCAGCAAAACATCGATCATCAGCACAGCGCTCTGCCAAAACGAATGGCAGCCCGAGTTGCGTAGCGTGCGCGAGTGCCGCTCGTGCGTGCATCTTGGCGAGCTACTGCACCTCGAGCCCGCCATCTGCTGCGGCGGCAAGAAGACCAAACATAAGATCTTTGACTGCGCGGTGCATGGCGAGTGCCAACTGGGCCAAGTTGTAGCCGGCGTTGCCTGCTGCGTAAAATGTGAGCATTTCCAATCCCGCCGATGCTGAGTATGGCGGGGCAAGCTACTCGGCTCGATCTACGCCTCGCCCGCATCCACCGCGGCCCGGAGCTTCGTCAAGTGCCCTGCGTTTCCTGCGGTGGCGTCCGTATCAAGGTTTTTGCCTGTGCGGTGCACCGCGAATGTCAATTGAGTAACCGCCTCGCCAATGTGACGTTCTGCGGAACATGCAGCGACGTCACTGAGCTGTCAAATCCGCCGGAAGATGCACGGCACCCAGACACGAAAATGCTTGATTCGTACTGGCGATTTGTTAGCTTTAAGGGCGGCTGCCACCGATAGGGGGATAACGAAATTAGCTTACTCAGGAAATCACTAAAATGGCTCACCGAACTGTTCAGCAAGCGCTTGTGGCTGGCGTGCTTCTCTTGTTCAGTGCCAGTGCGATGTCCGCGGCCGACCCGTGG
Source organism: Pirellulales bacterium (assembly GCA_041750795.1). Classification (GTDB taxonomy): domain Bacteria; phylum Planctomycetota; class Planctomycetia; order Pirellulales; family PALSA-1355; genus JTS-RE94. The sequence continues at coordinate 15,448 of JBGSYQ010000401.1, read as the reverse complement.
TTGGGCACCAAAGTTTTCAAAAAGCGCGGCAGCCAGCCCAAGGTTGGCAACCGAACTGTCGATTCGGCGGTTGTTCTGTTCCCTGCAACCGTCAGTGAAGTGAACGGCGAGTGGCTGTGGGTCGGCCGCGCCTGGATTCGCAAAACTGATGTACTGACGGTCGAGCAGGCGCTGGACTATTACACCGACGAAATACGACGTGAACCGTCGGGCGCTGCATTCAATGCCAGAGGCAATGTTTGGCAAGAAAAGGGGGAGCTGGATAACGCAATTAAGGATCACACCGAAGCCATACGGCTCGGCCCAACGGATGACGCGGCCTACAACAACCGTGGCAATGCTTTCTCCTCCAGGGGCGAATACGACCGGGCTATCCAAGATTACACCGAGGCCATACGCCTGAATCCAAGGTCCGCAACGAAATATTTCAATCGCGGAAATACTTTTGCGTCCAAGGGCGAATACGACCGGGCTATCCAAGATTACACCGAGGCTATGCGGCTCGACACCAATGAGCCCATGTACTGCAACGCACTTGCGTGGCTTCAGGCGACGTGTCCGGACGAACGATATCGCAATGGTCATGCGGCGGTGGAGCATGCAACGAAAGCATGTGAGCTATCGGCGTGGAAAGACTGGAACAGATTGGACACCCTGGCCGCGGCGCATGCCGAGGCTGGCGACTTCAAGCAGGCGATTAGATGGCAAGAGAAAGCGATCGAACTCGCCACCGATGAAAAAGCCAAGAGCGAGCTTCGCGCTCACCTTGAGCTCTATAAGGCCGGCAGACCGTACCACGAAGAGCCGAAGGGAAAGCAATGACAACGTTGCTGCGTGCACCACTGGTCGCTCTTTGGCTGATTCTGTTGCCGGCGTCCGCCGATGCTGCCGACCCTTGGATCGGGCAGAGGGTGTTCTGGAAACTTGAGGCGCAGCCCAAGGTCGGGAATCAAACTGTGGACCCGAGGCTAATCTTATTCCCGGCCACCGTCACAGACGTGAGCGGCGAATGGCTGTGGGTGGGTAGCGCGTGGATACGAAAGAGCGATGTGCGCACCGTCGAACAAGCACTCGACTACTTCACCGACGAGATTCGCCGCCAGCCGTCCGCCATGCCGTATCTAGGCAGAGGCTCAGTTTGGAAGGAGAAGGGTGAACTTGAGAACGCGGTCAACGATTTCACCGAGGCGATTCGATTATCGCCAAACTATAAGCAAGCCTTCAACAATCGCGGAAACGCCTTTCATGACAAAGGTGAATACGAACGGGCCATCCAAGATTTTACCGAGGCTATCCGACTCGATCCAAGATACGCGACTCCGTACCGCAACCGCAGCCGCGCCTTGCGGGAAATAGGCGAATACGATAGGGCTATCCAAGATTGTACCGAGGCAATTCGACTGAATCCCGAATATGCCTCCGCCTACAACAGTCGCGCCAACGTCTTCTTTAAAGTTGGCAAGTACGACAAAGCCGTCGCAGACAACACAGAGGCTTTGCGGATAGATCCAAAACTACCCTGGGCGCATGCTGATCTGGCGTGGATCAAGGCGACGTGTCCCGATGAACGCTTTCGCGACGGCAGCTTAGCGGTCAAGGAAGCGACCGAAGCCTGCGAATCGACGGACTGGACGGATTGCGCTTGCTTGGGAGCGCTTGCCGCGGCATACGCCGAGGCTGGGGATTTCTCCGAAGCCGTGAAGTGGCAGACAAAGTCGATTGAGATAATGCCGGCCCGCACGTTAGACAAAGACCGCACAGAGGCCCAAGTGCGCTTAGAACTGTACCGACAGAAGAAGCCGTATCGTGACGAACCGAAAGTCGCCCGCTAACCAGAGCAAAAACAACGGCCGTTAACCCAAACCTTCCGAGACTGAGAGAGAGGCGAGACTTTCCCCAGTACGAGTCGATCGCGGCCGATCGAAATCGCAGTTGAGCTCAGCGCGGTTTGGGCAGATCGTGAGATGCCAAGACTCGTGGCGTCACCGGAAGTTCTTGCCACGGGTCGCGATAGAACACAGAAAGGCCAGCGTCCGAGAACGCTGGCCTTTCGTATAACCCGGGGGTAGCGAGATTTCGCTACCGCCCTTTCAAATGGAGCGAAGCGGATTCGGACCTGTGACTGTGAGGTTATTGCGCAGATCGCGTTTTGGCGTTGCGCGAACGAGGTGACGCATTGCAGATTCCCGATGCATTCGCCTCGATTTTTTTAGATTCGCAAAAGAATGCGCGTTTTGTTTCGAAGTGGGTTGTGTACCTATCGGGCGGTCAAGCGATTGGCGCCGTCGCGGCGGTGCACCTCACGTCAACTGCTCGACCGACCGCACAGCCCCCGATGCGAAGCCAGGCTGGTCGACTGCGGGCACTGGGGGGCCCTCATACCAACCATCAAGGCAGAATTCTGACCGGAGCAGCGATGGCGGGAATATGCTGCACGTTCAGCGCATCATAAGGATCACACGGTACTTTCGCCGTAGCGCTCAACCCATAAGGTGAATCATGAGACAGGTAATGGCGGTCTGCTTTGCATTGTTCCTCGTCGGCGGCATCGCGGGCTGCGACAAGAAGGCGGAAGTAAAGACGGAAACCACTGAGACAAGCCCCGAGGGTACGACGACCACAACTGATACGCACTCGGTTGAAACCGACAAGAATTAGACATTGCCAGCGCCAACCAACGAAGACGCCTCGCCAGGGTCACGGCGAGGCGTCTTCGTGCGCGATCAGAGCAGAGTACTTGGCGTCCGTTGTTGCCGCGGCCCTTATAGGCGCCAAGCACAGGCCCGCCGTTAGTCCGTCTCGGCTACTTCGCGCCTGACGTCATAGACGATTGGTCCAACGGTGTGCACTGCGCGGATGATACGCTCTCGCGAAACACCGAATTGCTGAGCCCAGTAGTCGAGGTCGTCAAAGTCGCGCAAGTCGATGGTTTTCGCTTGGGTAGTAGTCGCTTGGTTGCCTTCCATCGTGACCGAATCTCCAGTTGATTGCGGGGCACTGAACAGTCGGAGGTCGATCCGCTTTGATAACACGGCTCCGAGATCTGTAAAGGGTTGCTATGGGGATGATCTCTGGAAGCATTTGCCCGCGGTGCGACTTCGTCATGGCTGGCAACTCAAAGAGCGGTTGGGCTCTGGTGAGTTCGTACAGCCGATCGTCGAGCGGAAATCCTTCCGGCTCCATACGGCGTTCGAGTCGAGACAGGGTAGCCGAGCAGCGGTTGAATCCGCGCTTCAATAGATCGTAGTTGTTCGGGGCTCAAATCGCGCGAGTGCATCCCGGCATTTTAAGACGGCGGCGGGCGGCCGTCCAAGTGATGAGCAAGTTGGCTCGTCACGGAGAATTCTCAAGCATCTGGCGTGAGGCCCGCGTGTTTTCTTCGATGTCGAGAGCAACGTAGATCGCTTCGGCTGTCATAATGCACGTTGCGGCGGCGACCAGACAACCCACCACGGCTATGACGAAGCTGAATGCACTGCCAGACTGATCACCAGTTGCGGCCGCAATCCCGAGAACTAACGCGAGTAAACCAACAAGCAAAAACAGCACGCCGGCGAGTTGGTATCCACTCGCGAGCATGCGTAGGAAACGATACCGCGGCTTCAACGGTGGAACGTATCGCGTGCGGATTGGGCAGCCGCATTTCGGGCAAAGGACGGCGCGCATCGAAACCAGTTCTGCGCAATCGGGGCACGGCTGTAGACTCTGGCTCCGCATAATCGCAGGTGGGTGGGCCGCGAGCGCGCTCGCCGCGTTTTGAGTGGCCACGGACTGAAGTGCGCCTGAAGGATGTGCTGCGGCCGTGGCTGGCGATACTCCGTCTAGCCCAAGCTGTGCCAGTACGTCGTCTCCGTCGTCTCGTGGCGCGGCTGGCACTGTGATTGTCTCCGCCAAGGTCGATCCCGTCGCACGTGCGTTGAATGACGGCATGGCGGCGAACCTGGGGGACCAACAGGAAAGGACACGGAGCCGTGCCGTGCGCGAGCTTGCATCTGTGGTTTAACGGCGATGAGAGGGATACCGCGGCTTGTGCGAACACCTCGACCAGAGTATTGGAGCGAGGCCCGCCGGTTAAAGTCCGCCCAAGCAATTCACGCTATCGAAACTGAAATGACGGACCACTGCGAGGCGTGCGGCAAGGATCTCGCGTCCGGCGAGGGCTGCACGTTTCACCAGCTACAATTCGGCGATGGCCGGATCGTCGAGCGGCTGCGCTACGTCGGCATGGCGCCGTGCCCGAGCTGTGGCGTGCGCGACAGTGAAGTACACCACCACAACTGCCCGCAAGAAATATGCCCGCACTGCGAGGTGAAGCTGGTCGGCTGCCGCTGCCTGTGACGTGCTGCCGATCGTCGGCGTGGCGCTAACGGCGCGAACGCGACACACGTGCCCCAGGAACGCACGCGGCTGGTACGTTGGTACTTGGCGAGCTAGCTTCGAGTTTGTGCGGCGTATCCGGCTTGGGGTGGGCCACGTGTTAGCTAAAAGCGCCGCGAACGAGCGAAGCCCGCGCACAAACGGGGCAGCTTTAAGACTGCCAATGCCGCAAGTACCAGACTTGCGAGTGCCAAGGCGCTTGGCTCCGGAACCACTTCGAACGCCACCTCATTAACGCCAGCGAAAAAGGACGTGGCACTCCAAGTGTTTTGAATCTCCAGTCGCACAAACGACCCTTGCGTGGCGGAAAACGTGAATACCTGCGCCTCGGCAAATGGGCTAGTGCCAAGGCTGTTCGAGGCCGTGAAGCTACCGACATTGGTTGGACTACTGAACGCCAGGTTGTCATCAATAAGGAGCTCAAATTCCCGGATTGCGGAGGGATCGTCCGCAAGGTTCCAAAGGGCCATCGAAGTGAGGGTGTAGGCTGCGCCGAGATCGAACGTCAGTGTGCCGGAGCGAACGCCCTCCGCCGATCCCCAAATGCGACTCGCCCCTGTTTGCGCCGTCGGGTTTCCCGCAAGATACGTATCGAAGTCGTCGACCAGACTGGTGTAATTTGCGGACAGCCCACTCTTATCGTGAGCTTGTACGGTGGGAAAGTACGCCCCCATATTCGTTGAGGCAGCCGCGGGTTGAAGTATCACACCGGCGCACGCCGGCCCTTTGACGATGGACAAACAGACTAATAGGACTAGCGGTACGAATCTAATAGGTTTCACTAGCGTTCTCCTCTTAAAGCCGGCGCGGCCGGTCCAAGCGAGCGATAATCCTAAGTTGACGCCCCCCCTTTGTCTAGCATCCGCGGAAGTTTTTCTGGAAATCTTTTGAGCAGGACACGAGTCGTCAGAAGCCCGGCGATACCTGCGCGCATGGCACTATGGCTGTAATTTCCGTGACTTTGATCCGCCGCATGGCGCGCATTGTTCCGAAAAAGGGTTCCTTTCGGGGAGGCCAATGGGCCAGGGGCGATCAACGGAAGCCCCGGAAAACGCAGCAATCCGGCCTGAAATGTCAAAGCCCATTTGTTGGCTAGGAATCAATTGGCTTACAGTCAGCGGTCGGCGTGAGCATGCCGCGGGCAGGCACCGAAAACCAATCCTGTCCCCGCGGCGAACGCTTGTTTTGCAGAGATGAATCGACTATTCTCCCAGGGGCGCCTGTTCCTTATTGGAGAGCCAAGTCTAAAATCGCTTGGGGAGTCGCTAATGACCAGGAATCGCCTGCGAGTAAAAAGCCTTCTTCGTGTCACCTCCGCGCTCGCAGTCGCCTGTTTGTGCACTGCCCCCGCGCTTGCGGCAGGCATCATCTTCACGATCGATCAGGCTCAAAGCACGATCGCCTGGTCTGGCGCAATGCAGAGCGCGTACGGCCCGTTCATCCCTCAATCACCCGGCAGTCTCTCGACGCCGGTCAGTGGTCACTTTCTCGTGCAATTTGATCCGACAAGCAGCACGCCCACAACATTGGAGTTTGTCGGAGGGCACGGATACTACCAGGCCGCCACGCCGTACGTTGGAGTGCCCGGCCTGTCCGATCCGGGAATTGCTGAGCCAGCCAACATGGCCGGTAAAACGGCTGGCAACGAAGTGCAGTGGACTATCCGCAATCTCGTTTGGGACTTCAGCAGCGCCCCGATTGGAGGTAGTGGCGGCAGTTTTGCAGCGAATCAAACCAGATTCACGGTGCTCAGTGGCGGGATGCAGTCCAACGTGGACAGCGGAGATTGGACGGGGGATTCTGATTTCATGAGTGGTGGCACTTGGCTTTTGAGTGAGTCCTCTCCTGGCTCAGGCGATTGGACGCTCTCAGGCTCGTCGCACTACAGTTATGATATCGGCTACGCGAATTTCACCGCCACCGCGAATGTTACCTCAACCGCTCACTACAGCGAGGATAACTCGGCCACTGTCCCGGCGGGACCGACTGAAGTCGATGTGCTTGGCGGGGCGAGCACAACCGGCGGTGTTTCGGCGACCTTCGACGAGACCAGCAGCGGTGGCACGCTCTCGGTGCAACAGGTCCCCAATCAGACTGCCTTTACACCGTCAGCCATTGCCGCAGGCGAAGCAAACCCCATCTTCGCACTCTCTACCGACACGCTGTCGGCGAATCCGCAGATTTGGAATGTCGACTTTAGTGGAGAGTTGAACGGGGGCACGGTGTCGCTCTCGTTCAACTACGATCCGACTCTCTTGCCACTTGGGCTGGACCAAAATACGTTGGGAATCTGGCACTTCAATTCGACGTTAGGCCAGTGGGATTTTGGCGGCACCGTCGACGTGCCTTCCCACACAATTACCTATGTGACGGATGGTTTTTCGCCGTTCCAGCTGGGAGTTATGGTCCCCGAGCCGTCCGCATTCGCGCTCGCCGCGCTGGGCATGCTTGGCATCTTGGCTTATGCTCGCCATAGGCCGTGGCGCGCCCGCGGCGTTTAGCCAAGCCAGGGACTCGCGGCGTTTGGACCTTGTGATCACCCGCGGTGCGCCCGAAAAAAGCGGCTCGCATCGTTACGAAGAGGGTTGCGTTCGGGGAGCTTTTTGGATTTCCACGAGCCACCGTGGCACACCAGTTAACGCCCGGCGTCGAGCGATCGATGGCTGGGCGTTTCGCGTTTCTGGCCTTTGTTCCCAACGGGTTGCGTCCGCCGCACGTCCCGCTCCGCACTCTCCCTTTCGAAAGAGATTGATCGGCCTCCGAAAGGGACCTTGAAGGTGCCGCCCGCACCCCGAAATCTCCGTCCACAACTCTCGGAATCTCGGATTAACGACCCTCTCGGAGTTACGTCTATCCCTGAGGTGGGGCACAGGCATTGCTAGCTGAGGTTCTCGGAAATGACGATCGGATTCTCACGGTGTCGTCAGCCTTCGGCGCTCTGCTGCGCCCGACCCGCGGATTGGTCGATGGGTAAGACGATCAACTCGCCGTAAGCGTGGCCGTTGCAGCTGGCCTCTTCCCGCACTTCCTTCGCACCCGTTGCAGAACGCATCTCAACACTCTTCGCTTGGCGGTACGAGGGCGGCTCGGCCAGGGTCAGGACAACAAACGCTTCCCCGGTCACGGTGCTGATATCATGGTGCAGGCTCACTACCTGGACGCCGGTGATCGCATGGACCAGCGCTTGTATGAGCGGTTTTGCCGTTTCGATCAGGTGGGTCCGTACTTGCTTAAGCAGGTCTCTCCCCTTCTTGGACGGGCATTCGGCAAGCCGTCGTTCGGCGGGTGTCAACAAATCCTGGAGCCGAACGACGACGAAATCGCCGAGCAAGTAGGCGCGAACTTCCTTGGGACCTCGGCCCCTGTATTCCTGCTCAAAGCGACTGATCCCTTCGCAAATCGCGGCCTCGATGGCACCTTGCGTTTTCATCGCGTGAAAAACTCCTTTCTCACGGCTGTCGTACGGCGCTGGCTAAGTTTCGGGCATACAAAACGGCATCCCGAATCGAAGCACCGGCCTGGCACCCAAATCCGCCACACTCTTGCCTGGTACGTCGTCATGTCACATGTATCGACACGTTCGATCGCGGCATCGACGAAGTATGCGACAAGCGAGGCGTTTCCTGACACTCTCGCCCCCACCAACCGCGCGACATTGCGTTTGCACGCGTGACGTGGCCAACATCCCGTAAGGGAATTCCTTACAACGTGGCCGAGGTGGGATATTCAATGCGACGCGTAACCGTCAGAATGCAGGGCAGGTCAGGATCGGCGCCGTATCCGCGCACTTCCAGGCGCACTTCCAAAAAGCGCAAACAGCACACCGTCGCTGAGATCCTCGAAGTGCATCGCTGCAGTTCGTGGGAGACGCGGCACGAGGGACTTGCTCGGGCCGCGATGCCGAGGTCGTGATCGGTTTCATGGTCAGGCTCGTAGCGCCTCGGCGCTGGATGGTCGAGCTCGTGAACGCCGATTGACAATCGCGCGCTACTAAGAGGAAGCCTTAGTGCAATTGTCTTGCATTCACTTTGGCAGCCGATAGCATGAAAGATGTCGCAAGATATCGGATGACTAGATAAAGAGCAACTCGGCCCAGCCGGGAGGCTCGTTAACGAGTAAGCCGACGGGATCGATCACCTCAGGGTGTTCGGCCACGTCGGCTTTTTTTTGGCATTCCGTGGGACGGGGACGGTGCCAACCGCTTGGGAGGACTCCGGGGGAAGATTCCAGCAAACGTGATTCAAGCGCGGCAGGGCAATCGCGTGCCAGCCGAAACGAAGCGGCCACGATCTCAAACTAGCTGGCCGACGTCTGCCAACCGAACTCTCGCACGGCAGGGATCCTTGCGTGGTCTCGTTTGTGGGTACGCAATTCATTACTAACGACACTTAACGCGGAGGTTAACACCATGCGGTACCTGAGATTCGCTGGGCTGTTCGGAAAGTCTGGGTCCCGCGGGCGCACCCACCGGACGTCGGTCGCAAAACGCTTCTCCCGGCGACTGAGGTTCCATTCCCTAGAGGATCGCCTGATGCTCGCAAGTATTCTGGGAACGGCCGAAACTTTCGCGGTTTTGGGTGCCTCGACGGTGACCAATACCGGCCCGACCACCCTTGTCGGAGATTTGGGTTTATATCCAGGTACTTCGATCACGGGACTGGGGAGCATCACGATAACAGGTACGGTTCACCAAACCGATGCCGTGGCGCAGCAAGCGCAGATTGACACTACCACTGCCTACAACGGTCTGGCAAACATGCCGTTCACCACAGACTTGACTGGTCAGGATCTGGGTGGACTTACGCTCACGTCGGGCGTCTATCATTTTGACGCGGCGGCTCAACTGACGGGAACGCTCCAACTCGACGCCGAGGGCAACAACAATGCGTTTTGGGTATTCCAGATAGGGAGCACGCTGACGACCGCAAGCAACTCTTCTGTCGTGGTGATCAACTTCGGTTCAAATGGCGGTGCCGATGACGGCCTGTTCTGGCAGGTGGGCAGTTCCGCCACGCTCGGCACGGGTACGTCGTTCGAAGGGAATATTCTCGCGCTGGCGAGTGTCACCCTTAACACCACCGCAACCATTCTGAACGGCAGAGCATTGGCGCAAACGGCCGCGGTAACGATGGATACCAACGTCATCAGCAACGTCTGTCCTATCGGAGGCCCCGGCAACGGCGGCCCCGGCTACAGCGGCGGCCTTGAGTTTGATGAGGATGGCAATATCGTGCCCGTTGCTGCGGACGCAAGTGTCATCAGCGGAATCAAGTTCAACGATCTGGAGGGTGACGGGGTCATGGATGGCAGCGACCCAGGTCTGGCTGGATGGACGATTTACGTGGACTACAACAACGACGGCGTGTACGACAGTGTCACGGAGCCGTCGGCAGTGACCGGCGCCGGCGGGACATACACGATCCTCGGCGTAACACCAGGCAACTGGAATGTGCGGGAAGTCGGCCAGACCGGCTGGACAAATTCTTTCCCCGCCACCAGCGACATCTTTGGTCGCTTCCAGCCAGTCATCGTGCCGTCGGACGGGTCGGTATCCGACGTCGACTTTGGCAACTACCTGCAAACGTCGATCCACGGCTACAAGTTCAACGACTTGAACAGCAACGGGGTGGACAACCTCGAGCCACGGCTGATCGGCTGGACGATCGTGCTGGTGGGCACCGACGGCCAGGGCAATCCGATTTCCACCTCCACGGTAACGGGAGTCAACGGCGAGTACGCGTTCGCCGGCCTGGCACCCGGGTCATACACGGTGAGCGAGCAAGGACAGGCCGGCTGGATCCAAACGGCCGGCGGGGCAACGTTCAGTCTTATCAGCGGCCAGGAGGCCGTGGCCTATGCCGGTGAGGCGGGCACGCTCCTGCCCGGTCAGACCGAAGTGATCCTCGCGGGGCTGGCCTTTGGCAACCGTAACCTCAGCGTGGGCGTGATCGTCATTGGAATGGACAAGAGTCCGAACACGCCGCAATTCGTGCGGTTGATCGATGAGCAGAGCGGGGCTGTGTTGTCGCAATTCGCACCATACGGGAACACCTTCCAAGGCGGCGTTCGAATTGCCACCGGCGATCTCACCGGCGATGGCGTCGACGAGATCGTTGCCGCTCCAGGATGGGGCATTGTTTCGGTCGTCCGCGTGTACTCCCTGAATGGCGTTTTGTTGACGTCGTTCCAACCGTACGGTCCGACGTTCAACGGCGGTGTGCAAGTGGCCGTGGCCGACGTCGACGGCGACGGGTTGAACGACATCATCACGGTTCCCAGTTATGGACCCTCTGAGGTAAAGGTGTTCCGGAATGTGCTTGTCGCCGGCGTACCCACGTTCAATGGGACGAATCCCTACAGAGATTTTCTCGCCTTCCCATCGTCGTTTATCGGCGGCGCCATGGTTGCCGCGGCCGACATGGGAAGCACTCCGCTGATAAACGGACCTTTCAGCACTTTGCTCCCAGACGGGAAGGCCGAAATCGTCGTCGGGAGCGGCGCCGGCATCAAGACCACCGTGAAGGTCTTCGATGTTGCCGGCATGATCACGCCCACGCCAAACTCGGTGCCCACGGCCGCTGGCAGCTTCACTCCCTTCAGCACAACGACCGCGAGCTTCTACGGAGGAGTGGCCCTCAGTGTGGCCCGAATCAATCCCGACCTCATCCCGGATATCGTCGTAGGTGCCGGCGCCAACGGCCGCTCCTTGGTCGATGTTTGGGCCTGGAATAGCTCGTCCGCCGCCACGATCTCCAGCTTATCGGCGAATGGAGTCGGTTTTCCGGCGTATACCGATGCGAGTCGAAACTCGCCGGTTCGGGTGGCGGCGCTGGACAGCGATGGCAATGACATTGCGGATGCAATACTTGTCGTACAGGGACCGGGTGGGACTACGAACCAGATCCGCGAATTCGACATTACCAGCACTTCGCCTCTGCAAGTATCGGCACCCACAGCGGTCCCAGGCAGCTTCCTGGGCCCTTACTTCATCGCGACAAACAATAATAATCTTCCTCCCGTCCTGCCTGTGGTCGCGCCGAGCATTTCGACGCGCCAAGCTTCACAGTCGGCGGCGGTCCTTGGCCCCTACGTCTTGGCGAAAAGCGAGAATCCGTTTCCCGTCCTGCCTCTGGCTGCGAATCGCATCTCGCGGCTCCAGATCGCACCGCTCACGACAGCCCCGGTCAGCTTGACGGCGACAACCATGAATCCGTCTCCCGTCCTGCCTCTGGTTGCAAAGAAGGTATCTTCAGTGGAGGCGGAGGTAGCTGATCTGTTTTTCGCCGCGTTTGGCAGAGGGAAAGGCAAGGCGGCCATGGGGAACGGCCGTCTGTCTTACCAGCGTGCCTCCAGTCCGATGTTGACTCCATGAAGAAGCAAGCCCCCGCCGTTATGCAACTGGTCACCACTCGGGGACGCGGCGAAGTCGAAATCGAGTTGATCCGGCGCGAGGGCTAAACCCTCGATCCAAAGGACGGTATAGCCAGCCTTCAGGTTCCAGATTTCGCTTAGGCGATACAGGCCCGAGAGATTGAAATCGCCGACAAAGGCAACTCCGCTCCTGCTGCTCGACACGGTCGGCCGTATCGGAAAATCGGGAAAGTCAGTCACCGATTGCGACTGTTGCGCACTGTTGCCGAAGAGGCCGACCGCGCCGGTCGCCTCGTAGCCGAACCGACCCCGCGTGCGGCGGATCCTCGCCCCGAGCTGCCCTCCATACAGGTTATTAGCGGTGCGAATGTTGTAGCTGCCTTCCTCGAGACCTCCGCCGACAATTCTCTGGGCGGCAATGTCGAGTCGTTCGCCGAGGTTGATGTAGCGAAAGCCGCCAAACCATTCGAAAGATCGGCAGTAGACCTCACTGCAGCCGCATTCGTCATCGCACTCCTCGCAGCACCCGCAACAGCAGGGAAAACTCACCGCGAAACTTTGCAGCCCGGAAGAATAGTTAGCCTCAACCCTGTCCATGTCAACGAACACATTGCCGAAAAAGTTATCGGGAAAGATCAGGAACGCAAAGGGATCGGGCTTCACGGCGACCGCGGATGCTGTTCCCTGAAACAGGCCGAAATAGTCGAATTCCAGCGCCCGGCTCCCGCACAGGCGCATGCCAACTGTGGCCCGCAAGCCCGGATTGAAGATGTTAGTGAGATCTGAAGTTGACATAAACGTCGTGCCCGTGTTGGGGTCGACAACGATCGGCTGGCCAGTAAATCGCGGAGCACGCATGAAGAACAGTGCCTCAACCTGGCCATAGAAACAGGGACATGGGTTGATGCACGAGGTCCAGCAACATCCGTCGAGAACATCGTCCGGCGACTCCGTAGCCGACGGCGCTGTGGATGGCTCTTGGTCGGACACTAGTGCCGGCTCGTCGCTGAGGGGAACGTCCACGCCCAACGTCCAAGGCGAGCGTTGGCCAGGCCGAATGCGGTTTGGCTCAGCCGATCTGGCCTGGCGAACTCTCGCCTGAGAGAGTTGCTCGACTTCCTGTGCCATTGCCAGCGCACACGTCCTCAAGGCCAAGGCGACGAATACGATTCCGATTGTTGATTTCATGGACTTCATGCTCGAAGACTCAGGTTTGTCTTGATGGCAATGCTGACGTGAGGCTATACCGACGATGAGCTCGTCCTCATCGGGTAAGCTTTTCCTCAATGCGCGGCGGTTGATGCCATCCGGTCGTTAGTCCGCCATCGAGAATCCTTGACACGAACTCCGTCTCCGTGATCGTCACAATCCGCGTTCCAATAATGTTAGGTCGGACCTGCACGATCGGACGCATCATTGTTTTGCGACAATTCCGCACAACCATCAAAACTCGGCTTTATCTCCTACGGTAAACCCCTAGGTGAACTCACCCACAAACCGTCCTGTACACATTGGATGCCAACGCGAGTTTGAGCTGCGCTGACCTCGGTTGTGTGTCAAATTCAAGCCCGTTGGTGAAGGCAGGATGACGACGAGCGGCAGCTTTTCTGCGTCAGAATTGCCAATTCGTCGGCTCGGCGCGCACCAACAGCGTGGCACTGAATCGTGTCGGCCGAAACTTGGCTGACTTTACGCGGCGGGCATCTGGTTAACAGCCCAGCTTCACATCGCTGTTAACCCGAGTGCGCCAGGTTCGCACCGGTTACTTTCGGTTTGCAACCGACCGAAAGGGACGCGAACTCAGCAAGTCCCTGGCAGACAAGCACTTCTAAAAAGCGCTCTCGCGCGCATCGTTACGAAGAGGGTTGTGTACGGGGAGCTTGGGCAAGCGGTTTCCGCAGGTGCGCCATGGCTCAGCACGATCGAATTACGTTCGACCCGAACGTCACGGGAGGCAAGCCGTGCAATTGCGGCGACAGACTAGTCTGACACAAAGTGGCATTTAGGTGGGAACGCCAAGTGCCAGCGTTCTGGATTTACGTTGCATCAGCGAAGTGGTAAGATCGCTTCCAGCTCCGTGCGGGCAAGATCCCTGGTCTCTGAGCCATCGACCTTCGCGCTGGCTACTCTGGGTATCGCCAGCTGACGGCGATCGATTCGCATGGCGAGTGCTTAATATGCTGAATTTGCTTTGCGACAAATGCGGGTGCGACCTGACTGAGCCGGGCGCACTGGTCTTCAGCCCACCAAATGCAAGCGGACATTCGGTCGAGAAATACCACCTCTGCGTCGGCTGCTGGGCAGAAATTGCCGGGCAGTTGCGACAAGGCAAAACGCCGGCTGATCGCCAGCGACAAGGCAATCCCGCAATCGAGTCCCCCACCTCGCCCCGCTGAAGGGCGCGTGTTGTTTCGAAGAGGGTTCCTTTCGGGGAGCTTTTTCTGCGGGCAGCGCGTCGGCTCTGCGGGCAGCGCGTCGGCACGGTGCCCGGACGGTGGGCGCCGGCCATGCCGCGTGAGGCACTCCATGACTCCCGAAGCCGCCCTGGCGAGGCAAATCGAACGCTACCGCAACATGAGCGGTCAACAGCGTCTGCAGATCGCACTGGATCTGCACGAGTTTGCCTGCGAGTTGGCCAGAGCGGGCATTCGCCGTCAGTTTCCCGAGGCACAGCCGTCCGAAATCGAACGCCAATTGCGGCGACGCATCGAGTTGAGTCGGCAATGAGGACCGAGGGCGACTTTTTAGTCGATGTGCTGACGCGCCTGCATCAGGCCACGGTCGACTACATGCTTGCCGGCTCGATGGCCAGCAACTATTGGGGCATCCCGCGCACGACGCATGATCTCTATTTTGTGGTCGTGTTGGCGCCGCATCAAGTGGCGTCATTTGCTGCGGCATTCCGGAGCGGGATGTTTATCCAAGAAGATTCGGTTCGGTCCGCGCTCGATCCGCCTCACCAATTCAATGTGCTGGACGAACAATCCGCACTAAGGCCGACTTTTGGCTGCTCCGAGATGACGCTTTCGAACAGATGGCTTTTCAGCGTCGCATTTCGGTGGAACTATTTGGCCTCGCCGCTTGGATCACGACGGCCGAGGACGTGATTCTACACAAGCTCTTCTGGAACAAGCTGAACCCTTCGCAGCGCCAACTCCAAGATGCAGCCGGCGTCTATGCGGTGCAGGGCGACGCTCTCGATCGATCGTACTTGGACCGCTGGGCATCGATCCTGCATGTAAAGGCACAGCTTGACGATCTGGTTTCTGGCAGGATCACGCCGAAGTCGACCTGAGCACGGCAAGCCGTCAAATGGCAACGTTGATTCGCCTCCGCCGGCGACGACAGAAACTGGCTATCACCCTCTTGATCGTCGCTTCGAGTGTCAAGGCCTCTGAGTCACTAAACGGGGCCGCAAGCGACTTCATTTCGCGCAGACGATTTAGTTTACATCGCTGATCTTCTGTCGCGACAACAGGGGGACGAAATGGGACGTCCCGACGATGACGGCGAAGCAAGAGCAATTGAAGATCGCGGAGGCGCGCAAAGCAACAATCGCTGATGTCCTGCTCTGTAGAAAACCTGTCGTCTGAGGATCATGATGTTGAGGGTGATCGCTCGTAGGAGGATCTCTCGGCACTGGCTCCAATAGTGTCGGGCGCGGAGCGCGGAGCCTAGCAGGCGTTTGAGCATGCTGTTG
>JBGSYQ010000400.1:0-3613 GCA_041750795.1 Pirellulales bacterium | reverse complement strand
GCCTGACCGCAATGCCGCGGCCGTCGGGGCGGGCGCACAGCGACGGCGTGTGAGCTGCTAGCACTCTCGATTCCAGGGCAGGCCGCAGGTGCGGCACGACCCATCTTTTCGCAAAAACCGTGCTAGCCGGAAAAAAGCTCCTTTTCCGCACGACCGGAAACCGACACCTATAGTCAGGCCCATCGCCGGACACGCGACGTGCGCGGGCCGACAGTGCGCCGCCGCCGTCTGCCTGCTCGTTGGGGCCGGTTGCCGTGCGACGCCGACACGTCGACCACAACAAGTTTCAAACAGATCGCCACACGCCGAGGGCATGGCACGCGACTGACGCAAGGGGCGACCTGGCAGAGCAGGCCCCGGAATCAGGCGGCCGCGGCTCGGCGAAGCATCGAACGGGTTCGAATCCATTCAGGAGGGGGGGACATGCGACAGCAGATCTTCACGTGGGCGATTCTGACGATCGCCGCTCTGGCGCCGGCGGCGACGCTAGCGTCCGAGGCCGAAGACAAAGCGATTGCCCAACAAATCGCCGCGGTGCTCCGCGATAGCGGACAACTGAAAAACTACTCCGTGGGCGTGAAATACCGCAACGGCACGGTATGGCTCTCGGGTCGCGTCACCGACCAGCGGCAGTTGCAAACGGCCCTGGCCATCGTGAGCAACCTGGAGGGGATCGAAAACATCGTCAACGGCATGGAAGTCGACGGCTCGAGCGCCGGCTTGCAGCAGCCTGGCGCGGCACGCGGAACCACGCGGCGCACGTCCTACAACGAAAGCACCGGCCAGGGCGCCAAGAACGCCGTCATGGAGCAGTCGGCTGCCGGCGGCGAGGCGGGCGCGGTGCCGGCCGGCTATCACCGCATGGGCGGCAAGCACGCCTATATGCGTCCGATGGCCATGTATGGCGGCGGGCCGCAGGCGGCTCCTCCGCCGACGATGGACAATCCGCACATGCCGAACTACGCCTGGCCGAGCTATGCCTCCTATCCGAACTACGCGGCCTTGCAGTACCCGAAGCAGTATTCCGCTTCGGCGTTTCCCTACATCGGCCCGTTCTATCCCTATCCGCAAGTGCCGCTCGGTTGGCGCAAAGTGAGCCTGGAATGGGATGACGGCTGGTGGTTCCTCGACTTCCACGACCGCGGCCCGTACTAGCAGACTGTTGCATACTCGAACAGTCTGCCAAGCGGCTCGTCGAACGATGCATCTCTGACGAACGCATGCTGGAAGCGCGTGCCGCGCAAAGCCCAATCAGGCGACAAGCAAGCAAGAACCCCGCCGGCTGTGCAAGCAGCCGCGCGGGGTTCTTGGCGTGTGTGGGCTTTGCTCCGCACTGGGCGCTTGTGGAAGAATGCCACGACGGCATTTTTCAACGGGCAATTGGCACGGCAGGCGAGCGAGATGCGCGCGACCTGTCGGCGGTTGCCCAAAAGCCGCAAACTCGCAGTCGGGCCGTTTTTTTCGTCACAACCGGAAAATCCTGCAAGTTTGTTACAAGCGGACTCGATAACTAGACCTAGCCTCGGAGTCGGCATGCGCCGCGTCACTCGTCAGGGGGCACGCGCCACCGCGGCCGCCGTCACGCTCCGACGCCGAAACCTCATGCGGATCGGATCCGTCCAAGGAAGAACAGTCATGGGCACGAAGCCAGCGGGAATTCTCAGATGGGTCATATTGGGCCTGATCTCCGTTTCGAGCGTCGGTTGCTCTGGAGTGATGGGACCGAGCCTGGGCGTGTTCGGCATTCCGATTCCGGTTTCGCCCTACTGGTCCAAAAAGCACGAGGATAATTTCTGGTATCGCGAGCGCTACAACCGGGTGCCGATCCTGGGCCCGATCACCGGCGACGGTCCGGTGCAAGCACTCGATCCGCCCAGCGACGACGAGATCATGATCGCCCTGGAGCGAGCTCACCCGGTGCAGGGCGGCTTGCCGCTGTTGCACACGGTGCAACGCAACAACGTGCGGATCGTCAAGGAGAAAATCGCCGACTACGTCGACCCGCCGCGGTTCTATCCGCTGGTCGGACCGGCGCAGCAGCACCATGCCCACTACAAGTGCGTGGTCTATTACTCCCAGACGACGCGGATGGGCTGGCCATTGCCGCACACGCTCACCGACGAGGACTCCCGCGAAGTGATCTACGTCGACCACAACCATCTGCACATGGTGGGCAACGTCGACACGGGAGTGCTGAGCGACTTCTAGCAGCCTGTTGCTGGTCGCCGAGCCATTGCTAGCGAACCGCGGACCAGCATGCACACGCTAGCGTGGGCGGGGCGCTCGGCCCAACGCCGGGCACGGAAGCGGGTGTCGCCGGCGCCCGCATGTGGCCGATGAAGAGGGAGGAGCGTGCTGGCGGTCGTTGGCGAGCAAGCCTTGCCGCCGACAACCGGAAGCGGCCTTGCGACGAGGCGCGACCGGCCGGTACCATCCTCCGCCCTCATTCTCTCCCGCTCGATCCATCGCGCATGGCCTGGTCTGATGTTCGCACACGCTCGCACGCTTGCGCTCGTTGCGGCGCTTGGCGCCGCCGGTAGCCCCATCGCGGTGCGCGCGGACGAGGCCGACGACACGTTTCGCTCGGCTGCAGACCACTATGCCGGCCGCGACTGGCAAGCCGCCTGCGACGATTTCGCCAGGTTGCTCTCGATGGCGCCCGAACATCCGCGGGCCAACCAGGCCCGCTTCCACTACGGCGAAGCGCTGGTGCAATTGCAGCGCTATCGGGACGCTCGCGAGCAGTTCGACGAGTTGCTCGAGCTGGATCCCCTGGATCGCTATGCGCGGCAGGCGTTGTATCGCAGCGGCGAGGCGTCGTTTCTGGCAGGCGATCGGGCCGCAGCGCGCCGCCAACTGCAGGCCTTTCGCCAGCAGCATCCCGACGACGAGTTGAATGCTTTCGCGCTGGCGTACCTGGGGCGGATCGAGTTGGACAACGGACAGCCCGCCGCCGCCGAACCGTTGTTTGCCGCGGCGGTCGAACGCTTTCCGAACAGTCCGCTGGTGGATCAGTGCCAGTGGGGCCTGGCCGAGTCACTTGCGCAACAAGAGCAATTCGACGACGCGCGCCGCCACTATGAGAACCTGGCGGAAGCGCGGGGCCGGCTCGCCGAATATGCACTGTTGCGGCTGGCAGTGCTCGACAACGAACGGGCCGATCACGCCGCGGCGCTGGCGTGGTTGAACCGCATGGCGCGCGAGTTTCCTGCCGGCGCTCTGGCCGATAAGGCCACGCTGGGGCGCGGATATGCACTGCACAAGCTGGGACGCACCGTCGAAGCCGAAATCGCATTGGCGGGCTTGCTCAATCACGACAGCCTGGCGGTCGACGCCCACTATTGGTTAGGCATGTCGCAATTCGGTCGCAAGGCCTGGAAGGAAGCCGCGGCAACATTCGCCGCCGGCGCGGCCATCGACCCGCGCCACCGTTGGAATGAAACACTTTCGTATCAAGCGGCGTGCGCGCTCTTGAACGACGGGCAATACGACGCGGCGGCGCAGCAGTTCGAGCGCGTGCTTGCCGGGTGGCCCGCCAGCACTTGGATCGAGGCCTGCTGGCTGGGTCAAGTGCAGGCTCGCGCCGGCGCCGGCGATCATGGCGGTGTCGTGC
>JBGSYQ010000399.1:0-2020 GCA_041750795.1 Pirellulales bacterium | reverse complement strand
CGCCTGCATGGCTTGCTCTTCGCGCGCACGCAACGTCTGCTCCGCGGCCGGCGCCGGCACGCCGGCCAGCAGCACGGCAATCGCCATCAACAACAGGTCGTACCGTCGTCTCATTCTTGCTCCGCGGGTTCGCTGGCTGCGGCCTTCACCACCACTTCGATCAATTCCTGTCCGCGCATCAATACGATGCGCATCTCGTCATCGCGCTCCCATCGTGCGATCTCCTCATGCAGGCTCTTGCACGAGGGAATCAAACTGTCTTCCAGGTAGACCACCAGATCGTCCGGCTTGATGCCGGCTTCGGCAGCCGGCGAATTGGCGCGCACCGCGTCGACATATGGCGGGGTGCGCTCCAGCACGTCGGGCACCAGCACGATGCCGAGGCCAGCCAAGGCGGCGGGGTTGTCCGGCTGCGACCGCGGTTGGTCGTCGTCGACGCCCGGCGACTTGCCCGCCAGGATCGCCTCGACGCTTTCGCGCAATTGATCGATGGGCAGCGCGTAGTTGAGCCAGATGTTGTTTTGTGTGCTGCGCAGCTCCTTGCCCAACAGGCCCAAAAGCTCGCCGTGTTGATTCATCAGGGCGCCGCCCGCTGCGCCCGGATTGTTGGTCATGGCGTCCAGCACGTAGACTTCGCCGTGATAGGGTGTCTCGAACGTGCCGCGCCGCGCGTCGAGCCGCGTGCGGACGGCCACCACGCCGTGCTGCACGCTGGCGGCTTCATCTCCAGTGGCCACGCCAAACAGGTTGCTCAGCGCCAACACACGCGCGCCCGGCGCCGCCGGCACGCTGGCTGCCAGATCGAAGTGCGGCAACTCCGCGGCTTCGATTTTCAGCACGGCCACTTCCAGCCGCGGATCGAAGCTGACCAGCTTGGCCTCGAACTTGCGGCCATCGTCGAGCGTGGCGGTAACGTAGTCGGTGTCCAGCACGTAGCTCCACACCGTGAGGATGTGCCCGGTTTCGGAGATCAAGAACCCGCTTTGATACGGCTCGAGCCCGCGGACGCCTCCGGCGCCGTACAGCTTGACGATGCTGGGCTGCACGCCATCGATCACGTCGGCAAGCGAATCGGCCGCGCGCACCGTGCATGCGGCGCTGCCCAGCACCAATGCGCACGCGGCAGCCGTCAACCAGCGACGAAGGAATGACTCAAAAATAACTTGCGCAAACGCTCGCAGGTGCCACTGATGGCGACAGCCACCAGTGTCTGCGGGCCCCGTTGCCTGCAAGGTCCGTTGTTGTCTTGCACTGGTGGCGTGCGCCACCAGTGGCACACGAACAAGCACCGAAGTTATTTTTGAGTCGTTCCTATGCGTTCTTTTGGCCACGATCATTCGTCCTCCTTGACGGTGCCGAATCTGTACTGGCGGCAATCGACGAGTTGATACACGCGGTCGCCGATGCGAACTCCGATGCTCGCCGGCAGCAGGCATCCTTCCGTCTCGCGATAGTCGTCGAAATACAACTCGCACGGGTCGGTGTCTTCCTCGGGCCACATTTCCAAGAGGACCAACTGGCCCTGCTGCGGCTCGAAGTGGAAGCGGCACTCGACGCCACCATGGCTGCCGACCAACACATCGGCCAGTCCGTCGTAGCCCGGCACCGGCGCCGTGCCCCAATAGGTCAGATCGTCAAAGCCGTCCGGCCCTTGCAACAGGAACCGCCTCCACAGCGCCAGCGAAACCAGCAGTCCGCCGCTGCCCGGCGGATCGAGCTTTGCGCCCAAGTCACCGTCGAGCGGAATCCGCAATTCGCCGCTTTCCAGCCGGATGGCGGCATGGCGATCGGCAATTTCGAACTCGATGGGCGAGCCGGGCTCCGTCACGCCGCCGGCGGTAATGCCCGAAATGGTCCACGCGCCCTTCAGCGGCGTGTACTCGCCGCGCGACACCAGCGCCTGCCACACGCGATCGCGGTGCAACTGGTTGAAGTAGTAGTTCACATAGTCGCGCTTCCTGGTGTAGTGCTGCTTGACGACTTCCGGCAGCGGCGCGGGCTCGGCGTGCGGCGAGCGCGC
>JBGSYQ010000398.1:0-6244 GCA_041750795.1 Pirellulales bacterium | reverse complement strand
GGGACGCTTCAGCGCGGCCGTCAGCGCCGGCAGGCCCGCTTCGCCCGCTGCCGCCAGCACGCCCATCATCTCGGGCACGAGCGACGGCTCGCAGGCCACGACACACTTCGTTAATTCCGGTGCCAATTCCGCCGGCGGCGTCTCCAATTCCAGCAAGCCGCGCAGCGCCGCCGACTCGACACGCGGGTCGGGATTGTGCAAAGCCTCTTTCAATAACGAGATCGCATGGTCGCGTACCGCTTTGTCGTCAGGATCGATTCGCGCCAATGCATAAGCACAAACCGTACGCAACATCACGTCGTCGCCTTTGAGTCCCTTCTCGAGCGCCGGCCTGGCCGCCGCCGCCGCCGGTCCCATCCTGCCCAGCGCGTACGCCGCCGGATTGTGAACGAACGGATCGGCGTCCATCAACAGCGGCGTGACCTTCGGTTCGGCCGAGGCCGCATCGGGGCCGATGTGCGCAAGCGCGATCAAAACTTCATGTACGACTTCGGGCCGCTTGTCGTCCAGCGCCTTGGTCAAGGCTTCCACCGCCGGCTGTGCCGCGGGGCCAAACTCGCCCAGCGCCAGCGCCGCCCAATATCGCGTCGCCGGATTCGCCAGCGCCTGCGCCAGCGTGGGCACGGCATCCGGTCCCAGGTCGACCAGCGCATCCAGTGCATGCACGCGCACCGACGGCTCCGGATCTTCCAGCGCTTTAAGCAGCGCCGGCCCGGCCACTTCGATGCTCGCGCGCGTCGTCTCCAGCGCCTGGATCGCTTCACGACGCACGTGGAAGTCTTCGTCGGTCGTGGCCTTCACCAGCGCCGGCGCCGCGTCAGCGGCATCCGGACCGATCATTCCCAGCGCATAAGCCGCGTGGGCGCGAATCCGCGCGGACGGATCGGCAAGTAATTTCACGAGATCGCCGACGGCCGCTTTGGCCGCCGGTCCGCGATCGGCCAATTGATCGATGGCGACGACGCGCGCCGCCTCATCGCCGCTGGCAGCCACTTCGGCCAGTTGGGAAACGGTCTCTTCCGCCGAGATTCCCCGAACCGCCAGCAATAAGACCGCTACGAACCCAACCGTCCGCATCGACACCCAACCGCCGGCCGCCGATGACGCTGCACGATGGAAATACTGCATATGCCTGGTACTTTCTCGTTCTCAATGCCCTGAATTTGGACGTGCCCGCACCTGCAACTATTGTAGCCAGCGCACGGGCCTATATACAATGAAAACAGCTTCGGCGAAATGAGCCGGACCCAGCGCGCTCGGCAGTTGCCGGGCGCCCGAACGATGGTTGTAGGCGTTGCACGCCGTAGCGGCGGCCGACGTACTCGATTCCCAGGAGTTTTATCGCCATGTCCACGGCTTTCTCCAAGTGCTGGTGCTGCGGAGTGATCGGATTGGTGCTGGTTGCGGCGACGCTGCCGGCTCAGCAAACGACGACCACGACGCCCGCTCCCGAAACGCCTTATCCCGCGCCGCCCTACTACGGCTTTGGCGGTTATGGCGGTGGAGGTTATGGCGGCTTCGGTTGGGGAATGAACAATGGCGTCGGTTCGACCGCCGCCGGCAGCTATCTTGGCGGGCTGGGCATGGCCATCCGCGCCCAAGGTCAATACAACCTGATGACCTCCGAAGCGGCCATCAACTGGCAAGAAGCCGATCGCCGCGCCATGGAGAACCAGGTGAACTGGACCAACACCTACTTCGAAAAACGGCGCATCAACCAGGCCTATCGAGAATCGCAACGCGGCCCGCGCCCCTCGCACAGCGATTGGGTCCGTCTGGCGCAAGACACCGCTCCCAGACGACTTGGAAGCCACGCACTGGATAGCGTTACCGGCCAGATCGCCTGGCCCGCCGCCTTGCAGGCCGACATCTTCGCCGACGATCGCCAAACACTCGAACATCTCTTCGCCCAGCGAGCCGCCACCGACGGCGCCGTCGGGCTCGACAATTACGCCAAGATCCGCGCCACCGTCGACGACGCACTCGAAAAGCTGAAGCAACACATCCGCGATATTGACACGCGCAACTATCTCGAAGCACGCAACTTCCTCACCGGCCTGGCCCGCGAAGCCGATTTCCCCACCAGTTAGCGCGCCATGCTCACGCCAGGTGCAATGCTCACGCGTGCGTGAGCATGCTCGACCGCGCCCTCCGATCAACCGGCACGCTCACCCGCGGTTTTGCCGAGCGTGAGCATGGCGCTACGCTTTTGGCCATTTGCTGGCGTTGCGAACGGCCGTGCGGTATTATCGACCCGATGATCCACGCCCGGCCGATCGACACGGTGTTTCTCCATGCGCGCGATAACGTCTGCGTGGCCGCGCGCGATCTGGCCGCCGGCACCGAGGTCTCCGCCGGCCCGCACTCGGTACGGCTGCTAGGACCCGTCAAGCTGGGACACAAGATCGCGCTGGCGCCCATCGCGGCCGACCAACCGGTGGTGAAATACGGCCAGATCATCGGCTTTGCCACCGAGGACGTCGCGCCGGGCACTTGGATTCACACGCACAATCTCACGGCCGGCCAGTTCGCTCGCGACTATGCGGCGGCCAGCGAGATCCCGCCCGACCCGGCGCCGCTATCGGGCCGCACGTTCGACGGCTATCGTCGCCCCAACGGCGCGGCCGGCACGCGCAACTACATTGCGGTGATCTCCACGGTGAATTGCTCGGCCTCGGTCAGCAAGTACGTCGCCGCGCGATTCAACGCCGAAAGCTTGCAGCGATTTCCGAACGTCGACGGCGTGGTGGCTTTCACGCACGGCGGCGGCTGCGGCATGCAATTCGGCGGCGAAGGCCACGCCACGCTCAATCGCGTGCTGGGCGGCATCGCACGGCACCCCAATATCGGCGGCTATGTGCTGATCGGGCTGGGATGCGAAACGGCCTCGCTGGGCTATCTGCTCGACGACCAAAAGCTGGTGCAAATCGGCGGCGCGAATTCCGGCGCGGCAGTCAAGCGCCCGCCCGTGTTGAGCATGCAAGACGTCGGCGGCACCAGCAAGACGATCGCCGCGGCCTGCCGGCTCGTCGAGCAAATGTTGCCGCAAGCCAACGACGTGCGCCGCGAGCCGATTCCGCTGTCGGAATTGATCCTCGGAACCAACTGCGGCGGCTCCGACGGCAACTCGGGCGTCACCGCCAACCCGGCGTTGGGCGTGGCCAGTGACATGGTCGTCGCGGCCGGCGGCACGGTCATTCTTGGTGAAACGACCGAAATCTACGGCGCCGAGCAGTTACTCACGCGCCGCGCGCGCAATGCCGAAGTGGCCCAGAAGTTGATCGACCGCATTCGCTGGTGGGAGTGGTACACCGGCTTGTTCGGCTGCACCCCCGACAACAACCCTTCGCCCGGCAACAAAGACGGCGGGCTCACCACGATCTACGAAAAATCGCTCGGCGCCATCGCCAAGGCCGGCAGCACCGCCATGACCGAGGTCTATCAATATGCCGAGCCGGTCACCGCCAAGGGCTTCGTGGTGATGGACACGCCCGGCCTCGATCCGGCCAGCGTCACCGGCATCGTGGCCGGCGGCGCGCAGGTCATGGTGTTCACCACCGGCCGCGGCAGTTGCTTCGGCTGCAAGCCGACGCCTTCGATCAAGGTGGCGACCAACACGCCCATGTACGAGCGGATGATCGACGACATGGATATCAACGCCGGCACGATCTTGAGCGGCCGCGGCGTGGAAGACGTCGGCCGCGAGATCTTCGAGCAAGTGATCGCCGTGGCCAGCGGCAAAAAAACCAAGAGCGAAGAGCACGGCATCGGCCAGGAAGAATTCGTCCCCTGGCAAATCGGCCCGACGCTGTAGCAGTCGCTACTGTTTCAGTTCCTCTCGCCTCGGACGCGGCCGAAACTGCGCATTGTCGTCAGCGCCACCCGCCGGTGGCGGCAGTCTCGATCGCAAGTCGCGTACATTGAATCTTGCGGCAAGATCCTCGCCCCGGCGCACGGCGTCGGCGAGCTCGCTGAGCCATCAATCATTTCCTTGGCGATGTCGCGTATCATTATTGTCCATACGGCGCCTAGGAGAACATGCTACGGCAAGGGCTCCAGCCACACCATAATCCCGTCGCTGCTTTGGGGGTTATCCTTGGTATACGATTTCCCAGACGCGTCGTGCGCCACCTCGTGCGAACGGAGGCGGATGAGCACTAGGGTTTCCTTGGAATTAAATGTCTTTTGGACGCCGTTGCCGGCAATCTTCGAACTGCTGACTCCAGACGGGCGTCCAACGTACGACTCCAAAAGCCGGTGTGATTCGTCCATTGGGATTCGAAGCTCCGACAAACCCACAATCGTGCGGCACCTCCAAGCGCCTTTAGGCGCTTTATCGACGGTGACCGTGACGATCACCTCCCGGCCACCGTCGAGCGGAAACGACGCCGGAGCATTGGGCACACCTACGGTGGGAATCCCTTCGGTCAGTTGACTGACATTCCACTTGCCCTTTGGTAAGTAAACATTCCACTGCCACGTCAATTCACCAGGGTTACGAATCCGCAACACGGAAACCTTGCTGGGATCGTCGACCTGGAGATAGCCGGCTTCGGCTCTTAGTTTGGCATTCTCCTCTGCCAAGCGGCGATTGACTGCTTGCGTCTCAATCACGCGCCGCATGCCGACATACTGGGCCACGGCGAGCGCGGCGATTGTGATCACAAGCAGAATCGTGCTCAGTCGAAACCGAAACCACCGACGGCGCGTGGTAACTTGCCTTTCGTTCATGCGGGCGATCATACCACAGCATAGAGCGAGCGGCAGCATCCGTTTCTAGCGGGCGAAACCGCTCTCCGTTTGACGCTCCCGGTCGCATCTGATAGCCTGATCGGCTTACAAAAACCCCGCTATTTTCCCGCCTTTTATGCGTTTGAGAGCGAACTCCCACCATGGCACATGAAGTTACGTTGATTACCGGCGATGGCACCGGCCCGGAGTTGGCCGAAGCGGCCCGCCGCTGTGTGGACGCCACCGGCGTCAAGATTCATTGGGACGTGCAGGAAGCCGGCGTCGACGTGATGCTCAAGACCGGCACGCCGCTGCCGGACGCCGTGATGGAGAGTGTCCGCCGCACGCGCTGCGCCCTGAAGGCTCCTATCACCACGCCTGTCGGCACCGGCTTTCGCAGCATCAACGTTCATCTGCGCCAGGCGCTGGGACTATACGCCTGCATCCGCCCCTGCAAGCACTATCCCGGCGTGCGCTCGTTCTTTGACAAGATTCCCGTCGACCTGGTCATCGTCCGCGAGAACACCGAAGACCTGTACGCCGGCATCGAATTCGAACGCGGCCAGCGCAGCACGCACCGGCTGATTAAGGTGGTCAACCGCCTCTCGCCCGATCGCAAGATCAAGACCGCTTCCGACCAGACCGGCGTTTCGATCAAGCCGATGAGCGTCGAGGGGAGCCAACGCATCGTCAAGTGCGCGTTCGACTATGCCCGCGAAAACGGCCGCAAGAAGGTCACCGCGGTTCACAAAGCCAACATCATGAAGTATTCCGACGGGCTGTTCCTGGAAGTGGCCCGCGAAGTGGCCAAGGGCTATCAGGACATTTCGTTCGAAGACCGCATCGTCGACAACATGTGCATGCAGTTGGTGCAAAAACCCGAACTGTACGACGTGCTGGTGCTGCCCAACTTGTACGGCGACATCCTGAGCGATCTGGCCGCGGGCATCGTCGGCGGGCTGGGCGTGGCCCCCGGCGCCAACCTCGGGCCCGAGGGCGCCGTGTTCGAAGCCACCCACGGCAGCGCCCCCAAGTACAAGGGGCTCAACAAGGTCAATCCCACGGCCCTGATCCTCTCCGGCATGCTGATGCTCAAGCACCTGGGCGAATCCGATGCCTCCGCGCGGCTGGAAAAAGCCGTGGCCGACGTCATCGCCGAGGGCAAGTACGTCACGTACGACCTGAAGCCCGACCGCAACGATCCCACGGCCGTCGGCACCCGCGAAATGGCCGACGCCATCTGCACGAAACTGAGTTAGCCACAAGTGCTTCGTCAAAGCCTGGTTTTCGGATTGACCGGTTTCGGCGAAGCGCTAGATGTTTATTTGCGCCAAAGCACTTACGTCTTTGGCGGTCATTCCGCATCACCCGAATAAATCGGGTTGACGCTCCACTAGGCTCGCCGCGTCGCGCGATCGCGGGCGTTCGCCGCCGAGCGCGACCACGGATGGCAACACCTTGCTTGGTCCGTCCGAAT
This sequence comes from Pirellulales bacterium, assembly GCA_041750795.1. Classification (GTDB taxonomy): domain Bacteria; phylum Planctomycetota; class Planctomycetia; order Pirellulales; family PALSA-1355; genus JTS-RE94. Next base: position 36 of record JBGSYQ010000398.1, on the reverse strand, counting down.
TTCGAGCGCTCGTCAGCGGCCAGCGCCGCGGCCCTC
>JBGSYQ010000397.1:0-15746 GCA_041750795.1 Pirellulales bacterium | reverse complement strand
CAAAAGCGAACATTTTGGACAGCTCGCCCGACGCGTCGTACTTTTCCCAGGCAGCGTCGCGGCGCGCCAGCGCATCGAGCAGTCCGGCCACGGCGGTCATCTGCCAGGCGGCGTAGTTGCCCGCGTTGGCGCGGCCGATGCGCGCCAATGCCATGCCAAGCGTGCGATCGTCGTCAAAGGCGCTGGCCACGCTGACGAGTTGTTCGAGCAATGCGGCCGGCGGTTCCGTGCCCTGCTTGTCGCCCAGGACGGTGGCCACCACGTCGTGCAGGTTCGCGGGCGTCAGGCTGCTGAGCACGGCCGCGATCATGAAGCGATTGTCGGAGAATTTGAGCGCCAGCTCGCCCAACGCCTTGCCGGCGCGAGGATCCTGCCACTCGCCGAGCGTGTAGGCGCGCTGCAGTTGCACGTGCATGTCCGCATCGTCGGCGAGCGCCAGCACGGCTTCTCCCAGCGTTGGCGCTTCGGCCAGGTGGCCTTCGGCGAGCCGCACGCCGTGCCGCCGCACGCCGGGATGTGGATTCTGCATGGCTTGGGCGATCAACTCGGGCGTCAATCCGCCCAACAGCTCCAAGGTCCACAGCGCTTGGACGCGAGCGGCCGGACGCTGGCAATTGCCGGCAAACGTGCGCAACAGCGGGATGGCACTCTTGTCGTCGCGCCACACGAACAGTTGCTGCACCATGTCGCGCTGCCAGGCGTTGGGACTGTCGAGCGCGGCCACCAGCTCGGCGGTCGACAGCGTGTCGAGGCGGGGAATCTTGCGCGGCGGCTTGCCGACGGGATAAACGCGATAGATGCGCCCCATGTCGTTGCCGGCGCGCAAGTCGATCTGGTCCTGCACTTCCTGGGGGATCCATTGCGGGTGTTCGATGGTCTGGCGATACATGTCGGCCACCCACAGCGCGCCGTCCGGACCGTCGGCCAGCATGGCGGGACGGAACCAGTTGTCGGCCGACGCCAGGAATTCGCTCGTTTGCTCGTCGTCGGCGCGGCGGCTGCGAAACTCCAGCCCCTCGGCGCGCATGATTTCGCGGTGTACCAGGTTGTGTACCGGCTCGCTGATGAACGCGTTGTACTCGAAGGCAGGGCCAAAAAACTCGTCGCGATAGACGATGGTGCTGTTGGCGGAGGTGAAGCGATTGGCGGCGTACAGATCGTTGTAGCGTGCGATGGTGCGGCTGCGCGGAAACACTTCGGCCACGCCCGGCTGGTCGGAAACCTGCACCGGTTCGGCGTTGGAAGCCACGTGCGGATTGCGGCGCAGGTAATGATCGGCCAGCACATACTGGTACATGGGCTCGCTGTTGGAGTTGCCGAACCAGTTGTCCCAGTCGTCGCGGTTGCGCCCGTACTGCGACACGCCCGACTGCGGATCGAGCAATCCCTGGTCGGGCCGGATGCGAAAATCGCGGCCGTTGGCGTTCACGATGTCGCCCGTCTTGCGAAGCTCAATTTTGCCGTCGTCGGCGTCGCCATGCGCACAGTAGATCCAGCCGTCGAGGCCCCATTTCAGCCCGTTGACGCGGTGCTGGGGATTGGCCTCGACGAAGCCGTGGTAGAGGATCTCGCGGTGGTCGGCTTTGCCGTCGCCGTCGGTATCTTCGGCATAAAGAATGTCCGGCGCGCAAGTGACCAGAATGCCGTTGCGCCAAGGCATCACGCCGTTGGGGAAGCCCAGGTCGTCGAGAAACACGGTCGAGCGATCGTAGCGGCCGTCGCCATCGAGATCTTCCAGCACGCGGACGCGGCCGCCGTGGCTGCCATCGCCGTCGACGCCGCGCGGATAGTCGCCCATTTCCACCACCCACAGCCGCCCGTCGGGGCCCCAGGCCATGGCGACCGGATCCATCACCAACGGCTCGCTGGCGACCAGCTCGGCTTGAAAGCCGGGCCGCGCGTGCAGCACCGCCAGCGATTGCTCGGGCGACTTGGGGCCGGGAAAGCGCACGTCCTCGAGCAAATCGTCGAGCGCGACGCGATCGACCAGGTCGGGCATCTCAGCCGTGTCCTCGTTTTGTACGAAGTGGATTCGGCCGTGGATCCAGGCACCGTTGTTCGTGCCGTTGCGGACGATCGGTGGGATGGCTTTGTCGCCGCCCGGCTGGCCCGCGACGAGCTGCCGGGACCAGCCGGTTTCCGGCGAGTCGAACAGGTGGGCCGAGTACCGCGATTCGTTGGAAAACAAAACGTCGCGACGGCCGTCCTGATCGATATCGACCAGCCGCACGCCGGCGTCGGCTCCGGCTTGCGTGACGATGCTCGTCTCAGCCGGCAGCGCGTAGGGCAGCTTCTGCCAGCCTTGCTTGTCCAGCAGCGCAAAGACGGCCTGCTGGCCCGGAGCACCGGCGATGAGCTCGCAGCGGCCGTCGCCATCGACGTCGACCAGTCGTACGCCCGTGTCGCGGCCATCGAGCGACGTGAACAACGGTTGGCCGTCGAGTTCGAGCCCGGCGAGCAACTCGGGCGCGGCGATCCAGTCGCTGCCGTCAAAGTGCCAGGCGCCGGCCGTATGCTCGTTGCGCACCAGCATGCTGGCCAGGCCGTTGTCGCGCACCACGCCGAATCGCACCCCCTGGTCGACGCCGCCGGAAGCCAGCACGACGGGCAGATTGCCATCGATCCACTTTTTCACTTGGGGCGACCAGAGCCGAGTGCGGCGCATCGTATCATTGCCGATCACGACGTCTTGAAAGCCGTCGTTGTCGAGGTCCAACAGCCGCACGCCGTTGTCGCCGCCGGCGGCGTTGCGCAGCGGTTGTCCGGCGAGCAGGTGGCGATCGAGGCGCTGCTGCGCGTCGCGAAAGCTGAGGAATTTCAGCTTGCGACCGTGCTTCGCCACGGCGTGGTCGATGATCTCGACGACTTGATCGTTGCGAATCCACTTGTGCGGGTGAAACACGAGCGTGAACACACCCTGCTTGGCGACGGCCGCGTCGAGCGCTCGTTGAAAGTCGGCAACGGTGCGCGGGTTGTCGGGCTTTTGCGAATTCTGCGCGCTCCAATCGCTGGGTACCACGATGGGAAACTCCCAGCACAGCCGGCCGATCACGTACGGATACGAATAGTCCTCGACCGTGGTGACGAACGATTCGAAGGGCAGATACTTGCGAAAAATCTCCCGTCCTTGTTCGTCGAGCACCAGCTCGCGCGGCACCTCGGGATCGTTGCCGGTGAGGATGTTGCAGACCGAGCTGTCGATGGAGAGGAAGTTTCCGCCGGGCGTCGTGCGATTGAAAATCTCGGCATAGAACCGCGGGCTGGGCGAGTTGATCGAATCGCAGCACGGCATGCGAAACGCCACGGCGCTGCTGCCGGGAATCGTATCCATCAGATCGACGCAGCGCTCGTAGGTCGACCTGGCCGCCGCGAAGTCGCTTTTCTGCAGCAGCGGGCAGGGATGATCGAAGGTGTGCGTCTCCAGGCTGACGCCCTCTTTGAGCCAGGTCTGCAAGTGCGGGTGGCGCGGATCGATCTGGTTCGTCATGATGCTCAGCGGCGCACGCCCGTCGATCTTCTTGAGCCGCTCGAGGATCGGCCGCAGAAAGGTTTCCCAGCGATCGACTTCACGCATGTCGTCGATGGACAGGATGGCTACGGCTTCGACGCCGTCTTCGCCCACCCACTGCGGCGCCGTGAGCTTCGGAAAGTTGCGCGAGACGTAGAACGGATCGCTGTCGTCCAGATAGGTCAAGCGGTTGCCGTCGGCGGCCATGACGATGGTTGCCGCCAGCGCCCCGAATATCGAACACGCGGCAAGAGAGAATCGCATTCGGGCAGGACTCCAAAGACTGAGGGCGCTGGGCGGGGCGTCGACGACCGGCTCCGCCCGAGCGGTCGCGGTAGGGCTCATTATAGTTGTGGAGCGAGCCCGGCGGGAGCAGCCCTGGCGAAGTAGGTAGACGCGATCAGAAGCCGGGAAATCGGGTCAGCGAGAACACGACCAGTGCGACAATGGCCAGCCCCATAAGGACCATTCCCAGCCAGGTGCCGAACTCGATCAGCCGGTGCAGTCCCCACAGAATGAGCCAGAGGATCGGCAGCCCGACGCCGAACAGCAACGCGGCGGCGGCCAACGCGTGCAATCCAAACCAGCCTTCGTGGGCCCTTTCCAGAAAGAAGTAGACGCCGCACACCGTCGTCAACCAAAACAGAGCGGCGATGCTGAATTGAAATCCGCGTGCCGATCCGCTGGTCGCGTCGTCGTCCGACTCGCGCAGCCAGTCCGGTCGATCATCGACCGGCAGCGGGCGATCGTCGTGCTCCGTTTCGTCGGGCAGGTCGTGATCGGTCGGCATGACGGCAGGCCCCACCGCGATCCGGGAATTGGATGTCACTTGCTCTTTCGCCGCTCCCGCTATGCATTCTACCATCCGGCGCCGCTTCACCGCTGCGGCCGATGGTCAGCGGCCATGGAGTTGGGCTACAATTCGACGAACGCGGCAATCGCGGATCAACGGCACGAGAACCTTGCGGAGGTGTATCGAGGATGACGCAGGAAAACGCTCCTTCGCTGGTTCAAATGCTGACCGGCTATTGGATTACGCAGGCGATTTATGCCGCCGCCAAGCTGGGGCTGGCCGACCTGGTGAAGGATGGCCCGCGGACTGCCGAGCAGTTGGCGATTGCTACCGAAACGCAGCCGGCGCCCCTTTATCGGTTGTTGCGGGCATTGGCCAGCGTGGGCGTCTTTTGCGAGGACGAAGAGCATCGCTTCTCGCTCACGCCGTTGGCCGATCAATTGCGCAGCGACGCGGCGGACTCGCAGCGGGCGCTGGCCATCATGGCCGGCGAGGAGCACTATATGAGCTGGGGCGAGCTTTTGTACTCGCTGCGTACCGGCAAGCCGGCCTTCGAGAAGATCTACGGCGCCCCGGTGTTCGACTGGCTGTCGAAGCACCCGGAGCAGGCCGCCGTGTTCGACGAGGCGATGGTGGACATTCACGGTCGCGAAACCGAGGCCATGCTCGATGCCTACGATTTCTCCGGCATCCAGTTGTTGGCCGACGTGGGGGGCGGCAACGGCAGCCTGTTGCGCGGCGTGTTGCGCCGGCATCGGCACCTGCAAGGCATGCTCTGCGATTTGCCGGGCGTGGTCGAACGAGCGGCGCCGTTGATCGCGGCAGCCGGCATGAGCGACCGATTGCGCAGTGTGCCGACGAACTTTTTCGAAGAGGTGCCCGCGGGCGCCGACGCCTACCTGATGCGGCACATCATCCACGACTGGGACGACGCGAAATCGCTGACCATCTTGCGCAACGTGCGCCGCGCCATGGGTCCCGACGGGCGATTGCTGCTGGTCGAGAGCGTGATTCAGCCGGGAAATGACCCTCACCCGGCCAAGCTCTTGGACCTGAACATGCTGGTCATTCCCGGCGGGCAGGAGCGGACCGAGGTGGAGTATCGCAAGCTGTTCGAGGCGGCGGGCTTCCGGCTGCAATCGATCACGCCGACCACTGGCACGGTCTGCGTAATCGAAGGTCGGCCGGACTGAGCATGTGACAGCAAGCCGGCGCCAGCAGTCAACCCGGCTTGCCGGAATCGCCCGACGGCGTTATTTAGACGCCGGGTAGTTGTTGTATCGCGCAGCCCGTCTCGGGAACCTGTCTTTGCGCGGACAACGATTCATCGCACGTTGCTCCATTCTCATTTCCACGTCGACTCGCAGTGACACTGCTCGATTTGTTCGATGCGCGCGTGCAAAGTGCGACGGCGGTCCGCCGCGCTGCCTTGGCGTGCGCGCTGGCCGTGCTCGCCTGCGCGGGGTGCTCGGCATCGAACGAGGGGAAGTGGGCGCCCAATCAGGCGGTGCTCCCCTGGGCCGAGTTTCGCGACAACCTTGTCACCGTCCACAACGTGCGCCATTCGGAGTATCGCACGGCCGAGGACTACACGGTCCAGCACTACGACAAGACGTACGACCTTAACAAGCTCGATTCGGTCGACTTCATCATGGTGCCGCTGGAATTCGTGCCGGGCGGCGCGCACACGTTTCTGAGCTTCGGGTTCCAGGACCAGGACTACGTGGCCATCTCGGTGGAAGTGCGCCGCGAGAAAGGGGAAGAATTCAACCCCATCAAGAGCGTGACCGATCCCTATGAGATCATGTACGTCGTGGGGGACGAACGCGACTTGATTCAACTGCGCACGATACACTGGCTGGAGGACGTGTACATGTATCAGGCGCAATCCCCTCCGGAACAGATGCGTGCGCTGTTTGTCGACATGCTCAAACGTGCCAACAAATTGCGAAAGGATCCCGAGTTCTACCACCTGGTGACCAACAACTGCACGACCAACATCGTGCGCCACATCAACAAAGTATCGCCGGGCCGCGTGCCGTACGGCTATCAGGTGTTGTTCCCGGCGTACTCCGATCGGCTGGCCTATCACCTCAACCTGATCAAGGTCGACGGCAACTTTGCGCGCACCCGGCAACAGGCACGGATCAACCAGATGGCGTACGTGTTTCGCGACGATCCGCAGTTTTCGTCCAAGATTCGAGCCCATGCCGGGCCGGCGCTGGCTCGGCAACCGCGGCCGGCGACGCCGGAATTGACCATTTCTGGCGGCGTAACGCGCTAGCTGAAGCCTGTTGAAACATTCAACAGACAGCCAACCGCCGGATTTCGTCGCTACCGTCCCGCACGGTATGATGCACCCGCCTTTGCCAGCGAGCGAGTGCGCCTTTCCGGGGGTAAACGAAGCCGATATGTACCGATCGTCGCGCATGCTAGCCGTCCAGCAGCCGATCATCCCGGTGGTGGGCGAACTGATTCGCACTCACCCGGGCACGATCTCGCTGGGTCAGGGCGTGGTTCACTATGGCCCTCCGCGCGAAGCCATCGAGCGGACTCACGCGTTCCTGGCCGACCCGGAAAATTATAAGTACAAATCGGTCGAGGGCATTGCGGAGCTGGTCGAGGCCATCGAACGCAAGTTGGCCGACGAGAACGGCATTGTCACGCGACCGGAGAGCCGCGTGATGGTCACCGCCGGGGGGAACATGGCGTTTTTCAACGCCTTGCTGGCCATTGCCGATCCGGGCGACGAGATCATCCTGTTGACGCCCTACTATTTCAACCACGAAATGGCCGTGGCGATGCTGAACTGCCGTGCCGTGCTGGCGCCGCTGGATGGCGACCATCAGATCGATCTGGCGGCCGTGAGCGCAGCGGTCACCGATCGCACGCGCGCCATCGTGACCATTTCGCCCAACAATCCCACCGGCGCGGTCTACTCGCGCGAGGCGCTGACGGCCGTGAATCGGTTGTGCCGCCAGCGCGGCGTCTATCACATCAGTGACGAGGCGTACGAGTACTTCGTCCACGAGGGGGCCGAGCATTTCTCGCCGGGCTCGCTGCCAGGCGCGGCCGAGCATACGATCTCGTTGTTTTCGTTTTCCAAGGCCTATGGATTCGCCAGTTGGCGCGTCGGTTACATGGTCATGCCCGAGGCGTTGACCGTGGCGGTGCGCAAAGCGCAAGATACGATTCTGATCTGCCCGCCGGTGATTTCGCAGCACGCCGCGCTGGGAGCGCTGTCGGCGCCGCCGGAATATCGCCGCGACAACATCGCGCGGGTGGGACGCGTGCGGCACATGGTGCTGGCCGAGCTCGACGCGGTGCGCAGCTTTTGCACGATTCCGCCGGCCTTGGGAGCCTTTTATTTCCTGCTGCGCGTCGAAGCGCCGCTGGCGTCGATGGACGTGGTCGAACGTTTGGTGCGCGAGTTCGGCGTGGCGGTGATCCCCGGCACGACCTTTGGGATGGAGCAGGGTTGTTCCTTGCGCGTGGCGTACGGGGCGCTCGATGCCGATACGATCGCCACAGGCATCGGCCGGCTGGTGCGCGGACTGAAGTCAATCTTGGGAGCATGAGCCGATGCAGATTGTCGCTTGTCAACTGGACATAGCCTGGGAGGACAAGGAGGTCACCCACGCGCGGGTCAGCAAGCTCTTGGCGGGCGCGACGATCGAGCCGGGGGCGCTGATCGTGCTGCCCGAGATGTTCGCCACCGGCTTCAGCATGCACGTCGACGCGATCGCCGAAGCGGCCGATGGTCCCACGCACACGTTTCTGGCGGAAGCAGCCCGGCAGCATCAGGCATTCGTGATCGGCGGCGTAGTGACGCGAGCGGCCGACGGCCGCGGCTGCAACGACGCGGCCGTATTTGGCCCGGATGGAACGTTGATCACGCGCTACACGAAGATGCACCCGTTCACGTTCGGCGGCGAGACGACTCATTATCAGGCGGGCGATGCGATCGAGCTGTTCGATTGGGGCGACCTGCGCGTGGCGCCGTTCGTCTGTTACGACCTGCGATTTCCGGAGGTGTTTCGCCGCGCGGTGCGCGCCGGGGCCGAGTTGCTGGTGTTGATCGCCAACTGGCCCGAGCCGCGCGAGGCGCACTGGCTGGCCTTGCTGGCCGCCCGGGCGATCGAGAATCAGGCCTACGTCGTGGGAGTGAATCGCGCGGGGCACGACCCGCACTTGCACTATTCGGGCAAGAGCCTGATTTTAGGGCCGCGCGGCGAGACGCTGGCAGCCGCCGGCGCCGGCGAGCAACTGCTCGTGGCCGAGATCGACAAGGCATCGCTGATGGAATACCGCTGCCAGTTTCCGGCGTTGGCCGACGTGCGGGCCGACCTGTTGGGCGACTGACAACCGGCCGGCAAACGCAGATTCCAGGGGTCGCCGCGAGGCGATCGGCCGGGCGGGGCGTGAATTCTCGCGTCGCTCTTTTCCGGTGGCTCACCAAGCGAGTAGACTGGAATAGGTGGCATCCGCTGCCAGCATACGTAGTCGAAACTTTCACCCGCCTACGATGGGTAGACGTAGTGCGGGGCTTGCCCGCCCTTTTTCGGAACCCGTGTTGCAGAGATCCGAAGTCATGAAATCGCACCGCTATTTGGCGATCGTCTGTGCCGTGCTCGCAGGAGTTGTGGCCGCCGATGCGGCCCTTGCCATCGATCCGTTCACGCGCCAGCAGGACGTGATTTACGGCCGCAAGTTCGGCACGGCGCTGACGATGGACGTGTTCACCCCGAGCGCCAACGCCAACGGCGCGGCGATCGTCATGTGCATCAGCGGCGGTTGGATATCCGACCACGCCCGGATTCAGCCGGCGCTGGCGCTTGAGCCGCTGAGCCGTGGCTACACGGTGTTCGCGGTGGTACACGGCAGCCAGCCGAAGTTCACCATTCCCGAATGCGTCGACGACATGCATCGGTCGATTCGTTACATTCGCACGCACGCGGCCGACTTTGGCATCGATCCGAATCGCATTGGGGTGACCGGGGCGTCCGCCGGCGGGCACCTGTCGCTGATGCTGGGTTGCGCCGGCTGCGAGGGCGATCCCAAGGCCAGGGATCCGGTGGACCGGGCCAATAGCTGCGTGCAGGCCGTGGCGTGCTTTTTTCCGCCGACCGATTTCTTGAACTACGGCGAGCCGGGCAAGAAATCGATGGGCATCGAGCCGGAACACCAGTTCAAGGCGCCCTTCGATTTCCGCCGGCAGGATCCCGCCACCAAGCTGTTCGTGCCGGTCGACTTGGAAATGCGCGAGGAGATCTGCCGTGCGATGTCGCCCGTTTATCACGTCACGGCCGACGACGCACCGACCTTGATCCTGCACGGCGATGCCGACACGCTGGTGCCGCTGCAACAGTCGCAAGTCATCGTCGAGAAGTTCAAGGAAGTCGGAGTTCCTTGCGAGTTGATCGTCAAGACGGGCGCCGGGCACGGCGTTTGGCCGTCGATGTTCAACGACTTGAAGACCATCTGCAACTGGTTCGACACGCACCTGGAGCCTCCCGCCACGGCGCAGGCCGCACAGGCAAGTGCGCCGGCAGCTACGGCGAATTAGCCGGGCATTGAAAACGGCGGTTCATCCAGCTTCTTGACGCGGATGTTGCGGTAGCGCACAAACCGGTTCGTGTGGTTGCCGCCGTGGACTTGGAGGGCGAAGCCGCCGGTGCCGGGATGACGCTTCTGGCTATCCTCGAACTCCGCTCTCGCCCTCAGTCGGCCGGCTTGAACGTGGTGATCCACAGAAAGGGCTTCTCCGCCTCGTCCACGCGCAGCTCGTACTTCAGCTTGGCCTGGGCCAACACGCGGCCCAACGTCTGACTGTAGCTGATGCGCTTGCTGGGTAGCTCGGCCGGCACTTTCGCGGGGTCGATGCCGTGCAGCGCTAGCGCATTGCGATCGTAGAACACGGGCACCTCCAAGCGCCCTTGGATCGCGGCGACCGCTTCTGATACAGGAATGCCTGTGATCTCCACGTTCAGAAACTCGAACAGCCGCGGCAACACCTGGTTCGGCCGATTGGCGGGCTTCCAGCCGATGGGCCAACTTTGCACGCCGCGCTCGGCCTTGCGCACCTGATACTGCAATTCGCCCCCTGCGGGACGCTCGGGCACCAACGCCAGGCCCGCTGGACGCAGCAGCATGGCCAACGCCGTGCCAGCCGACAGTCCGCGCACTTCGTCGGTGATTTCGACGCTCGCGAGCGCCGTTCGGGCCTGCGGATCGAGCAGCACGGGCACCCCGAGCGTGGCGGCGACGTGGCCCACTGCTTCGCTGGCGGAGACGCCCTGCGTGGCGGTCGTCACCGGTCGCTGGAGATCGTCGCTGATCCGTTGCAACTGCGACGGCAGCAATCCGAACGCGGAGCGCTGTTGCGTCACGCCCTCGGCGCCGCCATCGCTCAAGTTATCGAGCCACTGCCGCAAGCGACCGATCTCGGTAACGCGAAACCTTCCGCCGGGCAGCACCAGCACGTTGTCGGCCAGCAGCACGCCCACGACGCGATAGCCGCTGGCGCCCTGTTTCGTGATGCTGGGCTTGTCGCCGGTTGTTGCCGAGCGGATCTGCAGGCCGCCAATTCCCAAATCGGTGAGCGCCCGGTACCAGCGTTGCGAGGCATCGATCGGCAAGCCTGGCTCGGCGGCGATCTCGATCGAAACGCGTGGCGCGGGATCGGCGCCCATCGCGCGCAACGTCATGCAGCCCGTTGCCAGGCACATGCCCGCCAGCAGCGACCAGCAAACGAGCTTCTGCATGGGACACCATCACGGAGAGCGAGAAAACCGGTGGACGTCCGAAGTATAACACGCCGGCACGCACGGGCGGACTGTGGCGGCGCCGGTTCAGGCGGCCGCGTCCTTGTCGCGACGCGGTTTCTGTCGACCGGCGCGATAAATCAGCGTGTTGCCCTCTTTGCCCACCTGTTTGACGGCCTTCATTTCACGCAGGCAATAGACGATCCGCTGGGCCACGTAGCGCTGGACGCCCAGTTGCACGGCCACGTGCCCCGAGTGGAAGCGGGCCGGCAGCGCGGCGGGCAACAACTGCAACAGGTCGGCGGCGCGCGCAAGCCGCAGGCCCTCGCCTACGGACACCAGCCGCTGGTCGGCAACGACGAAATCGTTCTTCCGCCAGCGGCGTCGCCGGCCGTGGCCCGGGTGGCGCAACTCCTCGATCTCCACCAGCACCACTTCCAGCGTCAGCCGGCGATGCGGAAACACGCGGGTGAAATAAACCAGCTCCTCGAAGACGTCCAAGAGTTGCCCGCGTTTGGGACTCAAGCGGCGCGACACTTCGCGGCCATCGACTCCGGTTTGCTTAACGAGCGTCTTGCGCGCGACGATCGGCTTGACGATTCGCACGCGATGCTTCGCCAGCAGGCGGCGCACCTTGTCGCGAATGGCAGCCAGCGATCCGTGCTGGATCTCGATCAATTCGTCGCCGCAAACCGCGTCGATGCGAAAGCCGTCCAAGCGTACTTCGGTGCGCGCGTCATCGCCGGCATAGAGTCGCTTCAATTCGCGGTGCAACGAAGTTTCCACCGGCGCCGTTCCTCCTCCGTGAGGATGTGACCTCCATTCTCTAGCCCCCTATCCCACCGGCTTGACGCCCAGGTCGCGGATGGTCAGCAGGCTGGTGAATTTATAGCCGCGGGCAGCAAACGCCGCAGCGCCACCTTCCAGCCGGTCGATGATCGTCACGACGCCGGCCACTTTCAGCCCGAATTCTTCGGCCCGGTCGATGGCTAACAGCGAGGAGCCGCCGGTGGTCACCACGTCCTCGACAATCACCACGTCGTCGCCGGGGCTGGCGGGCCCTTCGATGTATTTTTGCAGGCCGTGCCCCTTGGGGTCCTTGCGAATCAGAATGCCCTTGAGCGGCACGCCGCGTACGCCGGCCATGGTGACTACGGCGGCCGTGATGGGATCGGCGCCGATGGCCATGCCGCCGACGAGCTTGGGCAGCGTGTCGCCGAGCAGGTCCAAAATGCCTTCGCCGATGAGCTTGGCACCGGCTGCGTCGAGCGTGATTTGCTTGCCGTCGAGATAGTATTTGGCCTGCTTGCCCGAGGCCAGCGTGAAGTCGCCGAACTTCAGGGCCTTTTCCTTGACCAGCGCGACCAGGGCTTGCTTGTCGTACATGGGTGTGGTGTTGTGTGGTGGTGAGTACTAGTGGCTGTTGGGTTGGCGGCCCCTCACCCTGCTTGCTTGCGCAAGCGGTCCCTCTCCCGCAAAGTGGAGAGGGGAGGTATGGGCACGTATACCACGTCGCGCGGCGGGTCGAAAGTGCAAACGTTGACGAAGGCACGCAACCGACGAAGTCCGCTATTCGTCCGCCAGCGCCAGCCGCTCCTTGATGGGCGGGTGGCTGTGAAACAAGAACACTTCCAGCGGGTGCGGATTGGGGTCGTCCTTGTTCAGCCGAGCCAGCTTGCGGAAGGCCGAGACGTAGGCCGCGCGCAGGCCGGTGCGATTGAGCGCATAGCCGTCGCACTGGCGTTCGTAGCGGCGGCTGATGGCGTTTTGCAGCGGCTCGAACGCCAGCGAAAACACCGTGAGCACGAACATCAACAGCGGCAACGTGGAGGGCGGCATCTGGCTGGCTTCCAGCGGACCGTATTGGCTGGCGGCCCAGGCCAGCATCACACGGCTGCACACCCAGAAGCCCAGCACGCTGTAGAGCACGCCGGTGACGATCATCTTGCGGATGTGGCGAAACACGTGGTGGCCGATCTCGTGTGCGAAGATCACTTCGATCTCGTCGGGCGTGAACTGATCGAGCAGCGTGTCGCCCATCAGCACGCGCCGCGTGCGGCCCAAGCCGGCCAGCATGGCGTTGGCCTTGGCCGTCTCGGCGCTCATGCCCATGCGATAGACGCCTTGGATCGAGAGCCCCGTGCCGTCCGCCAGGCGCGTCATGCGCGCCGACAACTCGGGATTGTCGATGCGCTCGATCTTGTAGAACAGCGGCAGAATCAGCACGGGCATCAGTTGTCCCAGGATCACGCTGACCAGGAAGAACCCGCTGGCGGCGGCCAGCCACCACCAATCGCCCACGAACCAGATCAGTTGATACAGCAGCACGAATAGCGCCAGGCCCAGGCCGAGCGCCAACGCGCTGCGTTTGGCATAGCGAGACAACCAGCCGGCCAGCGACAAGTGGCTCAGCCCGAAGCGATGTTCGAGCGTGTGCCCGGCGTAGTACGACAGCGGGAAGGAAATCGCCATGTGCGCGAAAGTGACGATCGCAAAGATGGCCATCAAGCGCAGCGTGTCGCCGGCGATGTAGCCGGCCAGCCAGCGGTCCAAGGGCGCCGCCAGCACGAAGGCCGCCACGGCCAGAAAGCCCACGTCGAGCGCCTTGTCGGCCAGGTCGCAATAGAGCGACAGCCGGCCATACCGCTGCGCCTCGGCCAACTGCTCGGGCGTCATCTCCTGCGAGTCGTGGTCAGTTTCAGCAGTTGATGGGGCTACGTCGTCCAAAGGAAATCGACTCTCCAGCACGCGGAAAAACGAAAGGCAAACCGCAGAGGCAAACCGCAGGGGACGCAGAGGACCGCAGAGGCAAGAGATCTCAGAATCGAAAATCGAAACTTCCGGTTACTCGTCTGTCACACATCCTTCGGAGGCGCTTTTGACGTTCTTGATGTACTTGTACAGCGTGCCGCGAGTGACCTTGTAGGGGGGCGCGACCCACTTTTCGCGGCGGGCGGTCAGCTCGGCATCGCTGATGTCCACGGTCATCGTGCGGTTTTTGGCGTCGAGCGTGATGCGGTCGCCGGTCTTCACCAGCGCGATCGGGCCTCCTTCCTGCGCTTCAGGCGTGACGTGGCCGATGATGAAGCCGTGCGACCCGCCCGAGAAGCGTCCGTCGGTCAACAGTGCCACGTGGGGGCCCAAACCGGCGCCCATGATGGCCGAGGTGGGCGTGAGCATCTCGGGCATGCCGGGCCCGCCCTTGGGGCCGACGTAGCGGATGACGATCACATCGCCCTTTTCGATCTCCTTGCGCTCCAGCGCGTGCAGCATGTCTTCCTCGCCGTCGTAGACCTTGGCCGGCCCGCTGAAGCGCTCGCCTTCTTTGCCCGTGATCTTGGCCACGGCGCCGGTCGGCGCCAGGTTGCCGCGCAGTATCTGGATGTGGCCGGTGGGCTTGATGGGGTCTTCCAGCGGGTGGACGACGTCCTGGCCCGCCTTCAGGCCCGGCAGATCGTGCAGATTCTCGGCCACGGTCTTGCCGGTGACCGTCAGGCAATCGCCGTTGAGCAGACCCTTTTCGAGCAGGTATTTCATCACGGCCGGCGTACCGCCCACGTTGTGCAGGTCTTCCTGTACGTATTTGCCGCTGGGCTTCAGGTCGGCCAGAAACGGCACGCGGTCGCTCACTTTCTGGAAGTCGTCGATCGAAAGCTCGACGCCCACCGCGCGTGCCATGGCGATCAGGTGCAGCACGGCATTGGTCGAGCCGCCGACGGCCATCACCACGACCATGGCGTTTTCGAAGGCCGCACGCGTCATGACGTCGCGCGGCTTGATGTCGCGTTCCAGGCAGACGCGAATGGCGGCGCCGGCGCGAAAACATTCGTCGAGCTTGGCGGGGTCGACCGCCGGAATCGAAGAGCTATAGGGCAGCGCCATGCCCATGGCTTCGATGGCCGAGGCCATGGTGTTGGCCGTGTACATGCCGCCGCAGGCGCCGGCGCCGGGGCAGGCTTTGGCGACAAGCTCTTGGCGGCTCTTCTCGTCGAGCGTGCCTGCCAGATACTCGCCGTAGCACTGAAAGGCGGAGACGACGTCGAGCTTCACTTCCTGTCCGTCGACGAGCCGTTTGCCCGGCTTGATCGTGCCGCCATAGACCATCAACGCGGGGCGGTTGAGGCGGCCCATGGCGATCAGGCAGCCGGGCATGTTCTTGTCGCAGCCGGGGATGGAGATATTCGCGTCGTACCACTGGGCGCCCATCACGGTCTCGATCGAGTCGGCGATCAGGTCGCGCGATTGCAGCGAGTAGCACATGCCCTCGGTGCCCATCGAGATGCCGTCGCTCACCCCGATGGTGTTGAAGCGCATGCCGACCATGCCGGCGGCCACCACGCCTTCCTTCACTTTGGCGGCCAGGTCGTTCAGATGCATGTTGCAGGTGTTGCCCTCATACCACATGCTGGCAATGCCGACCTGCGGCTTGTTCATGTCGTCGTGCGCGAGGCCCGTGCCATAAAGCATGGCCTGGCTGGCGCCTTGAGCTTTGGGCTGGGTGATGCGCGAACTGAACTTGTTGAGCGACATGGCCAAATAGTCTCTGGGAAAGCGAGTGGCGGGAAACTGCCAGATATAGCCCAAACCGCGGGCGGCTGCAAATGAGCGCGAGCGCGCACAGCGCGCTACGGCAGCGGCTGCAAATCCTTGGCGGCCATGCCGGGTGGGGCGCCGGCGCGAG
>JBGSYQ010000396.1:0-2858 GCA_041750795.1 Pirellulales bacterium | reverse complement strand
TAAGCCGTTCGTGTTGGCCCGGGCCGAAGAGCAACTCCGCCGCCTGGGCCGGCCGCGCGCCAGGCAGCTCTACGGCTGGCTGCTCGAGGCCGATTTGGCGCTCAAGGGCGCCAGTTCTTCTCCAGCCCGAGCACGACTGGTGCTGGAAACGTTGATCGTACGCCTCTCGTCCCCGCTGGCCGCCGCGACACCAGCGCGCTAGCGGCATCCAACGCGGCGACCAGCCCCGCCATTGCGCGCCTCCGCCGCTGCGTCACATAGAGGCTGCGCGCTTGGGAAAACGCGCTGGGAATCCGTTTTTCATCATGCCGGCACGCGACTTGCATGGTTTTGCAATCGTTTTGGCGGAAGTAGAGCATGAAAATGCCGTTCCAAGGAGGGCAGGCGGACGGCTGGTGCCCAGGCATGATGAACCGTGCTCGCGCAGGACAGGCGAGGGGTTCATCGCTACAGTTTTGGAAAGGCGGTGTGCGATGGTACGGGTGATTTTCGGAGCGATTATCCTGACGGCGTTTATGGTGCAATCGGCGGAAGCGTGCCGGCACCGGCGCTGCGGCGGCTGTTACACGCCCCCTGCGCCATGCTGCCACAGCGTACCGGCTGTTGATGCGCCGGCACCTCCGGTGGCGCCCGACGCCCAGGCGCGCGACTTGCGAGGTACTCGCCAGTTCTCGTTTGAGCCGGGCTTGGCCAGCGACGCGTTCGTGGCCCCGGCAGGCGTCTATGAAATGAATGCGCCCATCGGCGCGCGCCGCATCACCGAATCGGGCGGCGTACGCCGCGCCTCTTCCAAGGTGTTTGGCAATTACTAGAGCTACTTGATCTGGTTTCAAATCCAGCGAGGACCGTCGCGCTTCGCGTCGGCCGTGAAACTACTTTCAAGAAGCCGCAGTGTCGTCCCAGACGCTCCCTGGCGTCAAACCGGCTGCGCGGGTTGCCCGCAGCGTTCGCGCGGCCGGTTGTTTCTTGCTGGATGCGGGCAGGCAGCGCGTTCGTGCCGGATAGTCGGGTCGCGCGCGTTGTTCCTGCCGATGCCGGCCGGGCTTTATGTATCCGCGCTGCGCACGTTGCGCCGCGCCTTCGAGGTCCATCCCGGCGGCAGTTAGCGGTTGGTGCTTGCTCGCGGCATTTCGCAACCTAGATAGGTTGAATAGCGGGGCGGCCGGTCGAACGTTTGCCGGGGTTCCCGCCCTCGCTAGCGTCAGGCAGACGCGGCACCTCCGTCGGCCCTCGAGTCCGCGTGGCGGTGCGCGTCGAGATTCTCGAGACTCGGTTTCCATTGAAAGGCGGGTAACCCATGTTCAAGCTGTTTTGTGCCGCGATGGTCGTAACGATGTTTGCCGCTGGTTCGGCGCTGGCAGATTGCTGCTGTTCGGACCCGGCCGCGCCGGCCACGGCCCAAAAGTCGACCGATCACCAGGCGAAGACCGCCGACCAGGCCCAGCAGGCCCAGGGCAATAAGGGCGAGCCGAGCATTCAAGGCCGCACCTACTCGTACGAGCCGGCCACCATCCAGGAGTTTCCGCGGTCGACGTGGAGCTTTGATCCCTACGCCATCCAGAACGATCTGAAGATCATCGGTTCGTACGGACGTCGCCCGGCCTCCGACAAGGCCGTCGGCAACTACTAATTCGGTCTGCTAGTTCGACCGATTGGTCGGCAGCATCCGCTGCAAGCCATTCCGAGCCGCGCGGGGCGTCTGGCCGACGCTTCGCGCGGCTCGTCTTTTGCGCAAGACGGCCTGCAAGAGAAACGCTATCCTTGATGGCAAGGCACGGTCGGACGTTCGTGTCGAGCTTTGTGGAGAACCATGTCATGCCGGCCAGCGATCTGGTACTTGGGCAGGCCTTCCTGGCTGACGCTCGCTCGCAATTGCAGCTCTGCCGCCGGCGCTTACTGCATTGCGTCGACCAGCTCAACGACGAGCAGCTTTGGTGGCGTGCCGGCGAAGCGTTCAACAGCATCGCCAACCTGATGCTGCACCTGGCGGGCAACGTCGGCCAGCGCATTTGCAGCCTGATCGGCGACGCCCCCAACCACCGCGACCGAGACCAGGAGTTCGCCGAGCGCGGGCCGATCTCCAAGGCCGAACTGCTCAAGCGGCTGGACGACACCCTGCAGGCCGCCGATGCCGTGCTGGCCCAACTGGCGCCTGAGCGGCTGCTGGAACGGCGCACTTACTCGATGCTGCGCGGCCCGGTCGAGGGGACGTTCGTCACGCTCATTCTGCAGACGCTGGTCCACCTGGGCGGCCATACCCAGGAAATCGTCGCGCTCGCCCGGTTACAATTGCGCGAGAGCTACCGGTTCATGCAGTAGAGAAGATGCACTCCACTGCGAGCGACGAAGTGATTCCATGACGACACAAGTAACCGAGCGGCAAATCATTCTCGTATACGACGGCGACTGCCCGATGTGCATCGCCACCGTGGACTGGTTGCAACGCGCCGGCCTGGTGGCGCCCGAGCAGGCCGTCAGCAATCACGAGCTTTCGCCCGACGATCTGGCGGCGGCGCAAGCGGCCGGCATCCGCAACCAGTTGGTCGTGCTCGATCCGCACACGCGTTCCACGCGCAGCGGCGCCGACGGCCTGCTGTGGCTGGTGGGTGAGAACCGCGGCCATCCGCTGTGGGTGCGGTGTGCGTCGCTGCCGGTGGCGCGTAGTCTTGTCCGCATTGCGTACGAAGCCATCTCGTACAATCGCCGCATCGTCAGCCCTCCGCGCCACCAGATTCGCTGCGATTGCGAACCGCAAGCCACCGTCGCGCGGCGACTGACGCTGGCTGGTCCGCTGGCCGTGTTGAGCGTGTTGTTCGTCGCGCTGTTTGGGGTGGCCGCGCTGCACAGCCAGGGCGTCG
>JBGSYQ010000395.1:0-2716 GCA_041750795.1 Pirellulales bacterium | reverse complement strand
CGGTCGCGCCCGGCCAGATCGGCCACCACCTGGGCTTCCCAATCGCGAAACGCCGGCTCGCCGTCCTCGGCAAAAATCTGCGCGATCGACTTGCCGGCGCGCTGCTCGATTTCATCGTCGGCGTCGAAGCAGGGCCAGCCCAAGCGTTGGGCGAGCAACCGCGCGACCCGGCTCTTGCCCGTTCCACGATAGCCGATCAGTACCAGATTCATACGGACTGCGGGGCCTTCGGTCGCTGGGAAGTGAACGCAGGTGGACGATGCGCGTGAGGCGGCGCGGGTGCTATGGGCTGGCCTGGTACTTGGCCGGTCCGATCGCGCGTTTGAGCATCTCGCGCATCAGTTCGCCGGGCGCTTCCTGGCCGGTGAACAACTTCAGTTGCAGGCAAGCCTGCCGCACGAACATGTCGACTCCGGTTACAACCGTGCAGCTTTGGCTGCGCGCCTCCTTGGTCAACAACGTGTTTTCGGGATTGTACACCGTGTCGAACACCACCATCGACGGGCGGAGGTGATGCTTGTCGTACGGCGTGGCGTCGACGTTGGGGTGCATGCCCACGGGCGTGCAGTTGATGATGACGTCGGCCTGCACCGAATAGCGATTGGGCCACTCGACCGTGCGGCAGTCGAGTGTCTCGGCCAGTTGCTGGGCGCGGGCGCTGGTGCGGCCGGCAATCACCACCTGCGCGCCCATTTGCTTGAGCCCGAAACCCAATGCCTTGGCCGCGCCGCCGGCGCCCAGCACCAGGGCCGTCTGCCCGGTAAGCGACTCGCGACGGCCGGAATGCTCGACCAGAGCCTGGGCCAGGCTGTCGAGCCCGGCCTGGTAGTCGGTGTTGTAGCCGGTCATCGAGCCATCGGGCTCGAACAGCACGGTGTTGACGGCGCCGATGCCTTCGACCATGGCATCCTTCTTGGTCAGCTTGCGCAGCACGGCTTCCTTGTGGGGTATCGTGACGCTCAAGCCCTTGACGCCCAGCGCCGGCGCGTCGTCGAGAAACTGGCTCAGGTGCTCGCGCGATACGCGAAACGGCACGTACACGGCATTCACGTCCAGCCTTCGAAACGATGCATTGTGAACGATCGGGCTGAGGCTGTGCCCGATCGGATCGCCGATCACGCCGTAGACGGCCGTATCGGCGTTGATCGCGTCGTAGTGGTAGACGTCGGTCATCTGCTGATAGCTGAGCTGACCGGGCGCGAGCGTCCGCTCGTGATGAAACGTGGCGAAGGTGAAGGGAGCGCCGAACCGGCCGGCCAGGATGCGCGACGGCGTGCCGATATCGCCCATGCAGATCGCCACGGTCGGCACCTTCGAGTCGCGCATCAGCTCGAGCACGCGCAGATTGTCGTGCGTGTTGTTGGCCGTCGTGGCGATCTTGATGACGTCGGCGTCGTGCGAGGCCAGCCGGGCGTGGATTTCCGCCAGGTTGTCAGGGGTCTTACGGAAATCGTGCAGGCTGACGATGCGCTTGGTCTTGCCGTAGCGCGGGATCATGGCCGCCACGTCCTCCTCCATGTCGACGTAGTCGACGCCTTCGGCGATCGCGCTGCGCAAGAGCATCAATCGCTGCTCTTCGGTGCCCGTCCACTTGCCGCCGTCGTGCGGGCGACGACAGGTAACCACCACGGGCGAAGGCCGATCGACCAGCAATCGCCGCAAGTTGACGTCGCCGTTGATATAGTCGAGACGAAGTTCAACCAGCCTGGCTCCCTGTTGAACCAGGTGCCGATGCTCGGCGATCATGTGCCGGTGCCGGCCGCGTGCAATGCTGACGCAAATCATGGAAAGTCTGGGGCTGCGAGAAGGCCAATCTTGACGAACCCGGGACGGATGGCCGCAGGGCGCCGCGCCGTCCGCAGGGCATGCCATGATTATAGCCGCGGGTACCGCCCGCGGTCAGATGCTGTTAGGTTCGACCGAAAAACAACTTCCTGATTTTCCAACCCCTCGCCCTGCCCTCTCCCACAAGGGGCGAGGAGATTTGCGGAGAAGTTATTTTTCGGTCGACGCTTGGCAACGCAAGACTCCACCAGCGTGCTGCCGGTTCGCGCCCGCGAAAAATCCCGCAAAACACTCGCAATCACGTGCGTTTGAATTGCTTGTCCAATTCCTCGCGGCTGAAGTACAGCGCCGTGGGACGGCCGTGCGGACAATGGTGCGTGTCTTGGGCGAGGTGTCGCTGCTGGAGCAGCGCGGCCACCTCGCCGGGACTGAGACGGTCGCCGGCTTTGATCGCCGCCTTGCACGAGATCATGTGCAACAGCGAATCCAGCACGTCGCGGCGCTCGGGCCCCTTGCCGCCGGAGAGCAACTGGTCGACCACCTCGCGCAGCACCTCGGCCGGTGGCAGATTCGCCAGCATGGCCGGATAGCTCGACACGAGCACCGTGTCGCCGCCGAAAGGCTCGATCGCCAGCCCCAGTTGCGCCAGCACCTCGTGCGCCTGCAACACGGCCGCCGCTTCGGCCGGCGCCAAATCGATCGGCTCGGGCACCAGCAGCCGTTGCGACTCCAAGGGACCGGCCAACACCTTCTCGCGCAAGTGTTCGTAGATAATCCGCTCGTGCAGCGCGTGTTGATCGATCACGACCATGCCGCCGTCGCACTCGGTCACCAGGTAGCGATTGTGCAACTGCAAGGCCGACACCGGCCGGCCGGCGGGTTCGGCGGCGCCTGCGTCGCCGGTCAGCGGCGCGTGCTCGTCGTCGATCAT
>JBGSYQ010000394.1:0-5823 GCA_041750795.1 Pirellulales bacterium | reverse complement strand
GATCGCCGCCAGCGATCGCCGCACATCGCCGGCGACTGCCGCGCGGGCTGCCGCCTCGCACAGCAGCGCGTATTGCTGGGCCGAGTCGTCGGCCTCGGCTGCGGCTTCGAGCAATTGTTCCACCAGATAGATCCTTTGTCGCGGCGTGCGAGCGCCGCGCAAGGTGACGGCGAATTCCTTGGCCACGAGCTGCTCGGCCGCCACCCGCACATCGTCCGCCGGAACCGGTTCGCGCTCGATGGCCAGATCGTTCGCATCCCAAAGCGCCAACAACTGCTCGACCGATTCGCCGTCGGACGCGGCCGACTGCCAAAGCTGCCGCGCCTGTGCGCGGTTGCCCCGCGGGTCGGCGGCCAGGAAGGCGCCGAACATCACTTTCGCCGCTGGGGCATGTTCATCAAGGCCTGCCCGGGCGAAGATCAGTGCGATGGGCGCCGGCAGCGTGGCGGGCGTGTACTGGCGCTGCGAACCGGCAGTGCGCAACACGATCGCATCCGGTTCCACTTCCACGATCGAAACGATTTGGTCCTCGACGTGCACTTCCTCGGCAACCGAAAATCTGGCCATTCCGGCGCGCACGACTCCGAGAAACCGCTCCAACTGCTCGGCCAGGGCGTCGAGCCGGCGAATCGTCGCACGAGACTGGGCATCATCGGCCTGCTTCGCAGCCTGAGCCAATCGCTGGCGCGCGACGTCGACCTGTCGCGCTGCCAGCGCCGCCCGCGCGCGATTCAAGGCACGCCGCAAGTCGAACGGAGCACCCTGCAATGTCGAATCGAGCGCAGGCGATTGATCCGCGACGGTATCGCCCGTGGATTCCTGTGAACCGTGCGCAGCAGACGCCGCTGCCAAGGGTGGCGGCACAGGCACAGGTCGATCCACTGCCGCCGGGGTAGGGGCACTGCGGTAGGGCGGGGATGGCGATCGAACGCCTGGCGCAGCCTTCGCCAACGAGGGCGCAGGATCGGCCGCAGGCACGGCCACGCGTCCTGCGGCGGGAGTAGCCGGCGCTGAATTCTGCGAGGCATTCCATTGCCAGACCAACAGCCCGCCGATGCCGGCTAGCACGGCCGCCAATAGCGGCGCCAGAACGGGCGTCCACGAAGATCGCTTGGCCGCGCCGGCGCGTGTACCGGTGCGTGCAACGGGCAGACCGCCGGCGTCCTGCCAAAGTGCCTCCGGCAAGGAGTCCTGCGCTGCGTTATCCGCGGCGCGGTGAATGTCGCCAATGGGATCGATGGGCTCTGGCACGACCGTGATCCAAGATGACCGCGTAGCGAAGCGCATGCTAACACGGTGGATGGCAGGCGTAAACCAATTGGTCCATCACCAGCAATCGACCGCCAAAACTGACCGCTACGAATGCGGGGTCAATTCGCCGCGGCGCGCTGGGCGCTCGTGCGGCCCGGCGCCAACCACGGCGGTCTGCGGCGAGCCATCCTCCGCGTGAATGACACTGGCGACTCTGGGCGCCAGCCCGTGGATGCCGGTGCGAAAAGCGTCGAACAAAAAGTGGGCATACGAACCGTAGATCGACGAGCCGGCTGCTTTGTAGTCGTCCAGCAGCAGGCGGTGGACCTTGGGCAGGTTGTACCAGGGAATCCCGGGAAACAGATGGTGCTCGATGTGGTAGTTCAGGTTGATGTTGAGGAACGAAAACAGGCGATTGCTGGTGACGGTGCGCGTTTCGGTGAGCGGATGGCCCGACACGGTTTGCGTGTGTTCGGCCCAACCGCGCACGTTGCCCAACAGCGCGGCAACGCCGAGCGGGATGATCCACACCTGAACCACAATGCCAATGAACCCGAACCACCACGACGTGATCGCCAGCGTCAACAACGCCACGCTCAGCAGCGTGCGCTCGACGGCCATGTTCGAATAGTCCTTCCGCGAACCATGCCGCACGGCCACCCAGGGAACCCGCACCGAATAGAACACCATGCCAAAGGCCAGCCACGCGTAATACATGATCGAGAGCGTGGTGGGATTGTCGGAGAAGTTGTGAAAGTTGTCCGGATCTTTATCGGTGCGGGTGTGCTTGTGGTGCAGCAAGTGATTGACGCCATAGGCCGTCATGGAGAAGAGCGACGGCGCCCCCATGATGAAGCCGAACCAGCGATCCCAACGTCGATTCTTGAACAGCGTGCCGTGGATGCCCTCGTGCATGAAGTTGCTCATGCCGTGAATCAACAGGCCGATCAATACATAGCCCGGCAGTCGCCAGTACCAGGTTGGCGCTTGGACCACGGCCACGGCGCACAGCGCCCAGCAGGCAGCGAACAGCACGCCCACCAGGTTCCAATAGGGATTGATGCGATGGAGATCGCGCAGGGTCTGCTTTTTGGCCGGGTCGAGTGATTGATACCACTCGGAGTGTGTTGTCAGCATCGTGCCGCCTCGTGAAGAATGCTGGCGACGGAAATCGCGAGCGAAGTTGCATCCGTCCGCTACCGGTAAGAAATGCAATGTACCTCAGTCTAGCGATTCGCAGTGGAGCGCGTACCCACCCGAACGGTGGTCGGCCGCAGAAACTGGCCCAAGTGGAGGCCTATTGACCAGCGGCGGACTTTGGCTTGGCAGGATCAAAATAGCGCACGCCGTGCGCGTTCAGCTTGCGCTTGAACACCCGATTCGTGCAGGCGGCATAAATCGTATCCAGCTTGGGGCCGGCGAAGGCCACGTTGGCCAGCCAGGCTTGCTGCGGTTTGTCGATCACCCCGCCCAGGCGTCCGCTGGTGTCCAGCACTTGCAGGCCCAGTTGCGTGGCCACGTAGATCCGCCCGTCCGCGTCGACCGTCATGCCGTCGGCGCCGCAGTCGAGCTTGCCGGGCAAAGTGCGCAGGGTCCAGAACGCCTGGCGGAATTTCAAATCGCCGTTGGGTTCCACGCGATAGGCGTAAACGTCGGCGCTGCGCATGTCGACCACGACCAGGGTGCTTTCGTCGGGCGTGAGGATCAGGCCGTTGGGATAGCCCAGCCCTTTGTCGACCACGCGCTTCTCGCCGCTGGGCGAAATGTACCAGACCTGGTGATTGGGCGGATCGGTGAAGTAGATGGCGCCGTTTGCCATCACGACGATGTCGTTGCTCTGCACGTCCTCGGCGATGACGGTTTCCTTGCCGGCCGAGTCGAACGCCACGATGCGCTTCTTGCCGTTCTGGCAGCCGTACAGCCGGCCGTCGGGTCCGAACATCAGGCCGTTGCAACCGCCGCTTTTGTCGACGAAGACTTCCACCGTGCCGTCGGCTTTCACGCGGTGGATCTTGCCGCGAAACGTGTCGGTGAAGTACAGGTTGCCCTCCAGATCGGCGGCCGGGCCTTCGGTGAAGGTGTAGCCCTCGCCGACGAGTTCCCATTTTTCGTCGTCGATCAACAGATCGCCCAGCCGCATGTCCTGGGCCGGTGCGACCGGCGCCGACCAACCGCATGCAAGTGCCACCAACAGCGTGCCGAACCAGGTGCCGCGCGACATGACAAGCGCTTCCTTATGAGTGATGCATTCGATCGGGAACCGGCGCGGCGCAGTTACTTGGCCGCTTGCGCGCCGCGCGCCTCGAGTACGTCTTTCCACAGCCAGCGGAGCGAGTCGGGCAGGATGGCGCCGCCGTGCTTGCCGTTGTGGCCGCCGTCGCCATAGACGAACTGATGGTCGTAGCCCATGAACTTGAGCGAGGAGGCCATCTGCTGATTGGCCAGCGGCCAGTTGCCGTGTACGTTGTCCAAATCGCCGGAGCCGTCTTGCAGGAAGACGCGGATCGGTTTCTTGTCCGTCTTGCGGATCAGCGCCGGATAAACGTGCCCGCCGCGAATGTTCGTGAAGCTGCCCACGTGGCTGAGCACTTTTCGAAACGCCTCGGGCTTTTCCCAGGCAACGGTCCAAGCGCAGATGCCGCCGGAGCTGATGCCGCCGATGGCGCGCTCTGCGGGATTGTCGGTGAGCTTTACCTGCTTGCCCACCTCGGGCAGGATCTCCTTGAGCAGGAAATCGGCGTAGTCGGGCGTGAGCGAGTCGTACTCGAAGCTGCGATTGGAGCGGGCCGCCTTGCCGCTTTCGGCCGCGGGGATCACGCCCGGATTGATGAAGATGCCGACCGTCACCGGCATCTCGCCTTTGTGGATCAGGTTGTCGAACACGATCGGCACGCGGAACGCTTTCTCCGCATCGACGTAGTTGCCGCCGTCCTGGAACACCATTACGCAGGCCGGCGTCGAGCCGTCGTATTGCTCGGGCACGTAGACCCAGTAGTCGCGCTCGGTGCCTTTGAAGACGCGGCTATTGTTCCAGGAATACTTGGTGACGGCGCCTGCCGGGACGCCCTCGTGCCGCTCGGAGTCAGGTCCCAGCGCGTAGTCGTCGGCCGCCCATGCGGGGCCAGCAACCATGACCGTCGCCGCCACGAATGCGGCGCGAAGCAAACGAGAGTAAGCCGTCGGGTTCATACAGGATGCCTCAGAGTTGTCGATGAATGAGAGCGGGCGATGGTTTGGCGGTCCGCACGCAGATTCCGCCGGCGGCGGCGGCGGTGAAGCCACGTGGAACGCCGTGCCGCGCGAACTTCACTGGGGGAACCAGCCTGAAGACGGGTTAAGGCTAACCGGCCCGCAACCCGCTGGCAAGCATTCGGCACGGGGCGAAATCGCACGGCACTGGCGCCGATCGCGTGCCTTGCGGCGTACCGCTTTCCCAACCACCGCTCCAGATAGTAGGCTTGAAGAAGGCCTCCGGTCAGCCCGACTCTCGATTTCCCGCCGAACTTGCCAGCCTTGCCATGCGGCTTTTGACCTACAACATTCACAAGGGAATCGGCGGCCGCGACCGCCGCTACGACCTGCGGCGCGTGATCGACGTGATCGAGGAGGAAAATCCCGATCTGATCTGCCTGCAGGAGGTCGACCACAACGTCCGCCGCTCGCGCTATCACGATCAGGCGCAGTTGCTGGCCAGGCACTTCAACGCCGTGGGGCTGCTGAAGCAAACGACCGTGCGGCTCAAGACGGGCGGCTACGGCAACCTCATCCTGTCGCGCTGGCCGTTTCACTCGGTACACCAGATATCGCTGCGGATGCCCTCCAAAAAGCCGCGCGGGGCGCAGCTTGTCTCGGTCGAGACGCCCGAGGGTCGCATGCTGCTGGTCCACTGGCACCTGGGGCTGGCCGAGAAAGAACGGCACTGGCAGGTGAACCATCTGCTGGCGCATCACTTGTTTCGCGAGGCCGAGGGATTGCCGACCATCGTCGCCGGCGACTGCAACGATTGGCGCAACACGCTGGCCGGCGGGCCGTTCGTGCAGCACGGCTTTGCGCAAGTGACCACGCCCGTTTCGCGGTTTCGTTCGTTCCCGGCCTACCTGCCGATGGGCTCTCTGGACAAGGCGTTCACGCGCGGCGACGTGTTCGTCCGCGCGGCGCGCATCATCCGCACCCAGTTGGCCAAGCGCGCCAGCGATCACCTGCCGCTGGTAGTCGATTTTCACCTCACGCAAGAACATTTCGACGCGGCCAACGGGGGAAGCAGTGGTTAGGCGATTTTGGATTTTGGAGGGTCAGCCACAGAGGGCACGGAGGGCACTTGTATGAGATTGACCACGACGAGTCGGAGGCTGGGGGCTGGGGGACGCAGGCTGGAGGCTGGAGGAAAGGAAATCGGGCGAGCGGCGAGTCGGTCATCAAAAAGCGGTTTGTTGGAAATCATCGTTTTGGCTGGGGTTTTTGGTGGGTTGGTGGGATTTTGGTGCTGGTGGGTACAAAAAAAGGGCACCGCTGCGCTTGCGCGCAGCGGTGCCTGGGCGAAACAACTGGAAAAAAGTTTTGTGCGCCGTGGTC
>JBGSYQ010000393.1:0-51123 GCA_041750795.1 Pirellulales bacterium | reverse complement strand
CAGGGAGCTCCCTGCACAAACGCATCAAACGCGCGGGGAAGAGCCATCGCAACCTCCTTGGCACATCAACCGTCCTCTCAAAGCCAACGAGGTTTATAATAGACTCAACGACCACCCCCATGCATGTTGAAAGGGGTGGTTCAGCATGACCTGAGCCAACCCTCCTTTGTGGCCACCATGGACACCAGCACCACTTCCCCCGCGCCATCGACAGCAGGTGAGCCATCTCGCCCACGTCGGCGGATCCCCAAGCTGCGGATCACTACGTGCTTCGTTGTGGTATTTGTTGCAACGTTCTTCTTTCTGTTGAACTATGCCACGTTTGCAATTATTGAACACGACTTCTCATTCCGCAGTGGCAGACAAGCGGGCGAAGCGGAGTATTTGTGTCCTGGGCACGGATGGCCCTGGACGTTTCTGCGCCGCGAAGGCCACGGTCGCGAAAGCTGGAACGTTTTCGCCGGCGCACACGACTTTGACCCCTTTGCACTATGGGCCAACGCCGCTGTGGCGGTGGCGATGACCGCGGGCGTCGGACTGGCTCTCCAGCGTCGGAGCCGGTCCGCGCGGCGTTGGTTCCAGGTGCGGCTCAGCACGGTGCTCATGGTGATCCTGATCGTCGCCTGCGGGGTCCAATACCTCCTGAGACAGTACCGCGCGTACGATCTGTTGCAGCGAGCGCGGGCCACAAACGTCCAGTTGATTTGCCATCATCCACAGAGCTTTGGACCGCTCGCGCTGGGTGGTTGCAGTCTGCCAACGCGTTCCAAATACGCCTGGCCGGCATTTATCGGCTTCGACGGCTATGCCTATGGCCGCGGTCTTGATGATCCCCGACCCTTGATCGGAGAAGTGGTCAGTTTCGACCCCTCGGCGTCCAGCATGAGGTTTACGATCACAAGTTCCTGGAGGCCCGGCGGCGCTTTCGAATGGGTCTTCGAGATACCGTTTCAGAACATCCATTGCTCGGTCAGCCACGAAGGTACGTTCGAACCACTGAAGCGCATGAAGCAACTGCGCCATCTTTGCATCGAGCAGCCGACGGTGGACGACCTGGCGGATCTGGCGGACATTGGCGAGCTTTCCAGACTGGAGCTGTTGGCCATTACCGGTCCGGGAATGAAGGAACTCACGGATGACGATATCCGTTTCCTGGCGACGCTCAACAATCTGAAAGTGTTGGCCATCGGCCCCTGTCGCGTCACTGGCGCTGTACTTAAATACGCCGCGTCGATGCCAGCCCTGCGCACGTTGTGCCTGGCCGGCTGCCCGCTTCGCGACGAAGACTTGGCGCCACTTACCCGATTGACCGAATTGCGCCGGCTGGAAATAGACGCCGCAATCGTCTCCGACGAGGCACTCGACAAGCTCAAACGCTCGTCGCCGTGGCTGACGGTTGTGAAACTCAACGAACTCGATTAGCGTTCGTTGGGACTATCGCCCTACCCCCGGCAGTTTCTCGGCCGCTTGCGCTTTCGCCTTTTCCAACACGCTTTGGATCGTCACCGGCTTGCCGCCTTGGCGTTTGCTTTCGTCGGCGGCCTCCATGAAGGCGTAGATTTCTAGGGTCTCTTCGGCGCTCACCGGCGGCTGGCCGGTTTTGAAGAACTTGACGATCTCGACCACCAGCGGCTCGTAACCCTCGTAGCCGCCGCTGGGGGCGATGCCCTTGGTGCCGTAGACCGTCGCGCCGTAGCCGTGCGAGCCGGCACGCAACCCCCGGAACGTGCCGATGCGGCCGTCGTTCCAGCGACCGACGACAAAGTCCGTGCCCTCGGTTTGCGTACGGGTGACTTCCTCGCAACCGGTGCCCATGATCGTAAACAGCGTTTCCACGCCATGGATGCCGTACCAGAAAAGATCGGGATGATGCGGTTCCAGGCTGCACGGCCCGCGTGCTTCGCAGCCCACGACTTCGCCCACCCGGCGATCGTCGCGCATGCCGATGATGCCTTTGCTGAAACGCAGCGACGAGCTGGAGAAACACGGCACGCCGTGTTGTTGCGCCAGCGCGAAGATCGCCACCGCGTCGGCCAGCGACCCGGCCACCGGTTTGTCGACAAACAATGGCTTTTTGGCTTTGATCACCGGAATGGCTTGCTCCAGGTGCGGCCGGCCGTCAACGCTCTCTAGCAGTACCACGTCCACCTTCTCCAACAGCGCGTCGATCGAGGGCACGATCTCCACGCCCATTTCGGCCAGTTGCTTGGTGTAGCCCTCGACGCGATCGGCGCTGGCGGGCAGATCGGGGCTGCCGCCGGGATATGCCGCCACGACTTTCACGCCGGCCAGCTCGCCGGTGGCCTTGGGGCCGTTGAGCAGGCCGGCAAACGCGGGAGCGTGCGACGTGTCGAGACCGATGATGCCGGCCCGCAGAACTTTCGCCTCGCTGCGGTTCTTAGTGTCCGTTTCTTCGCTCATGGTCGCATTCATGCCAATGTTCAACAGGGCACCGCACCATAACAACCAGGTCTGCATTTTTCGCATGCCAGGGGCTCTCCGATCAAGGACTGACCGCGATGCCGAACGCGTCAAGCGCTCGCTTGCCGGCCATCGCGACGCGTCCAGTGTCGGTTCCCGCTGCGTCCCGGTCAACCGCCCTCTCCTACCGCCCTCTGCCTGCCGCCTTCTGCCTGGTTGGCCACTCCCTTTCATTCGCGGTCGCAAGGTCTTAAAATTCAGCGTGGTTCGAAAAGACCTTCTCAACCAATCCACCAGGCGAGCGGCTGGCCGGCGGACCCCAAGCCATCGTGGTCCGCGCTCCACATCGCGTCGCGGTGGTTCACTATTGCCCGCGGAGGCGCAAAAAACTTATGGCACGAGACTATGAAAACCCCGAAGTGCTGGTGAGCACCGCGTGGGTCGACGAGCACAAGCACGATCCGAGCGTCCGCGTGGTCGAGTCGGACGAGGACGTGTTGCTCTATCAACAGGGGCACGTTCCCGGCGCAGTGAAGATCGATTGGCACACCGACCTGCAGGATCAATTGATCCGCGACTACATCGACAAGGATCGCTTCGCCGCTCTGTGCGCCGCCAAAGGCATCGCCAACGACACGACCGTGGTGTTTTACGGCGACAAGAACAACTGGTGGGCCTGCTACGCCTTTTGGGTGTTCAAACTCTACGGCCATGCCGACTGCCGCATCATGAACGGCGGCCGCAAGCGCTGGGAGCTCGACGGCCGGCCTTATACACGCGAGCCGGAGCCCGAGTATCCGCGCACCAGCTACGTCGCGAAAGAACCCGACCATTCGATCCGTGCGTTCCGCGATGAGGTGATCAAGCACCAGCGCGGCGGCAAACCGCTGATCGACGTGCGCTCGCCGGGCGAGTATACCGGCGAACTGCTGCACATGCCCGACTATCCCCAAGAGGGGGCGCTGCGGGGCGGACACATACCCGGTGCGGCCAACATCCCGTGGGCGCGGGCCGTCGGCGAGGATGGCACGCTGAAATCGCGCAGGGACTTGGAAAAGATTTATGTGAAGGAGGCCGGCTTGAAGCGCCGCTCGCCGGTGGTGGCCTACTGCCGTATTGGTGAGCGATCTAGTCACACCTGGTTCGTTTTGCACTACCTGTTGGGCTTTCCCAAGGTGAAGAACTACGACGGCTCGTGGACCGAGTGGGGCAACACGGTGGGGGTGCCGATCGAAAAAGGGCCCGGCCGCGCCGCGCCGCCCGAAGAAGTGGCGCGCGATCAGGTGGCCAGGAGTACGTCGTGAGAGGCTCGCTCAACGAAAAGGTCGATGAACTGTCGGCGGAGTTCGAAGAGCTCGAGCCGCGCGAGCGGTTGGAGCTGCTGCTGGAGTTTGCCGAGAAGCTGGCCCCGCTGCCGGCAGAGTACGAGGCCCAGCGCGATGCCGGTGCCGGCCGCGTCCACGAGTGCCAGACGCCGGTGTTCCTGTGGGCGACGATCGACCAGGGGCGCGTGCACGTACACGCCGACGTAGCGCCGGAGGCGCCCACGGTCAAAGGATTTGTCAGCCTTCTGGTCGATATTTTCTCGGATGCCACTCCCGAGGAGGTGTTGGCCTTTCAACCGAATCTGGTCAACCGCTTTGGTTTGGCCGATTCGCTGGGCATGGTGCGCATGCGCGGCATGACCGCGATCGCAAGTTCGATACGCCAGAAAGTGGCTCAAGCGCTGGCGGCCTGAGTTTCTTCCCGTTTTTTTCTCCGCGCACGGATGAATTCCTCGGGGAATAGTGTCCACCCCCGTCCGCGAATTCACTTGCGGGAACAGCGACGCCGCGCCACATCAAATCCAAACACGACTGCGCTATGCTGGCGGGGGACGTAGGAAGACGTGGGGCGAGGATCGACGAGGCGATTTTTGAAAATATTTTCGCCTGGCATCTCGAAAAGTCCGAACCGCGAAGTTAGCATAGTTGGACGGTAGGGGTTTTCATCTGCATCATTTCTTCGGGCAGATGCGGAACAAAGGCGGTTGTCCCAGTCTCATCGATTCCCTCATTCAAAGTTAGCGTCGGCGTGCCTCGACGCGCCCACGGAGGAGATCAGCCATGCTTGCGTATCCCCGCGTCGATTTATCGCTCGACCGGCTAAGACGGTTTGGTTGGGCGATGGGAGACTTGTGCGTCGAACGGCCGGACGGCCGGGTGTGGATCGTCACCGGCCAACGAGGAAAGCATTGGATTATCGCGCAGGCCCCTTGCCAGGCAGCGGCCTGGTGGCTGGCCTGGGAACAGGCCCACAAATTGGCGCGGCCCGCCAAGCGCAAGCGGCGCACGGCTTGAATTTCGCTCGCATAGGCGGCGTTTTTGTTCGTTGCCGGTGATGAGTTCGCGGGAGAACGCAACCTCGATTCTACTTTGCCGAGCTCTCAATCCAACGGATGCCGCGCTTGAACCAGGGCAACGCATCGACCGGTGACACGCAGCCCCTGTCGCGAAGCAATTCGCGGCAGGGGCGCTTTTGTTGACGCGTCGACCCACAAGCAAGTGGATGGTCGTCTCGAGAGGTGCCACAGGTGGCGAGGTCCACCCGTGCGCAACGCGTCACGCCCATTGCCCCGACTGACCGCTGGCGACGACGCGCTCGATCACGCGCATGTTGGCTACGGCATCTTCGATGGGCGTCGGCACGGGCTGGTCGTTGAGCACGGCCAGCGAGAATAGTTCACCCTGGATTGTGTATTGATCGCAGATGTCTAGCGAAATCTCTTCGATGCCACCGGCGTGCTGGTGCCGCATGGTGCAGGGGTGATCGGGCGGCGCGTT
Organism: Pirellulales bacterium; assembly: GCA_041750795.1. Lineage (GTDB taxonomy): Bacteria > Planctomycetota > Planctomycetia > Pirellulales > PALSA-1355 > JTS-RE94. The sequence continues at coordinate 45,880 of JBGSYQ010000393.1, read as the reverse complement.
GAACGGGATGTCGATCTCCACGCGCCCGGCCGTGCCGAAGATGTTCACCCGTTGGAAAGGCGCTACCTGCGTGCTGCAGGTGAAGGTCGAGGTGCCGGCGCCGAAATCCAGAATGCCCGAGGCCAGCCGGTCAACCTTGAGAACCGGATCGTAGTCGACGATGCCGAATACCCGCCGCGGCTCGGCGTCGAAGACAAACCGGGCCAGCGAGACGGCGTAGCAGCCGATGTCGGCCATCCCCCCGCCGCCGATATCGGCCTGGTTGCGGATGTTCGCCGGGTCGTCGTTGTAGTACGAGAAGAACGTCTGGATAGTGACCAACCGGCCGATGCCGCCGGAGGTGGCGATCTCTTTCGCCCGCCGCCACTGCGGATGATGGCGATACATGAAGGCCTCCATCACCTTCAGATTGGGGAATCGCGTGGCGGCGTCGACGAGCCGTTGCCCTTCGGCCGACGACAGCCCGATGGGCTTCTCGACCAGCACGTGCTTGCCGGCCTCGAGCGCGCGGATCGACCAGGGCACGTGCAGGTGGTTGGGCAACGGATTGTAGACCGCGTCGACCTCGGGATCGGCCAACAGCGATTCGTACGAGTCGTGTACCTTGGCGATGCCCAGCTTGCCGGCCACCGCGGCGCCGCGCTGGACGCTGCGCGAAGCGATGGCCACGACCTGGCAGTGCTCGCCGCGCTGCATGGCCGGAATGACCTTGTCGACGCCGATCTTGGCAGTGCTCAGGATTCCCCAGCGGACTTTGCTCATGGCGGATTCTTGCATCGGTGTGGAACAAGACCGAGGCGCATGATGGAGGCTGCGCGTGCTTACAACTTACTGGCCGTGGCCGCCGGCGCATAGTCGCACGCGGAGTGGTCATGCTGCGTACCTGTGCGGCGCACTTGCTTTGACAAATCTGGCCCTGTGGTGTACACACAGGCATTCACTTGTCGCGGGATATAGCATTCGAGAATCCGCTCGCGGACGGACTTCTCGCAAGGAGGCCGGCGTGTGTTACTCGCAACGGACGTGAACCTGGCGCACAGCCAATCGATCTTCAACCCGGCGTCGCCCGCTGCGCACTCGATCGTCAGTTTGGCGATCCTGGTGCTGGCGGTTTCGGGCTTGATTTTCGTGATCGTCGAAGGCGTGCTGCTGTATAGCGTCTGGCGGTTCCGCGCCGACGCCGATCCCAACGCTCCTGAGCCGCCGCAGGCCTACGGCAGCCGCGCCATCGAAATCGCCTGGACCGCGGCGCCGACCTTGATCGTGCTGTTTCTGGTGTTGGTGATTACCCGCACGCTGTGGGAAGTCGAAGTCGATCCGCCGGCGCCGATGCCCGACGATCGCGCGCTGTTCGTCACCGTGACCGGCCGCCAGTGGTGGTGGGAATACACGTATGAGACGTACGACAATCGCCCGCTTGGCTTTACCACGGCCAACGAATTGCACATTCCCGCGGGCGAGCCGGGGCAATCGCGGCCGGTGTATCTGAAGCTGGTGTCGGCCGACGTCTGTCACAGTTTCTGGGTGCCCCGGCTGGCCGGCAAGATGGACCTGATTCCCGGCCGCGTGAATCACCTCACGCTCCAAGCGGATGCGCCCGGCCTGTACCTGGGGCAGTGTGCCGAGTATTGCGGCACGCAGCATGCGCACATGCTGCTGCGCGTCGTGGTGGAAGAGCCCGCGGCGTTCGATCGCTGGTTGACGGAACAGGCGGAACCGGCCGCGGACGATCCGGCGGCGCGCGCCGACCGCGATCTGTTTTTGGCGCAGTCGTGCGTCAATTGTCATCGCGTGCGCGGCACGCCGGCCGTCGGCAGCTATGCTCCGGACCTGACGCACTTGATGAGCCGCCAGACATTGGCCTCCGGCATGATCGAAAACACGCCGGAAAACCTGGATCGCTGGGTAGCCGATCCGCAATCGATCAAGCCCGGCTGCCTGATGCCGGCCTTCGGACTGGGCAGCGAGGACCAGGCGTCGATTGTGAGGTACTTGCAAACGCTTCATTGAGCCACACTGCAGGACTCGTTTCGTTCCATGGCATTCGCAGAGTCAACTCGAGCAGTCGGTCAAGGCGACACTGCCGTCGCGCACCCCGGCGTGGCGACGCGACTGCACGCCTGGACCACCACGGTTGACCATAAGCGGATCGGCATCCTGTACGTGCTGATGAGCCTGGTGTTCCTGGTGATCGGCGGCGTCGAAGCACTGCTAATGCGCTGGCAGTTGGTCGTCCCCGACAACCAGTTTCTCGGTCCGGACACGTTCAACCAACTGTTCACGATGCACGGCACCACGATGGTGTTCTTCGTGGGCATGCCGATTTTGATCGGGGTGGGCAATTACCTGGTGCCGCTGATGATCGGCGCGCGGGACATGGCGTTTCCGCGGCTCAATGCCTTTGGATTCTGGATCACGTTGTTCGGCGGCTTGCTGGTGTATTTCAGCTTTGCCACCGGCGGCGCGCCGGCAATTGGCTGGTTCGCCTATGCTCCGTTGACCGAGCGCACGTTCGCGCGCAGCGCCGCCACTGACTTCTGGGCGCTGGGCCTGTTGATCAGCGGCATCGGCACGGTCACCGCGGCGGTCAATTTCGTCGCTACGATTCTCGGCATGCGCGCTCCGGGCATGACCATGCGCAAGATGCCGTTCTTCGTCTGGACGATGCTGTGGACCGCCTTCCAGATGTTGCTGGCCTTGCCGCCGCTCACGGCGGCGCTGGTGATGATCCTGTTCGATCGGCAACTGGGCGCCCGTTTTTTCGATACGTCGGGCGGCGGCTCCGCCTTTCTCTGGCAGCATTTGTTTTGGTTCTTCGGGCATCCCGAGGTTTACATTCTGATTCTGCCGGTGTTCGGCATCGTCTCCGAGGTGATCCCCGTTTTCTCGCGCAAGGTGCTGTTCGGCTATGAGTTCATGGCCGCGGCCACGATGGCGATTGCGTTCATCAGCTTCGGCGTGTGGGCGCATCACATGTATTGCGTCGGTATGAGCCGCACGCTTGACCTGTTCTTCGCCACGGCCAGCCTGCTGGTGTCGATTCCCACGGGCATCAAGTTCTTCAACTGGCTGGCCACCATGTACGGCGGACGGATTCGGTTTGCCTCGCCCATGCTGTTCGCGTTCGGCTTTTTGTCGATGTTCCTGATCGGCGGGCTCACCGGCATCATGCTGGCCGCCGCGCCGTTTGATTTTCAATTGTCCGACAGCTACTTCGTCGTCGGCCACTTTCACTGGGTGTTGATCGGCGGCACGCTGTTCGGCACGTTTGCCGGCGTGTACTACTGGTATCCGAAAGTGACCGGCCGCATGCTCTCCGAGCGGCTGGCCCGCTGGCAATTCTGGCTGCTGTACGTCGGCTTCTTCCTGACCTTCGGCCCGATGCACGTGGCCGGCATGCTGGGTATGCCGCGGCGCATCTACACCTATGGCATGGACGACTGGACCGTGTGGAACCAGATCAGCACGCTCGGGGCGCTCATCCAAGCGCCCAGCTACTTGATTCTGATCTATAACCTCGTCGTTTCGCTGCGTCATGGAAAGCCGGCGGGCGACGATCCCTGGGACGCCTGGACGCTGGAATGGACCACCACCTCGCCGCCGCCATCCTACAACTTCGAAACTACGCCGGTCGTACACAGCCGCCGACCGCTGTGGGATTCGAAGCACCCCGACGACCCCGATTGGTTGTACGAATAGGCCCGAGCAAAAAATTGAACGACGACCAATGTCCGCCACCGCCACCCCATTGCCCGCACCGCCGCCGATCGTGACCGAGCGCGGTCCCAGCGCCGCGCAGTGGGGCATGATCGCGTTTTTGCTATCGGAAGTGGCGTTTTTCAGTACCCTGATCGTGGCGTACGTGGCGTTCATGGGAAAAGACATTGTGGGGCCGACGCCGCAAGAAGCGCTGTCGCTGCCGTTGGTCATCGGCACCACGCTTTGCCTGCTGGGCAGCAGTGCCGTCATGCACGCCGCCGAGCGGGCGCTACACAGCGGCCGCCAGACGTCGTTCTGCTTGTTGTGGACGCTGACCATCGCACTAGGAATTATATTCTTGGCTGGCACCGCCTACGAATGGCGCGAATTGATTGTCGAGAAGCATCTGACCATCAGCCGCAACCTGTTCGGCACGACGTACTACACCCTGGTCGGCTTTCACGCGCTGCACGTCACCGGCGGTGTGATGACGATGGCGATCGTGCTGCTTTTGGCGCTGCGCGGCCAGGTGTCGCGTTCTAACGCCACCGGCGTGCAGTTGGTCGGCTGGTACTGGCATTTCGTGGACGCGGTGTGGATCGTTGTGTTCGTGGTGGTCTATGTAACGGCCAAGAGCGGCGGATTATGAGCGTCCCATCCACACGTTCCGAGAAACCTGCCGCGGTCGAGATGCCGCGGCCGACCGTTGCGCCGTTGGTGCTGGCAGCGGGCATGGCGCTGGTGGCCGTCGGCGTGGCCACGAGCTATGTGTTCGTGCTGGTCGGCGCTATCGTCTTGACCACCGGACTGGCATTCTGGATCGCGCAGCTCTTGCCGGGGCGCGGCCATGTTCACGAGCCGCTGGTCGAGCCGGCGCAGCGCCCCGCCGCCGTTACGGCCACGACCGGCGACGTCGAGCGCATTCGTCGCGGCATGCCCGGATATCGCTTGCGACTGCCCGAGCGCGTACATCCGATCTCGGCCGGGATCAAAGGCGGATTGGTCGGCGGACTGGTGATGCCCTTGCCGGCCATGATGTACGGCCTGTTGAGTGGTCACGGGATTTGGATGCCCATCAATTTGCTCTCGGGCATGGTGCTGCCGGGCATCGATCAATTGACCGTGCCCGAGCTGGAGGAATTTCGGCCCACGCTGGTGGTCACCGGCGGCGTCATTCATGCCTGCGTCTCGCTGATCCTGGGCATGATCTACGGCGTGTTGATGCCGATGTTGCCGCGCGTCACCAAGCCGCTGGCCTGGGGAGCGGTGCTGATGCCCATCTTCTGGACGGCCATCAGCTTCACGGCGCTAGGTGTGTTCAATCCGGCCGTGCGGACGCGCATCGATTGGCCGTGGTTCATCGCGTCGCAATTCATCTTCGGCGTCGTGGCGGCGCTGGTGTTCATGCGGCTGGAGAAACGCAATGCGATTACGGCCGGCGCGTTGTGTGGAATTGCCGGCGGGTTGCTGATGCCAATTCCGGCGTTGTTGTGGGCGTTGTCTACGCGGCACAGCATCTGGTATCCGATCAACTTGCTGTCGGCAATGGGCGTGCGTCACGCGGCCGAGTTGCCCACGACTGAGCTGGAGCAGTTTCACGCCGAATGGCTGTTGGCGGGCATCGCGTTGCACGCGCTGTTTTCGATCTGCTTTGGCCTGGCCTACGCCATCGTGTTGCCGCGCGTTCCCGCTATTCCCACGCCGATGGTGTGGGGTGGGCTCATCATGCCGCTGTTGTGGACCGCTTCGAGCTATGCCCTGATGGGCGTGGTGAATCCCGTGTTGCAGCAGTACGTCGACTGGCCTTGGTTCATGGCCTCGCAATTCGTGTTCGGGATCGTGGCCGCCTTGGTGGTCGTGCGATCGGAAATGGTATACACCGAGCCTGCCGGCAGCGGCCCCGAAGGTCCGGCGGGTGCGTCACCGACTTGACTCCAGGTTTAACGCTTTGCAATCCAACTCGTCCAAGCTGTTTGAGATTGGCCCGACTGCCACCGGCTGCTGGTTGGCGTGCTGCGCGGCGCTGTTGGCCGGCTGCGATCTGCCCGGCAAGCCCGACCCGGCCGATCGACCGCGCACACCCAGCGAAGTGCGATCCTTCGACGCGTTGTTTGCGACCAACTGCGCCGGCTGTCACGGCGCCGAGGGCAGGCTTGGCCCCGCGCCGCCGCTCAACGATCCGTTGTTCTTGAACATCATCTCGCCGGAGCTAATGTCGCAAGTGATTCACAATGGACGGCTGGGCACACCGATGCCGGCCTTTGCCCGTGCGGCCGGCGGCGCGCTCACTGACGAGCAAATCGGGATCCTGGCTGAAGGGCTTCGCAAGCACTGGAAAACGGAGAAGAAGTTCGCCAAACCGTTGCCCGCATACCAGCTTTCCGACGACAGCCAACCGCCGGCCTCCGGCGACGCCAAACGCGGTGAGGCCGTGTTCGTCCGCGCTTGCGCCGAGTGCCACGGCGAAAACGGCACGGGGAAGGGGGGCTATGTCGGCGCTATCAACGACCCCGACTTCCTGGACATCATTAGCAACCAGGCGCTGCGGCGTATCATCATCACGGGGAGAGCCGACCTGGGCATGCCGAACTATGCCGAGGACGACGGACGCCCGGCGGACTTCCAGCCGCTTTCGTCCGCGGAGATCGACGACCTGGTGGCGCTGTTGGCGAGTTGGAGAAACACATCCAAAATCGCGGCCACGGCGCCGCACGCGAGCAGCAATTAACCGATCAGACAAACTGTAAGCCAGGGACACTGCCGATGGATCACGACACGCCGTCCACCGCGACGCCGGGGCTTGCCTCGCCGCCGCGCAGATCGTTCTTTCGCTGGTTGACCGCCGGCTTGGGCGCGATGGCTGCCGCTTTGGCGGGCGTGCCACTGGTGGGATATCTGGTCGGCGCGCGCAAGCCGCGCGTCCTGTGGGTCGCCATGGGTGCGGTCGGCGAATTTCCGCTCGGCCAGACGCGGCACATCACCTTCGACAATCCGCTGCGCCAACCCTGGGACGGCATCACCTCGCAAACCGGCGTCTATGTGCGCAACGTGGGGCCGGTGGCCGGCAAGCCGGGCGATCAATTCCTGGTGCTGGCCGTGAATTGCGCTCACCTGGGTTGTCCGGTCTCCTGGTTTCCGCAGTCGGGCTTGTTTTTGTGTCCCTGCCACGGCGGCGTGTATTACGCCGACGGCAAACGCGCGTCGGGGCCGCCGCCGCGCGGATTGTTTCAATGCGTCTGGCGGGTGCGCGACGACGGCGTGCTGGAAATTCAAGCGCCCCACTATCCCACGCTGCAAAACACCCTGCGCGATACGGCCTGAGAGTTCGATATTCCGCGCTCCGCGCGAGTCAACGAGGTAACGCGATGGCCGGCAGGCTGAAAAGAATCGGGCAATGGTTCGACGTGCGATTGGGGGTCCGCGAGACGCTGATGCCCATGCTGCGCCATCCGGTGCCGCGCGCCTTGGAGGGCCCGATGGGCTGGTGGTACGTGTTTGGCAGCGCGTCGCTCACGTTCCTGATGATCCAGATCGTCACCGGCATCTGCCTGGCGCTGGTGTACGTCCCCTCGGCCGAAGAAGCGTACGAGTCGCTGTTGTATTTGGATTACGAACATCCCTGGGGCTGGTTCCTGCGGGCACTGCACTATTATGCCGGTTCCGGCATGGTAGTGATGGTGCTGGTACACATGACGCAAGTTTTCCTGCACGGGGCATACAAATATCCGCGCGAATTGACGTGGCTCGTCGGCGTGTTGCTGTTGGCCTGCACGCTGGGGATGTTTTTCAGCGGGCAGATTCTGCGCTGGGATCCCGATGCCTATTGGGGATTGGCCGTGGCAGGTTCGATGGCCGGGCGCGTGCCGGGCGCGGGGCCCACGGTCGTGAATCTGTTGCTCGGCAGCGAGATCATCGGCGCTGCGGCGCTGAGCCGGTTCTTCGCGCTGCACGTGTTCGTCATTCCGGGCGCCTTGTTGACGCTGTTGGCCGTGCATCTGTGGTTGGTGTTGCGCTGCGGCATCAGCGCCCCGCCCGTGCCGGGACAAACGGTCGATCCGGCGACGTACGACGCCGAGTATCACCAGGAATTGAAGCGCGGCGTGCCGTTTTTGGGCGATGCGATGCTGCGCGACGTTTTCTTTTCGGCGTTGGCGGTAGTGGTGGTGGTGGCGATCGCGGCCATCGTGGGACCGAAGGGCCCCAGCGGTCCGCCGGATCCGGTGCTCAGCGGCGCCAATCCGCGGCCCGAATGGCCGTTTCTGTGGCTCTTTGCGCTGTTGGCGCTCAGCCCGCCGAAGGTGGAAACGTTCATCATGCTGGTGTTTCCAGTATTGGTGTTCGGCGCGCTATTGCTGGTGCCGTTCGTGAGCAATCGGGGCGAGCGAGCGCCCAGTCGCCGGCCGATCGCCGTGTTGCTGGTTATCGTGGCCTACACCACGCTGGGCGTGCTCACCTATCAAGGCGTGGTGGCGCCGTGGTCGCCGGCAATGGAAGCCTGGACGGCCGATCCGGTGCCGGTGCGCCTCGTGGAAAACAGCACGCCACGCGAGTTGCAGGGATCACTCGTATTTCAATACAAGAATTGTCGCAACTGTCACGCCTTGGACGGAGTGGGAGGGCGGCGCGGACCGGATCTCACCACGATCGGCACGCGGCTGACGCGCAACCAGCTCATCGACCAGGTGAGCAACGGCACGCCGGGCGGCGGCAACATGCCCGCCTTCGGCAAGCAAATGTCGCCGGCAGAGATGGCCCTGGTGGTCGACTTTCTGGTGAGCTTGCGCCCCGAGGGCGCGGCCCCGGCGCGCACCGATGACGGCGCCCTGGCCGAGCTGCCTGCCAAGCGCGATTCGCCGCCATGAACCCCACACTCGAAGCATTCTTGCGCTCCTGGCCGTTTGACCCGTGGCTGCTGGCAGCGCTCGCGGCTTCCGGTGCGATCTACCTGCGCGGCTGGCTCGTGCTGCGGCATCGCGATGCGCAGCGCTGGCACGTTGGCCGGCAGGCGGCATTCGGCGGCGGACTGGCGACGATCTACTTGGCGCTGGCTTCACCGGTCGAGCCGTTTGCGTCACTACTGCTGCAGGTTCACATGGTGCAGCATTTGTTGTTGATGCTCGTGGCGCCGCCGCTGATTTGGCTGGCGTGGCCCTTGCTGCCGATGGTGCGTGGAGTGCCGCGCGAGGTGCGCGTGGTGTGGGTGGCGCCGCTGGTTCGCTCGCGCGCGTTGCGCCGCGTCTTTGCGCACTTGACGCATCCATTGGTGGCCTGGCCCGTGTTCGTGGCCGTCACGTGGCTGTGGCACGTTCCTCGCAACTACGAGTTGGCCCTCAGCTCGCCCGGCTGGCACTATCTGGAGCATGCCTGCTTTGCGATCGCCGGATTGTTGTTCTGGTATCCGGTGGTGCGACCGTATCCCAGCCGGCCGCGTTGGAACCAGTGGCTGTTGCTGCCCTACCTGGTGCTGGCCGACGTGCAGAACACGCTGTTGGCGGCCTGGTTCTGTTTTTCCGGCACCGTGATCTATCCGCACTATGCGGCTGTGCCGCGCGTGGCAGGCATTTCGGCGCTGGCCGACCAGGCCACGGCCGGCGTCATCATGTGGGTGCCGGGATCGATCGCGCTGTTGCTGCCGGTGATGTGGATCGGCGTTACGCTGCTATCCGGATCGACGCGCGATCGCAATCGCCGATCCCGCGTCGCCGCAGGTCCGGCCGCTGTCGGCTCGCTGCCGATTCTCGGCAATCCGGCGACAGCGCCGCGTTTCGACCTGATGCGAGTGTCCCTGTTAGGTCGTATGCTCGGCTGGCGACATACTCGCTGGGTTGCCCAATCTTTCATGGTGATACTCGCAGCGATCGTGATCTTCGATGGCTTGCGCGGGCCAAAAGCGACGCCGATGAACCTGGCGGGCGTGTTGCCTTGGATTCATTGGCGCGGGGTGTTGGTCCTGGCACTGCTGGTGGCCGGCAACTTCTTTTGCATGGCCTGTCCCTTTACGCTTCCCAGGTCGTTGGCCCGGCGATGGCTGCCGGGCGGATACCATTGGCCGCGCTGGCTGCGCAACAAGTGGCTGGCGGTGGCGCTGGTGGCGGTGTTCTTGTGGAGCTACGAGGCGTTTGCGCTGTGGGATAACCCTTGGCTGACGGCCTGGATCGCCATCGGCTACTTTGTGGCCGCACTGATTGTCGACGGATGGTTTCGCAACGCTGCGTTTTGCAAGTACGTCTGTCCGATCGGCCAGTTCAACTTTGTGCAGTCGCTCGTTTCGCCGCTGGAAGTTTCGGTGCGCGTGCCGGCCAGGTGCGCATCGTGCCGGTCGCAGGAGTGCATTCGCGGCGCGGCGACGAGCCCCGGCTGCCAGATGCACTTGTTCCAGCCGCGCAAGAGCGGCAATCTCGATTGCACGTTCTGTCTCGATTGCGTGAACGCCTGTCCGCACCAGAACGTCGGCGTGTTGGCAGTGGCGCCGGGACATGCGCTGTGGGGCGATCGCTTGCGCTCCGGCATCGGGCGCTACAGTGCTCGACCTGACGTGGCGGCACTGGTGGCGCTATTGGCCTTCGGCGCGCTGGCGAATGCCGCCGGCATGGTCGAGCCGGTAGTGCTTTGGCAGGAGCGGCTCCGCACGTGGTTGGGCAATCCTTCCTGGCTGGCGATGACGACTGCTTACTATGTCTCGGCCCTGATGCTGCTGCCCGTCCTGTCGCTGGGCCTGGCCGCGATGCTGAGCCGCGCGTGGGGACGATTGAACCAACCCGTTTTGACGGTGGCCACGCGGTTCACGTTTGCGCTGGTGCCGCTCGGATTCGGCATGTGGTTGGCGCACTATAGCTTTCACTTGCTGACTAGCTTCGACACGATCGTGCCTACCACGCAGCGCTTTGTGGCGGACTTGGGCTGGAATGGGCTCGGCGAACCGATGTGGCAACTGGCTTGCTGCCGGCCCGTGAGCGATTGGCTGACGCACGTGCAGGTGTTGATGCTCGACGTCGGGCTGCTCCTGTCGCTTTACACGGGCTATCGGATCGCCGAGCAGCAAGCGCAGCGCGCCGGCGACGCGCTGCGCGCGTTTGCGCCCTGGGCCGCGATCATCGTCGCGCTGTTCGTGGTGGGAGTGTGGATCGTCTATCAGCCCATGCAAATGCGCGGGACGCTGGAGATGGCGGGATGAAAGCCAGCAACGTGTACACTCTGCTGCTCGTATGCCTGGCGACGATTTGTCACGCCACTCCGGCATGCGCCGATGGCGGCACGTTGCAACGGGTCGAGCGGCATGGCGACGTACAGCTTGCGCTGTTTACTGCCCCCAATCCGCTTCGGGCGGGTCTCATCGATGTCAGCCTGCTCGCGCAGCATGCCACGACCGGCCAACCGCTGCCCGAGATTGAAGCCAGCATCACCTTGACGCCGGTGGGCCAGGGCGGCGCGCCGATTCACGCCCCGTTGTTGCGCGCCAACGCCACGAATCGGCTGATGCAGTCGGCGCTCGTCGAGCTGCCCGAGCCGGGCCAGTGGCGCGTGCAAGTCGATGCGAACGTACCAGGCCCAGGCCATGACAAGTGGCGAACGGCACTGACGATCGCTGTCGGCCCGCCGTTGCCACGCTGGCTGAGCGAATGGCCGTGGTTCTGCTGGCCGGCGTTGGCCGTGGCACTGTTTGGCGTGCATCGGCTGCGGGCGTCTCACGGCAGACGCGCCAAACACGTCAATTGAAGGGATTCAGGTCCGGCAGACGCGTTAGAAGTCCTACTAGTTTTCCCAGAGCGCCCGGGTTTTCTGGATCGGCGGCGAATGTCGCCACATTGGCCTTGGTCCGATTGGCCCAGAGCCTCACCATAAGCGCACGCTCGCGGCCAGCGGCCGGCACCTGTTTAGCAGTGGCCGCGAGACTTCGCATGGACGCGGAACCAGCGCGGCGGTTGGATGGCAGGTTACGACTACCTGGTGGTGGGCTGCGGCATGTTCGGCGCCGTGTTTGCGCGGTCGGTGGCCGAACGAGGACGCCGCGTGCTGGTGGTCGACAAACGGCCGCACATTGCCGGTAATTGTTACAGCGAATGCATCGCCGGGGTGCAAGTCCATCGCTATGGGCCGCACATCTTTCACACTGACAATCCGCGCGTGTGGTGGTTCGTCACGCGGTTTGCGCGGTTCAACGACTACCGTCATCGCGGCTGCGTGAACTATCAAGGCCGGCGGTATTCGTTTCCGCTCAACCTGACTACGCTGGAACAAGTTTGGGGCGTCACTACGCCCGAGGAGGCCGAGCGCAAGCTGCGGGAGGTGCGCGTCGCGCATGAGAAGCCCCAGAACCTGCGAGACTGGATCGTCTCGCAAGTGGGCGTCGAACTGTACGAGCTCTTCGTGCGCGGCTACACGACCAAGCAATGGGGCCGCGACCCCGCCGACTTGCCCGCCGCGATCATTCGCCGGCTCCCCATCCGTACGACCCGCAACGACGCCTACTTCGACGATCGCTTTCAGGGCATACCCGTCGGCGGCTACACCCGCATGTTCGAGCACATGCTGGATCATGCGCGGATCGACGTGCGGCTGAGCGTCGACTACTTTGCCGATCGCGCGCGACTCGACCGGCTGGCCAAGCGCACCGTCTATACCGGCAAGATCGACGAGCTGTTCGACTATCGCCACGGCGAGTTGGAGTATCGCTCGCTGCGATTCGAAAATGAAGTGCTGAATCAGCGCGACTATCAAGGCGCCGCGATCGTGAACTACACCGAGCTGGCAGTGCCCCACACGCGGATCACCGAGCACAAGCACTTCGAGTGCGGCACGGCCGGCGTCGAATCGCATCCATCGGCCCAGACCGTGATCACGCGCGAATATCCGGCGCCGTATCGGCGCAGCGAGACGCCGTATTACCCCATTCGCGACGAAGCAAATTCGGGCTTGTACGAACGGTACCGCCAGGCGGCCGATCAGGCGGGCATGCTGCTGGGCGGCCGGCTCGGCACGTATCAGTATTACGACATGCACCAGGTCGTGGCCCAGGCCATGGCCATGGCCCAGCGCGAGACTAGCGGCACAGGGCAATTTGCGCCGCACACACCGGCCGAGCGTCCCGCGGCCTGACCTGAAAACAACCCAATCGTCACGCGAAGCGTGGATGAGGAACCTGGTGCCATGACGGCGACGCGGCGCAATCTGATCATCAGCCCCATCGGCGACAGCTCAGTCCACGCCTCGTGGCTCAGCCGGCCGGCGCTGCGCTCATTCGACCTGTTTCTCATCTACTACGGCCAGAGCGACGACTTTGGCCGCGGCGATGCAACGCACTACTTGCACCGCAAGGGCTTCAAGTGGGAACTGGTCGACCACGTTTGCGCGCAGCATGCCGACGTCCTCGACCGTTACGCCAACATCTGGTGTCCGGACAACGACATTCGCCTGGACACCGCCGGCGTGAACCGCATGTTCGAGCTGTTCGAGCGCTATTCGCTGCAACTGGCGCAGCCGGCCATCGCGGCCGGCCAGGTGTCGTATGAGACATTGCGGCAGCGCCCGGGCGTGGTGTTGCGCTATTCGCCGTACGTCGAGGTGATGTGCCCGCTGTTCACGCGCGAGGCGCTGCGCCGTTGCCAGCCGACCTTGCTCGAGAGCCGTTCCGGTTGGGGACTCGACTGGGTCTGGCCGCGCTACTTTGCGCAGCACGAAATCGCCATCATCGATGCGGTGGGCGTGGAGCACACGGGTCCGCTGGGCCAAGGCGAGAACTACCAGCGTCTGGCCGAGTTGGGCGTCTATCCGGATCGCGAATTCCACCAGGTGATGGACAAGTTCGGCGGATTTGACCGCCGCTTGCACAAGAAGTTCGTGCGCGGCCGGATCAAGCTGCCGGCCATCCTCGAGCCTGGCCAGCGTCAGAGCTTCATCGCGCGCTTGAAGAGCCGGCTTGGATGGCGCCGCGTGGCCGCGTAACCTGCGGGCGTATCGGCGGTCATGCCGTTACACCCAGCGAAACCACTTCAGCGCCGCCGCAAAGCTCACCACGCTCCACGCCACCATCAGCGCGATGGGCGACCATTGCGACGCCAGCGAAGCGCCGTCCTGCATGACGGCCCGCAGCGAGTCGATCAGCGACGTCAGCGGCAACAGCTTGATCAGCGGTTGCACAAAGTCGGGAAACCGATCCGACGAAAAAAAGATGCCCGAGAGCATCCACATCGGCAACATCACCAGGTTCATCAGGCCGGAGACGGCTTCCAGCGTGCGTGGCCGCGCTGCCATCAGCAGTCCCAGGCCCGAGAACATCACGGCGCCCAACAGAATCAGGAAGATCACGGCCAGAATGCTGCCGAACACGCGCACGTCGAACACCAGCCGCGCAAACAGCACCAGCACGATCACCTCGGGCACCATGAACAGCATGCGGCTGGCCATGATGCCGGCGAGGAAGTCGCTTTTGCGCATCGGCGTGGCGAGAAACCGTTTGAGCAACTTGCGAATGCGCATGTCGACGGTCACAAAGCCCACGCCCCACATGCCGCCCCCCATCAGGCTCATGCCCAGCAGACCCGGCACCAGGAAGTCGATGTATCGGCCGCCCGGCTCGTTGAATTCTTGCTCGGTGACCGTGGCCACGTCCTGCCGGCCAGCGGCGCGCTCGAGTGCGTCGTCGACCGCGTTGCGCGCCAACAAGCTGGGCGGGCGCGATGGATCGTACAAAAACTCGTAGTGCGGCTGCGTATCGCTGGCAACCGACACCACCAGATCCGTCTTGCCGGTGCGCAATCGCAGCCGCGACTGCTCGTCGGAGAACGCGGCCACCACGAAACGCGAATTCCCGGCCAGCGTCTCCACCACCTCGGCCGCACGCGGACCGGCCTCGACGTCGACCGTGATTTTCTCAATCGGCTGATTGCGAAATGCGATGCCCAGCCCCACGACCATCAGGATCGGAAAGCCATACACCCAAAACAGGGCCTCCGGCTCGCGATAGAACTCGCGCACGCGCGAAATGACGATTTGCCACATCGGCGAGTAGCGTTCTCGATTGAGCGGCCGAAACGTAGTTTTCATGGTTCGCTCGCCTGCGATTCGTCGATGTGGCGCCCGGCCAGCTTCACGAACACGTCCTCCAGGCTGGCGTGCCGCGTCGTCAGACTCTTGAGCGGGCACCCGTGCCGCTGCAAATAGTCCAAGAGCGCCGGCAACACGACGTGCGGCTCGCTGACCGACAAGCCGATCAGGCCGTTTTCCTGACCGGCCGCGATCACGCCGGGCAGCGCGGTCAACTCCTCGCGAACCGGCAGGTGGCTGCCCGCACCGTTCTCCAGCGTGAACTCGATCATGTGCTCGCCGCCCAGGCTGAGAATCAAATCGTGCGGCGTGCCCAACGCGATTACTCGCCCGTGATCGACGATGGCCACCCGGTCGCACAACCGCTCGGCCTCGTCCATATAGTGCGTCGTCAGTAGCACAGTGCGGCCGGCGGACCGAATCTCGCGAATGATCTCCCAAAGTTGGCGGCGAGATTGCGGGTCGAGACCGGTCGTCGGCTCGTCGAGAAACAACAATTCGGGGTCGCCCACGATCGCCGTAGCCACGGCCAACCGCTGCTTCTGGCCTCCGGACAGCTTGCCTACCAGGCTATTGGCCTTCTCTTCCAGCGACACGCGTGCCAGCACGTCGGCCGGGCTGTATCCCTGGCGATAGAAGCTGCGAAACAGCGTGACGGTTTCCAACACGGTCAACTTTTCGGAGAGCCGGGTCTCCTGCAGCGAGATGCCGATTCGCTGGCGTATTTCGTGGTCGGCCCGGGTCCAAGCGAGCCCCAGCACTTCGACCTGGCCGGAAGTGGCGGTCAACAGTCCTTCCAGGATCTCGATGGTGGTGGTCTTGCCGGCACCATTGGGCCCGAGCAGGCCAAAGCATTCGCCTTGGGCAATCTCCAAGTCCAAGCCGCGAACGGCATCAACCGGCGGACGGCCGTCGTAACGCTTGACCAGGTCGGTGCAGCGGATGGCCGGTGGCAAAGAACCGTGCATGAATCGAGGACTGTGTTGGGGGAGCACGACGCGGCGCGATTGGACAACCGCGCTGCGACGCAGAGACGATTTTGCTTCGATGCGTGGGATTCTAGCGGGCCGCCGGTAAGTCGTGCAACGACCCCTGGAAATCCGGACAATCCAGCGGCGCCGCGGCTGGCCGCTTGGCCCTCAATCCAGAGATGTTCGACGATTGGGCGGGAATATCCGCTGGAGTTGCAGCATCTACATTTATGAGTACGCAAGGGGGGGTGGACGAATCCGCGGCAATAGTTGAATCCAAGCGATGCCGTCGGATACCATGGGCGCCGTACAGCGTCGTCAGGCAACGACCGCCAACCCAGGCAAGCGAGGTACTATTGATGTCGGCCCGTGATCTCCCGCAAAACTCGATCTCCGCGTCACGTCGCGCGTTTCTGAAATCGACGGCCGCGGTCGTCGCAACCGGTGCCGTTGCGCCGACGATTCTGCGCGCGACCGACAAGTCGGGCAGCGCGCCGGCCGTATTGGGGAAAGACGACCATCGCTACGAGGCGTTGCACAATTGGGGCGAATTGCCCGACCACATCGTATGGGGTGAGACCCACGGCGTGGCTGTGGACGGTTCGGCCATGATCTACGTCAAGCACCGCTCGACCGCAGCCGAGCCGATGGACGCTATCGCCGTGTTCGATCCAGACGGCAAGTTCGTGCGCTCGTTCGGCAAAGAGTATCACGGCGGCGGGCACGGCATCGATATTCGCCAAGAGGCCGGCGAAGAGTTTCTCTATCTGTGCGACGTCAAGAATCGCCTGGTCGCCAAGACCACGCTTGTCGGCGAGCAACTTTGGAAGATCAGCTATCCGCAAGAGCCGGGGGTTTACGAAAAGCTGGAACAGTTTAATCCGACGAACGTCGCTTTTGCGCCCGATGGCGGTTTTTACGTGGCCGACGGTTACGGTTCGAGCTACATCCACCAGTACGACAAGGATGCGAAGTGGATCCGCACTTGGGGCGGCGCTGGCACCGAAGATGGCAAGATGCGCACTCCGCACGGCATCTGGCTCGACGATCGACCGGGACGCGACGTGGAACTGGTTGTGGCGGATCGCGCCAACGCACGGCTGCAATACTTTGCACTCGACGGCAAGTTTTTGCGCGTCGTCGAGGGCGTCAGTTTTCCCGCTCATTTCGACGTCCGCGGTGATGAACTGCTCGTGCCGGATTTGCACGCCAGAGTGACTATTCTGGATCGGGACAATAAGGTGATCACGCACTTGGGATACGACCAGGCGTGGACGGACCGCGTTTTGGGCGGCGGAAAACTAAGCTTGCGCGGTCAGCCCAATCAGTGGGAAAGCGGCCGCTTCGTGCATCCGCACGACGCGTGCTATGATTCAAACGGCAATATCTTCGTCGTCGAGTGGGTGCCCACCGGGCGTGTGACGAAGCTGCGGCACTTGATTTGAAACTGCCGCCCTGCGGCAGCCCCTCGACAGCCTGCGCGTGATGGCATAAATTCGAGTGAGTAGGGCACTTTCGATATGCGTTTATCGGGGTGCCGACGGCGGACTTTAGAGAGTGACAACGAGTTCGATCTGGAGAGAACGACGATGTTCAAAAAGCTGGTATTGATGAGCTTGGGTTGTGCGATCTGTACGTTGGCGTTGGGCTGCAGCGGCGGCGGCGGTTCCGGCTCCGATCCGGCGAAAGAGGCCGCAGGCAAGAAGCAGATCGAAGATATCAAAGCCGCCAAGCAACGCGCCGACGCGGCCAAGCAAGCCGATGAATAAGCACCTTGGATTTTTGCGCGGCGCGCAGAGTTCGTGAGTGACGTTGACGTATCGAAATTGAGGCAATGACGACATTGAGGCCCGGACGTAGATCTGTGGCTCAACTGGACTTAACCAAGAGGAACCAAGATGAGACGATTCTTCACGCTGACGATGATCGTGGCGCTGTGTCCGCTGGCGATCGGCTGTGCCGACGCCAAGAAGGCGACCGACGACGCCGGTCAAGAAGCGGCCGACAAAATGAAGGATGCAGCCGACGATGCGGCCCAAGCGGCTGATGAGGCAGGCGAGAAGGCGAAAGAAGCCGTGGCCGACGTTGAAGACGCCGCCAAGAAAGCCGTCGAGGACGTCAAGGACGCCGCGGAAGAAGCCGCCGAGGACGTCAAGGACGTCAAGGATGCAGCCGGCGATGCGGTCGACAGAGCCAGGGACGCCCTTAAGGAACCAGAATAGTCTTCGCCTTGGCAGCCAGTTTTCCGCTCAAGCGGCGCGTCGCGTGGTCTCGGTCACGCGCCGCGGGGTTTCGCCGGCGGCCGCGGCCGGTGCATCCTCACCGTGCGAGTGGAATACCCAACGCGACTGCACGCTGTAGCTGACTAGTGTCGCAACCGTCATGGCGACGGCCTGCGCGGCCAGCGGTTCCAAGAACGCTCCGCGGACCAACGCGTCGAGCAGCAAGAAGTTCGCCACAAACGTCAGCACCAGCGTGATCGTGTACTTGCTCAGCGCGTTGCGCAAGTGGCGTCGATCGGCGAACGTCGACCTGCGGTGCAACGCGTACCCCAATCCGACGCCGAATACATAGTCGGCCGCCAACGCCGGATGATGGTGCCAACGGCACCAATGCACCAGCCCAACGAAAAACAGGTAACAAATCGCGGTGTTGACCGCGCCGACGGCGCCGTACATGACAAAACGGCGCAGTTCAGTCTTAGGCACGCTCGACTTCATTGACGATTCGGCAAATCTGCCGCGCGGCCTCGGGTGAGAGCTCAGGATAGCAAGGCAGCGATACGACTTCGGTCGCGGCTCGTTCGGTGATCGGCAACGATCCTTCGCCATAGCCGAGTGATTGGTACGCCGGCATCCGGTGAATTGGCAGCGGATAGTGGATGCCGAAGCCGATGCCCTCGCGCTTCAGTCGCTCGACGAGCGTGTCGCGGCGCTGGGAGCGGATCACGAACAAGTGATGGCTTGCCTGGACGTTTGCCGTAGTTCCAGGTCGAGCCACGTGCGGCGCAAGATGCCGGTCGTACTCGCGCGCCAGCGCTTGGCGTTGTGCCAGGTAGCGCGGCAGATGCCGCAATTTGACGTCGAGAACCGCGGCCTGCAACTCGTCGAGCCGGCTGTTGACGCCGTCGCACTGGGCGTCTGGCGCGTCGCCGCGGCCATACTGCCGTATCAGGCGCATGCGCGCGGCCAACTCGCTATTGCGCGTGAAGCAAAGTCCGCCGTCGCCGTAGGCTCCCAGGTTCTTCGTCGGATAAAAGGAATAACACCCCACGTCGCCGAACCCACCCGCGTGCCGGCCGGAGATCGTGGTGCCGCACGACTGGGCGCAATCCTCGACCACGGCCAGTTGGTGGCGCCGCGCTAGCGCCATTAAGGCCGGCATGTCGACGGCGTTGCCAAAGAGGTGAACCGGCACGATCGCGCGCGTCCGCGGCGTGATGCGCCGTTCGACGTCGTGGAGATCCATAAGCAGCGTGACTGGATCGACTTCGCAGAAGGCGGGCAGCGCACCGGTCATGCGGATGGCGCTGACGGTCGGCAACGCCGTGTTGGCCACCGTGATGACTTCGTCGCCCGCCTCGACGCCCAATGCGCGCAGGGCGATCGCCAGCGCATCGGTGCCGTTGCCGACGCCGACACCCTCGCCGCCTCCCAGGTAATCGGCAAAGTTTCGCTCGAACTGGCGCACGCGCGGACCAAGGATCAGCGAGCCGGAATCGAGCGCGTTGCGCATCGTATCCAGGATCTCCTCCCGGATGGCGGCGAATTGCTCGGTATAGTCGAACACCGGAATCGGTTCGAGGAGGGTTGTCATTGCCAATACACGTCCTTGTGTTGGCGATAAAAGGCGACGGTCTTCTCCAGCCCCGCGCGCAGATCGACCTGCGGGCTCCAGCCAGTCGCCTGGCGAAACTTGGAGAAATCGCCGTAGTAGTCGCCGATGTCGATGATGCGCTTGTCGTCGGGAAAGGGCGTCGACTCGACCGGAAACGTGCAGAAGTGTTTGAGCGTTTCGACGAACTCGATCAGCGAGTGGGCGTGGGTCGAGCCGAGATTGAACACCTGGCCGAAACAACTCTCGGTCGCGGCCGCCAAGAGCAGCGCGTTGACCACGTCGTCCACGTAGTTGAAATCGCGCAGTTGCCGGCCGCCGCCGTACAGGCTGACGGTCTCGCCCTTGAGCGCCTGGCGCACGAAGATGGTGGCAAAGCCTTGCCGATTGCTACGAATTTGTTGCCGAGGTCCGAACGTATTGGTCAGCCGCAACACGGTCGAACGCACTCCGTAGGTGCGGTCGTAAAGCAAGTGATAGTACTCGGCGGCCAGCTTGTTGATGCCGTTGACGTCGATGGGCACGGTCGGATGATCTTCGGCGACCGGCAGCTTTTGAGGGCAGCCATAGACCTGGCGCGTCGAAGTGTAAAGCAACCGCGCTTGAGGATTGTGCTTGCGGCAGGCCTCGACCAGGTTCATGGTCGACACGCAGTTGACCGCCAGGTCGAGCTGCGGGTCGCGCATGCTGTCGCCGTGGCTTACCTGGCCGGCCAGGTTGAAGATATACTTCTGCCCCTGCACCAACACGTCCAGCGAATTGGCGTCGCGCATGTCCGAGATGTTCAGCGTGAGTTGATCGCGGACGGGCGCAATGTTGAAAAAATTGCCGCCAAATTGCGGCACCAGCGAATCGACGATGGTGACGCGCGCGCCCAGCCGCACCAGGCGTATCGCCAGGTTGCTGCCCAGGAATCCGAGCCCGCCTGTGATGAGCACGTTCTGCTCACGATATGCGTCGCGCGCGATCATGCTGCGGGGTCTTGCGGCTGTGGGGTGCCATCGACGCGTTCGCGCACGATGTACTGGGGTCGGCCATTCTGCTTGAGAAACAGGCGGCCCAGGTACTCGCCGATCATGCCCAGGGCGAACAGTTGAATCCCACCCACGATAAACAGCGACACGATCACCGAAGCCCAGCCGGCTGGGACTTCCGGGTGCGAAAGGCGATCGACGATGAACACCCCGGCCAGCACCAGGCCGATCACCGAGGTGAGCAGCCCTGCATACGAGGCGAGCCGCAGGGGCAGGATCGAAAAATTGGTGAACATATTCAGATACAGCGTCAACAGCTTGCGCAGCGTGTAGCCCGAACGACCGCTGCGCCGTTCTTCGTGGGCCACCAGCACGCGGGCGTAGTTGCGGGTTACGCCCAACACCAATCCGTCGATGTATGGATGCGGCCCGTCGTACTTCACCATTTGGTCCACGGTGAACCGGCTGAGCGCCTTGAAGCTGGACAGGTACAAATTCCGCGGCTTGTCCAGCAGTACGGACGCCACGCGGTCATTGACGCGGCTGGCCAGGTTACGCAGCGGATGGTGCCGCTTCACGGCATAGTACGAGTACACCACGTCGTATCCCTGGCGGATCTTTTCAACCAGCTTGGGCACCTCGCTGGGCGGGTTCTGAAAGTCGTCGTCCATGATGACGACGTACTCGCCGGTGGTGTGATTCAAACCGGCCATCACGGCGTTATGCTCGCCAAAATTGCGCGACAGGTTGAGGAACCGCACGCAGGCAAACTCCTCGGCCAGCGCTCGGCACAGGTCCGCCGACCGATCGGGGCTGCCGTCGTTGACCAGCACGATTTCCAACGCGTAACGACTCGCCAGCGTATCGTGCAACTCGCGCACCAAGAGCTCAATCGTACGTTCGCTGCGGTAGACCGGAATGACGATCGAAACGCGCGCCGGAGTCGATCCCGGCGGCGCGATGGAAGTTGACGCTGCGCGGTGGATTGCTGTCGCCATGAGGCTGGTTGCTGCCGGGGTGCCTGAGGATGGTGCGACATTATCGCCAATGCCCCACTACGACAAAGACGAGTTTGTGGGGCAGGGGAGTGGGGCGCGATCGCGTGCTAGCGGTGCTGGCGTTGACCGGCCCGGCCGCGGTGCCATTGACGCGCCGCGCCGGGTCTAACTACAAGATTGCGCCGCGGCATCCCTGTGCTCCCCGCGGTGACTCGACCGGGGGCGACCATCATGCAGTCCAACCACAGCGCCGCATCCGGCGCCGCGCCACAACCGGGCGCATCGTTCGCCGCGCGGCCCTGGCGCGAACTGGAGTTCTGGCTGGTCGTGATGCTGGCGGTCGGTATCTACGGCACTCGCCTTACCGATCTGACGATCCGCGGCGAAGAGCCTCGCTGGGCCTGCGTCGCGCAAGAGATGATCGCCACGGGCGACTACATCGTGCCGCGACTGCAAGGGGCCCCGTTTCCCGATCGACCTCCGCTGAACAGTTGGGCGATGATCGCCGCCTCACGCCTCACCGGCCAGTTGAACCTTGCGGCGGTTCGCCTGCCTGGCGTCTTGGCCACCGTGCTCACCGTGGCACTGATTTACGTTTACGGACGCTATTACCTGTCGCGAGGCGGAGCCCTGGCTGCCGCCGCGGCCTTCGCCACATTGGGGCAGGTGTTGCAACTGGGGCGCGTTGCCGAAAGCGATGCGCTGCTTACGTTGTTCCTGACCGCGGCACTGTTGGGCTGGCACGCCGCTTATGATCGGCGGCACGATCCGCGACTGGCTTGGCTCGCGGGTTATTCCCTGGCAGCGCTGGCCGCGCTGTGCAAGGGGCCGCAAGGGCCGATCTACTTCGTGGCGATCACGGCGACCTATCTGGCGCTGGTGCGCGATTGGCGATTTCTTTTGTGCCGGTGGAAACTGGCCGGCCTGGCAGCGTTCGCTGCCATCGTCGCCTTGTGGCAGGTTCCATTCGCCCTGGCGGTCGGGCCGGAGGACGCATGGCGCGTGTGGACCGAAGAGGGCAATCTTGGCTCGCGATTCCACGTGGAAAGCTGGTCGCATGCGCTGGCGCACTGGGGCGAATTTCCGCTGGAGGTGTTCGGAGCCTTGTTGCCCTGGTCGTTCTTGCTGCCGGTCGCGGCGACGCGCTGGTTTTGGCAGAGCACCGGCACAGCGCGACCGATGGCGGTATTCGTCGTGACGGCCTTTGCCGTGGCCTTTCCCACGTGTTGGTTGCCCCTCGAGTCGCGTCCCCGTTATCTCATGGCGCTGTTTCCCTGCGTGGCGCTGCTGGTGGGACTGATCGTCCAACGAAGCAGCGAGGCGGAGCAAATCGGCTGGTGGCGGCGTAGCTGGGACAACTACCTGGCAACCGGCATCGCCCTGGTATTGGCCGCGCCGCTAGCCGTTTGGGGCATCTATTGGTTCGGCCCAGCGCGATTGCGCGAGCTGCTGCAATCCAACTCACTGTTGCTGCTCGCCTGCTACACGGCCGCCGCGCTGGCGGCCGCCGGCCTGGCCCATTGGTCCCGTTCGCGCTCATTGCAGTGGCGACAGAGCTTGGGCATGCTGTCGTTGGCCGGGTTCATGGGGCTCAGCTATACCGGCATCGTCGTGAACGTGCAGGTTCACACGAGCAACGATCCCATGGCCAAGGTGGCTTCGATTCGCGCTGCGTTGCCGCCGGGAGAGCGGCTCGTGAGCTTCGGTCGCGTGCATCACCTCTTCGCCTACTACTATCAAGAACCGATCGAACTCAACGAGCTTGTGGGCAACGTTGCGCCGGCCGAAACGGACGCGCAGTACTTCTGCTTCAGCGTCGATCCCGGCTTCGAGACACCTGCGATTCCCTTCGCCTGGCAGCAACTGGCCGAGGTTTCTTGCGAACGAGCGCAGTCCGACAACCCACGTGCCAAGGTTGTCGTGGGCCGGCGCATCACCGAGGTCGCCCGCCGTCCGCTACGGCCGGTACTCATGGATGCCGCCGTGACGCCCGCCGCCCTGCAATCGACGGCTGGTCGAAACGACTAACCGGCCCGCGCAGCGCTCGGTTTGACCTCGCTGGTAACGCGTGCGCACGCCGATCGTTGCCGCGTGCCCGATCCGACCAGGGCGGCATCCAACGGCGCGAAACGCGGCGGGCTCGCATCTTGCCCCTTTGGCTGGAACGCGGGATAATGGAATAGTCTCCTCTGCCGGCGGCCAAGCCATCGCCGCACAATCCGGCTTTGCTCGTTTCGTGGCAAAAAATGTTTGAATAATCCCTCTTTCGATGTATGATCCCGTTATTTCCACACGGGAACGTTGATTCACTTCTGCGGAGGGGAAATAGATCCGAGGCGCTCAGCGATGGCCGCGAGCTTTAGCGGATGAATCCGCCAGAATTACCTCGCTGGCCGCTGCGCCGTCGGGCCTACGAACGGCGGGGCCTGTTGACCGCTTGGACCGTATGGCGCAATAGAGTCGAACGGACGGGCTTGGTGTGCTGTGGGGCTGTCACGCTTACGCCGCAGTTGCGAGAGACGACTGCGGCGAGAGACGTTGCGGCAAGGGACGCTGCGGCGAGACACACCGCGGCAAGGGAAGCTACGGCGCTGGAGGCTGTGGCGATAAGAGTGGCCTGCACCGCAGGCTGCCGGCCGTCAACAGTCCGGTCGGGCAGGCAGGTTTTCCAGGATGGATGCGTTGCCGATTCTGCTAAGAAATCAACAGCAATACCGCGCTGCGGGGCCAGTCCGACGCTCCTTGAACCGCCCAATGGCCGGTTGGGGGAGACGTTGCGCGACTCTACCCTGGCGGGGGATTGCTGATATTATAATGAATGCGTCATAGTTTGCCGTTTTTTCTTGCGTCGGTGCGATGGCCAAGCTTCCCGTCACTCAATTCCTGGACGTCGTGAAACGCAGCGGCTTGGTCGACGATGAGCGACTGACCGCGGCGCTGGCCTGCGTCGACGAATCGGTCAAGGACAGCGGCGTCATCGCTTCGTCCCTTACCAAGGCGGGCCTGCTGACCGAGTGGCAAAGCGAAAAGCTCCTGCAAGGCAAGCACAAGGGCTTTTATCTCGGCAAGTACAAGCTGCTCAACCACATCGGCACCGGCGGCATGGGCAGCGTCTATCTGGCCGAGCACAACGTGATGCGCCATCGCGTGGCCATCAAGTTGTTGCCGCAGAACATGGCGCAGCAAACTTCGTACCTCGAGCGATTCCATCAAGAGGCACGCGCATCGGCCCGGCTCAATCATCCGAACATGGTGCGTGCCTTCGACGTCAGCACGGACGACAATTACACCTACCTGGTGATGGAGTACGTCGACGGCTCCGACATGCAGGCCATTGTCAGCCGCAAGGGCCCGCTCGACTATGGCACGGCGGCCAACTATATCCGGCAAGCCGCCGAGGGTTTGAATTACGCCCACCAGGTTGGACTGATCCACCGCGACATCAAGCCCGCCAACCTGCTGGTCGACAAAGAGGGCGTCGTCAAGATCCTCGACATGGGATTGGCGCGCTTTTCCGACGACACCCAGGCCTCGCTGACCAAGGAGTACGATCAAAAAATGATCGGCACGGTCGACTACTTGTCGCCGGAACAGGCGCTCGATAGCCACGAGGTCGATCAGCGGGTCGACATCTACAGCCTGGGCTGCACGCTGTACTTCCTGCTCAGTGGCGACGCGCCGTTCCCCCAGGGAACGATTCCCCAGCGCTTGATGGCCCATCAGAAGGAAGAACCTGCCGACATTCGCAAAATCCGCCCCGACGTGCCCGAGCAGTTGCTGGCGATCTGTCGCAAGATGATGGCCAAGTCGGCGGACGATCGATACCAGTCGGGCGCCGAAGTCGCCGACGCGCTGAGCGAATTCCTGGGCGATCGCGACCCGTCGTCGCGAACCGTGCCGGCGCCGGCCGCGCCGATCGACCCCACGCTCAACGAAAACCTGACCTTGGCGCCCTTGGACGACGAGCCCACCGGCGGGCGGCGCCCCGGTGGCAGCGGCGTCGGCTCGAAGTCATCGGTCGGGTCGAAATCGGGCACCTCTGGTTCGGGCATCCAGAAAGGCGGCTCGGGGATCAAGCCAGGAGGGTCGAGTGTCGTGAAGAAAGGCGGCTCTTCCGCCGTGCGTCGCAGCGTCGATGCTCCCTCGGGCTCGGGCGTCAAATCGCCCGGCAAGTCGGGAATCAAGCCGGGGGCGTCCCATGGTACGGCGCCGCCGGTGGCTCCGTTGCCGGAACTTTCCAAGGCCAATGACCTGGTCGACGACCTCATGGACGCGCCCAGCGTGCCGACACAAACGCTGCCCGCCGCGCCGCTGGCAACGTCGCGTTCTCACGAGCAGAGCTCCGGCTTTCACATCTGGGTCGTGGTCGGCGTGGCGCTAGCCGGCGCCGGCGCTATCGGCGGCGTGTTTTACGGGCTGCTCTGGCTGCTCGACGCGGTGGGGCGTATGTAGGTCAGTCGCCCGTCGCCGCATCTGACGCCGCTTGCTACCGCGAGCCCCCCTTGAGTCGTATTCGCTAGTCGCGTCATGCGCCAGTCTCGTCGGCCTAACAGCCCGTTGAAAAATGCCGTCTTGGCATTGTTCAACAAGCGCCAAGTGCGAAGCAAAGCTTCGCACGGAAGCGCAGAATAATGACTTACGTCGCTATTCTGTCATCGCATCCATGCAATGTCGAAGCCTGTAGTATTCTTCAAAAGGCTGCTAGGCGCGGCTCCATGCCAGGCTGGCCGCGCCCAACATGCCGGCATCGTTGCCCAGCGCTGCCTTCACCACGCGCGTTCCACCCGGCGGCACCATTGTGGCCAAGGGAATCCGCTGCTCCACGGCGCCGACCAGCACGTTAAAGTGGTCGTCCATGATGCCGCCGCCCAGCACGATCAGCTCGGGCATGAACGTGTGGAGCAGCGTCCACGTTGCCGTCGCCAACGCCCACTGGACGCGTGCCAGAATGCCCAAGGCGGTCGAGTCGCCCGCGGCTGCACGGGCAAAGACCTCACGGCTGTCGCCCAGTCCGCATTCTCGTCCGGCTGCCGTGATGGCCGTGCCCGACGCGATCGACTCCAGGCAGCCGCTTGTACCGCAGTAGCAGGCGGGCCCGCTCGGATCGATGGGGATATGCCCGAGTTCGGGATGCTCGCCGTGCGTGCCGCGATAAACCCGGCCGTCGATCACAACTCCTCCGCCCACGCCGGTGCCCAGCGTCAACATGACCATGCGCCTGGCCCCGCGCGCCGCTCCGGCGAACGACTCGCCCAGCGCCGCGGAGTCCGCATCGTTTTCCAGATAGGCCGGCCGATCGAACCTGGCACGCAGCGCCGAGACGATGTCGCACTCGACCCACGTGGGTAGCGTGTACGGGTTGTTGATGATCCCCCGTTGGGCGCTCACCGGGCCCGTGCATCCAACCCCCAAGCCGGACAAATCGGCGCGCGATACACCGGCTTCGGCCAACAGGCGGTCGGCCGACTCGATCATTCTCGACAGCGCCACGTCGAAGCCGCGTTCCGGCTCGGTCGCAAACGTGCCCCGAGCGGCGATCCGGCCGTCTTCGTCCACCACGGCCATGGCCGTCTTCGTGCCGCCGATATCGATACCGATCGCATTACGAGGGACAGACATACGGTCGCCGGCCTTTCTCATTGCTGCCGATTCCTTCGAGCCCCTGGCAGCATGCCGAACGCCGCGTCCGGCGGCATCTGGCGGGGCAGGGGAGACCTGCTAATATCGACCAAGAGCACCCTGTTCGCAAGCGACGTTGTGCCTTGCCGGGATGCCCCATACTCACAGATGCTGCCGGGGTTCAACGTTGCCAAGAATTGTCGCCGTCGGGCGAATACGTTTCAGGCAGCAGCCACGAATCGAGCGCCCAACTTGGCTTATTGGTTAGAGGGAGATTGCAATGCCCGCACACAAAACAGAGTCCGCGTTGGTGATGGTCGTCCTGGCGACGACGATGGCGTTGCCCCTTGCCGGTTGCAATGCGTTCGACTTCGTGCCGCTGGCCACCGCCGAGCGGCGCTTGTCCGAGGACTTTCAGACTTCCAACACCCCGACGATCGTGATCGACACGTTTAACGGCGCGATTGACGTCAGCCGCGGCAACGACCATCAAGTGCAGGTCGACGTCATTAAACGCGCCAGCGGCATCGACCAGGCCACCGCCGAGGCCGCACTCGACCTGGTGCAGGTCTCCATGATCCAAAAGGACGACTCGCTGGTGATCACCGCCAAGCTGTCCGAAAGCCACGCCGGCAACTTTGGCGCGTCGGTTGTCATCGCCGTGCCGGCTGCCGCCAAATTGAAACTGCACACCAGCAACGGCCACGTCCTCTGCGAGCAACTGGCGGGCAAGATCGCGGCACGATCGAGCAACGGCAAGATCGAGATCATCGACGGCCAGGGCGAGCTCGAGTTGGTGACCAGCAACGGCGCCATCGAAGTGGATGCAACCGACGCCGTGGTCGATGCTCGCACGTCGAATGGCCGCATCGAATTCCGCGGTTCTTTGGCCCCCGCCGAGCAGCGCTTCAAGAGCTCCAACAGCCGGATCGAGCTGACGCTGCCCGACGACGCACAGTTCGCCTTCGACGGGCACACCTCCAACAGCCGCATCCGCTCTGACTTCACCGTCAACACCGGCAATGGGCGTCGCCGCTCGAACGATCTGAAGGGAATCGTTGGCGACGATCCAAACCCGCCGTGCAAAATCACCGCTACCTCCAGCAACGGCTCGATCAACCTGCGCAAGGCGAGCGGGACCGGGCGCGACTGACCATTTCTTCGATGGCCGCGCCGCGCTTTCACGTCACCACGGCGGGCGGAAATGAGGCCGACTTCTTCGTGTACTCGCGGCCGCGACGCTTGCGTCACTCTTTACCCGGATGATAACTCCGCAGCAACTGCGCGGCGATCTCCTCGTCGGTAAAGGCCGCCCGCTTCATCTTGCCGGCGGAAAACAGCGGGGCCTGATCGGCGAAATGGGGCGAGTCTTCCAGTTCGCTTTGGCTGTAGGCCAGCACGGTATAGGCCTTGGGCGGCTGGCTGAACTCCACGGCGAATACGAAGCTGTCGCC
Organism: Pirellulales bacterium; assembly: GCA_041750795.1. GTDB lineage: Bacteria > Planctomycetota > Planctomycetia > Pirellulales > PALSA-1355 > JTS-RE94. The sequence continues at coordinate 17,288 of JBGSYQ010000393.1, read as the reverse complement.
CGTGTTGGCCACCAGCTTGTGGTCCGCATCCTGCCGAAATCCCAACACGCGGAAGCACCCCGCCAGCCCGGAGCCGCCACTGACCGGCAAATCCACCGAGCCCTTGCGCAGGCGATGCGCTTCGCCCCAAGCGACGTCGGCCCGGCCTTGGTGCCGCGTGACTTCCTCGAGCGCAGCGGCAAACGCCTCCACGGCGACTGGCGGATCGATCAATCCGCGCGGAGTGGACGTCGGCTCCGCGGCGTTCCACGCGACGGCGAATTCGGGGCTGTTCTTCATGGTGCGGTTCCACCAGTTTTCGAACAACGTGCCCCCTCGGCTTTCGGCCGAAACCGTATTGTCCCAGTTCTCCAACACGTCGATGGCCGCCGCAATCTCCGAGTTGGGCTGCGAATCGCGCAGCGCCTCAATCAACTCACGCTTAACTCGTTCGGCCCCCAGCATCATGGGGCTGTGCTTCATTTCGCACACTTGCTCGAGCGAGAGTTTTTCGTCGTTGTCGATCAAGCGCAGGCTGTGCTGCGTACGCAAGCTTAGATTGTTGGCGGGAAAGTACGACGGGTACCTGGCCGGATCCAGCGGCGACCTGAGGTTCGTCAGGTAGGGCGGCGAATTGCAGTTTTGCACGTAACCGCCCGGCGGATTGAAAAGCTGCGGCAGATCGCCGGTCGCGTGAAATTGCGTCCATATGTCGCCGGTCCGCGCGGCGGCGACCGCCTCGGCCTTTTGGCCCGCGTGCGGCAGCTTGGGTACGGTGCCGTTCCACAGGTAGAAGATGTTTCCCGCCTTGTCGGCATAGGCGATGTTGAACATCGGGATCTGATTCATTTCCAGTACGCGGCGAAACTCGTCGTAGCTGGTGGTCTGCGTCATCCGCAGCCACTGAGCGTACGCGCCATAGTTCTCGTAGCACGCGCTGCGCAGCACGAAGATCGCAGCATCGTTGCGATGGATGACCGGCCCCAGCGGCGTGTGCCAGAATGTGCGCGTCTCGCTCTGCGGCTCGCCTTCGGCCTTGACGCGTATCGTCACATCGTCGGCCGCGATGGGCACCGAGCCGCCGTCGAAGCGATAGTGCTCCGGCCGCTGTGGATCGAGCTCCAGCGCGTAGATCTCCTCCAGGTCCGGGTAATTCACCGTGTGCGACCAGCCCAGGTGTTCGTTCCAACCCGACGTGAGAATCGGCCGTCCGATGAACGTCGAACCGTAGAAGTTGAGCTTGCCGGGCACGATCAGGTGCGCTTCGTAGTAGGTCGACACCGGCGCCCAGGCCTGGTGCGGGTTGCCCAATAGCAACGTTCGGCCGGTGCGGCTGCGACTCGGCGCCAAGGCCCACATGTTCGAGCCCATGGCCGCGTCGCGATCGAGCAACCCGTCGTCCAGCTCTGCGTGCAGCGCCGTGGCCACGCCTTGCGACTTCAGAAAGTTGCGCACCAGGTTGCCGCGGTCGAAAGCAAACCGCATCACGCCCGCCAGTCCGTAAGCGGCCACGTCGTGCGGCGTAACTTCGGGAACCCATGCGGGCAATTCCTCGCGATGCAGCGCCACATAATAGTTCAGCCCGGCCGCGAAGCCTTCGACCATTGTGCGGTAGTCGGCGTCCATGCGGTGATAATTCTCCACCGCTCGTGGAAGGATTCGATAGCGCCGCGCGCGGAAATCGGCCTCGACGTGCTTGCGGTCGCCCGGCCGGCTGTCATCGGGCCCAAACGTGATCGCCAACTCGCCGCGCGCGCCGACGATGCCCCGCATGATGTTCGGCAGGTGATCTTCGGCCTGACAATAACCGAACCCAAACGCGGCGGCTTCGAGCGTTTCGCCCTGGATGTGCGGCACGCCATACTCGGTGCGACGAATCGTCACCTGGCCGGCCAGCCCCTCGGCGTCGGCCGCCTGCGTGTCCGCAACGATTTCGCATGCGAGCGTACCCAAAGCCATGCACAAGCACAAACGCCTGACGAGAAATTGCGTCGCGACCATAGCGCCCTCGCAAGGAAAGAGGAAAAAGGATCAGCGCAGCTTACTCCGCACCGCTGGCGAATTCAAGAAACAAGCGTCCCGCCCGACTCGCAGGCTGCTACAATGCAATCGGAGTCCCAATCGAGCCGAATTCGACCCGCCTTGCGATACGATCGTTTGAGCGATGACCCCGAAACGTGCCCTCACTTGGCTGGCCGCCGCACTCATCGTTAAAGTCACGTTGAGCGTGCTGATCGGCTACCGCGACTACTTTCCGCCCAATTTCGAGTCATACTTCCTTCGCGGGCGGGAGTCCTATTTCCATCGCGGCTACCACGTGCCATTCTATGCGCATTTGTTCTCAGGACCGGCAACGCTCATGCTAGGGCTGGCTTTGACAAATCGACCATTTCGAGCCCGTTTTCCCGAATGGCATCGGCGCCTTGGAAAATTTCAAATTGGGCTTCTTCTAGTAGTCTTAGTGCCGAGTGGCCTATGGATGGCGCCATATTCGTTCGGCGGAGTCGCAGCTGCGCTTGGCTTCTCTACGCTGGCGATTTTGACCGGTGCTTGTGCCGCCTTCGGTTGGCGGTCAGCGGTCCGCGGGCAATTCGCCGAACACCGACGTTGGATGTGGCGTTGCTATTTGCTGCTATGCTCGGCCGTGGTCATCCGCATGGTGGGCGGACTCGTCACCGTGACCGAAATCGGGATCGCCTGGAGCTACCCCGTCGTTGCCTGGATGAGCTGGCTCGTTCCGCTAGCCATCTATGAGACGATCCAGATAGCGAGACAATCCCTCGACCACCGTTCGACTCACGGCGAGGCCGGCACCTCGATTGCCGCGTTGTCGTTGCCCGCGACCGAAATGAGTGCAAGACGTTGACTGGCGGGAGTTTTCTCACTGAGAAAGCTCACGTGCCCGTCGACGAACGCCGCTCCCATCCCGCCCGCGTGATTCAACTTCGAATCTGGCCCCAGCCCGAGCACTAACGCCTCGTCTGCATCGACCGGTGACATCCAAGGCACGGAGTGCTCGGCACCTACTTCAACGATCATCAACGTGTTACGCGTGCCGTCGGTAATGTCGGCTACCTTTCTGGGTTCCGTCGCCCGCAGGCAACTGACCGGGGTGACGACTGCCAGGTACGTCGTGCGATTTTCCTGTTCGCCCGCCGCCGGGCAACGGTATACGTACACTTCGGCGCTCAGCGCGTGCGCATTGGCAGGATCGTTCCACGGTTTGGTCAGATCGATGGACTGGAAGATTTGCTGTTCTTCGAGCCAGGGAAGTATCAGCGTCCGCCAACTGTGCAGCGGCTGGCCATCCGAGTCCGTCGTATGTGCCGGCGGCAACACGCCGTAAACTTCCTCGTAGTTCTGCAAGGCCAGCGCAATCTGCTTGAGATTGTTGGTGCATACGTTTCGATACGCCGCCGGCCTGGCAGTGCGTACGGCTGGCAGAAAGAGGCACGACAACAGCCCGACGACGCCGACTGCGGCCAGCACCTCGAAAAAAACCGCCGACCAACTCCGCCTCGAGCTGGCCGGATCGACTTCAAACCGTTCGCCTGGACCGCTAGAGACTTGCATTCGAAGAGTCTCCTCTGCGCTATGATGCCCACCCCCAATCTCATTCTAACGAATTATTGCAACATCGCGGAAACATTCGGCGTCTGAACAGCAAGTCCTCCATTCCTGTTTTCGAGCAAGTCGTTATGCTGTAACAACACGGCCGGATGGCGAAATTGGCAGACGCACGGGACTTAAAATCCCGTGGAGGGAAACCTCCGTGCGGGTTCGATCCCCGCTCCGGCCATTTGCGGTTCGGGAGTCATTTCCAACAATGACGTCCGTCCCCTTGGCCACGCCTTAGCCGCGAGATGTCGCGAAGCCGCATAATCGTCTCGAGAACCTGAACGGGCCGACGATTTGCGCGGAAATTGGTCGCAGCGGCGGGCGTTTTCTGCGGTGTTTTGCCACTCTGGGCGGTGGACGGCGAGCGGGATACCAGCTAGAGTTCAGAGACACACGTCTCATTCCGCGCGGAGCGGCCGTTTGTCGGCGCGCTTGGACTGCCCAGCCGGCATCGCTGGCAGAATCCCCCGACACCAGGAGGGCGAACACCGATGTCTGAAAGCTCATTTGACCGGCGTCCCATCGACGAATTCCTTTCGGACGCCAATCGCAAGAAAATCTTGTGGGGCATCCTGGGGTCTGTCGTGGTGGTGATCGTTTTGATTGCCGCCTTCACGTCGTACTACACCGTGCAGCCGGAAGGCCAGGCCGTCGTCAAGCGGTTTGGCAAGGTGGTGGCGATCAGCGAACCGGGCCTGCACTTCAAGCTGCCGTTGGGCATCGACCGGCAATACTTCGTGCCCACGGCGCGCGTGCTGAAGCACGAGTTCGGCTTTCGCACGTCCGAGGCGCCTGACGGCATCGCCTATCGCAAGAGCGGGGCCGAGAGCGACGAATCACTGATGCTCACCGGTGACCTGAAGGTGATCGACGTGGAGTGGGTCGTGCAGTATCGCGTGACCGACCCCGATCGATACTTGCACCACGTTCGCGACCAGGACAAGACCATCCGCGACGTTTCCGAAGCGGTCATGCGGCGGATCGTCGGCAACTCGCTCGGCTCCGACGTGTTGACCGAAAAGCGCGTGCCGGTGGCCACGCACGCGCGCGACGAGTTGCAGCAGATACTCGAAAGTTTCGACATGGGTGTGCGAATTGTGACTGTCGAGCTGCAAGACGTTACGCCTCCCGATTCGGTCAAGCCGGCCTTCAACGAGGTCAATGAAGCCGAGCAGGAGAGAGAGCGCTTCATCAACGAGGCGGAAAAACGCCGTAACCAGGCGGAACCCCGCGCGCGCGGCGAGGCCGCCAAGATGCTCGATTCGGCCGAGGGTTATGCCGCCCAGCGCACCAATCGCGCCAAGGGCGAGGCCGCACGGTTCCAGGCCATTCTGGAAGAGTATCGCAACGCGCCCGACGTGACGCGCCGCCGGCTGTATCTGGAGATGATCGACAAGGTGCTGCCGCGATTGGGCCGCGTTTACGTCGTCGAAGAGGGGCAGATGGGCCCGCTTCCCTTGCTAAACCTGGACGATCGACCCGCAGTGCGGGCGGGAGGAGATCGATGACGTCGATGCCCATGCGTTATTCCGAACACGGCATGCCCACTCGCGGGCAGTTGCTCTTGATCGGGCTGCTGGTGCTGGTGGCGATCCTGCTGGTGGTCGGCTATGCCTCGATGTACACCCTCGACGAGGCCGAGCAGGCGATCGTTGTGCAGTTCGGCGCGCCGGTGGGCGATCCGGTGGTCGAGCCGGGTTTGCACTTCAAGCAGCCGTTCATTCAAGAGGTGCGGCGGTTCGATCGGCGGCTGCTGTCGTGGGACGGCGACCCCAACCAGATACCCACCCGCGGCGAGCAGTTCGTTTCGGTCGATACAACGGCGCGGTGGCGGATCGTCGAACCGCTGGTCTTCCTGCAGAGCGTGCGCGACGAGCGCGGCGCGCAGAGCCGCCTGACGGACATTCTCGATTCGGTGGTCCGCGACCACATCGCGGCCAGCGACCTGGTGGAGATCGTCCGCTCGAAGGACTGGCAGGTTTCCCAGGAAGACCTGAAGCGGGCGATCGACGTCGGCGAGAGCGACGAGGAGATCCTGCTCAAGGAGGTGCAAGCCGGCCGCGAGGAGATCGCGCGATCGATCCTGGCCACGGCCCAGAAGCAAATGCCGCAATATGGCATCGAACTGGTCGATATCCGCATCAAGCGGCTCGACTACGTCGAGGCGGTCCAACAGCGGGTCTTCGAGCGGATGATCGCCGAGCGGCAGCGGATGGCCGAGCGATTTCGCTCTGAGGGGAACGGCCGCGCCGCGGAGATCGACGGCGAAACCGAGCGGCTGCTGGCCGAAATCAAGTCGGAGGCCGAGCGCGACGCCGACATCATTCGTGGCCGCGCCGATGCCGAAGCCACCCGCACCTACAGCGAGGCGTTTGGCGCCGATCCGGAGTTCTACGCCTTCTTCCGTACGTTGGAGAGCTACGCTGAGTCGCTGGGCAAAGACATCACGTTGATCATCGGCTCCGATTCCGACTACTTTCGCTTTCTTCAAAGTTTTGGCGAAGCGCCGAAGTCAGCAAGCGAGGACGAAACACCATCGCCCACGCCACCAGCCACAGCCGGCCAGTAGTTGCGCGACGGCGACGCGCTGCGGCCGGTTGGATAGGCCGATGGGTGGCGAGGCTAGGTTTCCAAGAGCGGCCGGTAGGTCAGCGGATTGTTGAAGCCCGCTGTCCAGGCAACCGCCTGCTGGCAAGTCTGCATTTCGGGCGGTACTCGCAGCATGTAATGCTTGGCGGTCGAGGGACACTTGACCTGGACGCAAACGATGTCGTCACCGCCGTCAAATCGGATGCGCAACAGGCGTCGTTCGCCGCCGGCGTCTTCATCGCGGTCGATGACCACCGCTTTGGCCTGCTCCGCGAACCGCTCTAGCCCCATTCGTTCCAAAAGCACCTGCCGCAGCGCTGCATTGCGCTCGGAGAGAATCTCGTCTACGGTGATTGACTCAGGTGCGAATGCAATTCGATCGGACACCGTCACCCCGCGCCACAGGATGCGAACGGAGCGCAGTGACCAGGGCAACTCGCGCAGGGACGAGCCGGCCACGTCAATCGACGAGCGTATGCGAATGCCGGCCGGCAGGCACTCCAGGCTGCTGCAGCCGTTGACATTGAGCGTCTGCAGTCGCCCAAAGCGATCGGGCAGAGACGCCAAGCTTGAGCAATCGCTGGCGTTCAAATGAGCGACGTAAAGCGCCGTACTCTCGGGCAGGGACTCAATACCCCTGCAACGACTGATATCCAGATTGCGAACGACCAGATTATCTGGAAGCCGTTTGAGGGCAACGCAGCCGCGCAGAATCAGCATGTCGACATTCAGTTCGGGCAGCATTCTCAGGCGAGTGCAATCGGCTGCATGGATGCTCGTCGTTACTTCGATTCCACATGGCAGGCCTTCGATATGTGTTCGACTGAGATTCAGCTCCCGACAATTGAGGCGACTCGGAAGGGCAAGAAGGTTTCGGCATGACGACACGTCGATCGAGGTCGCGGTCAGCCGGTCGGGAAGGCGTCGCAGCGAAGGGGAGTTCGCCAGGTTGAGCGCCCCTTCCACGCGCATATTGCGTGGGGCGTTGCCCGCGAGAATTCGCCGCCGGGCCGCATCGGAAGACCAACGGACGAATGACCAGAGGGGCCACATAGCTGCACCTGGCCTAATCGATCACACACCGGGTACGTCGAGCGGGATCGTATTCCCGCTGTCGCCAGACACGGTAAGTGCCGCGAGCGAGTTCGATCGTGCCATGCTCTTCGTGTACGAGCCTTGCTTCCGGATAAACAACGTTCAGAAACATTTCGCCACGAACCTGGAAAAGCGCCGCCGAGCGCGCGTCCTCGATTCGATGATGATGCCCGGTAATCTCTCCTTCAGCAAGCACTACGCCGGGTAACTCAACCGCCTCGGTGGGAATCGCGGGGATTGCGGCTATGAAGATGTCACCTTGTCGCCAGAGCATGGCTGCCTCCCAAAGCGAATTGACCGTTCTGCCCTGTTCGTCATTCTATCTACTTGTTCTCGATTCGGGCAAGAAAACCGGGGTCTGCTCACCCCTCCACGAGTCGAACCGCTCCAATCCGAGAGGCTTGCCATCCGGCGGCTCAGCTTCGATAATCTACCCGCCGCCTGACGCCCCGGCTCGCTACGTGCTGCCTGCGAGTGAAACGCGGGTACGCGGGATTACCGAGACCACTTGCTATCCTTCTGATCCATCACCATGAGGTACCACCGATGAAACTCATCGTTCGCAGCTTTGCTTGGGTGGCCGCTGGCCTGATCGTTTCGCTGGCGTCTGCCAGCGCACTGGCCCAGGACAAGGATTGGGTCGCGCTGTTCGACGGCAGTAGCCTGGACGGCTGGGAAAAAGTCGGCAACGAAAAGAGCGTCTGGGAAGTGAAGGACGGCGCGCTGTGTGGTTCAGGCCCCGCCTCGATGCTCGTCTCCACCGCCGGGCCGTTCACCAACTTCCTTTATCGCGCCGAAGTCAAGATTAACGATCGAGGAAACTCCGGGCTTTACTTCCGCACCACGCGCAAGCCCGGCTTCACCGACGGCTATGAGGCCCAGATCGACAGCACGCACACCGATCCGATCCGCACCGGCTCGCTGTACGGCATGTGCCACGTTTACAAGCGGCTGGTCGAGCCCGACACGTGGTTTACCTACGAGCTGGCCGTGCGTGACGACGTGTGGCGAGGCCGGCCGGTCACGCGCATCAAGATCACGGTCGACGGTGACGAGCTCTACGAGTATCTCGACTTCGAGCAGACGTTCAAGCAAGGCCACTTCGCGTTCCAGCAACACGATCCCGGCAGCAAGGTCTGCATTCGCAAGGTCGAAGTAAAGGAACTGCCCGGCAAGGCGAAGTGATTCATCCAACCGTGCGGATGTCTGTGCTTCGTGCCGCAGCTAAGCTCCCGGCGGCAACCCTGGCAGTTCCATCACGGGGCGCACTTCCACGGTTCCCTTGCGCGCCCCGGGAATGCGGCCTGCAATGCTGATCGCCTCGTTCAGATCGGCCGCTTCGATCAGAAAGTAGCCGCCGAGTTGTTCGTGGGTTTCGGCAAACGGGCCGTCGGTCACCAGGCGTTTGCCGTCGCGCACGCGTACGCTGGTCGCCGTGGCGACCGGTTGCAGCGGCGATGCGCCCAGGTATTGGCCGCGTGCGTGCAGGTCGTGCGTCAATTCGGTGGATTCCGCGTAGCAGTGCTCGCGCTCACTGTCGGTCCACGCGTTTTCGTCGGTATAGATGAGGAGCAGGTACTTCATAGTAATTCTCCGAAATCTGGACCCATGAACGGCCGTGTACCCAATAGTCGCTTGGGAACCTCGCACATCGACACGGTAAGGAAGCTTTTTTAACTCGTTTCACGCAGGCGTTTTAGCAGAAAGCGGCGTTCCGGCTCCTGGCGCGCCAGGGCCAAGGCACGCTCGTAGGAGGCACGCGCGTCGGCCGTTCGTCCCAATCGCCGGCACATGTCGGCCCGGGCTGCGTGCGCCAGGTGATAGTCGCCCAGTTCACCGCGCTGCAAAATGTCGTCAATCAAGGCAAGGCCCGCGGCCGGACCGTCTCGCATCGCGATGGCGACGGCCCGGTTTAACGCCACGACCGGCGTCGGCTCCACCCCGGCCAGCAAGTCGTACAAGGCGGCGATTCGCGTCCAATCCGTCGCCCCTGCGCTGTCCGCGGCGGCGTGCGCGGCGGCGATGGCTGCTTGAATGGTGTAAGGGCCAATGCGCTCGTTTGACAGCGCGCGTTCGACCGCCGCCTTGCCCTGGGCAATGTAATCGCGGTTCCAGAGCGAGCGGTCCTGGTCCTCCAATAGCACGATGTCGCCTTCGGGCGACGACCGCGCGCTGCGCCGCGATTCCTGCAATAGCATCAAGGCGAGCAAACCCAACGCTTCGGAATCGGGCAGCAACTCGCTCAAAAGCCGCCCGAGCCGAATGGCTTCTTGCGAAAGGTCGGGCCGTGTCAGCGCGTCGCCGGACGATGCCGAGTAACCCTCGTTGAACACCAGGTAAATGACGGCCAGCACCGAGTCCAAGCGCTCGGCACTATCGGCCAGCGAGGGCACCTGGTAAGGGATGCCCGCGTCGCGGATCTTGGCCTTGCCGCGCACGATGCGTTGGGCGGTGGTCGAAGGAGTGGTCAAAAACGCGGCGGCGATTTCCTCGGTCTTCAAGCCGCAAACTTCGCGAAGCGTCAGCGCCACTTGCGTGGCCGACGCCAGGGCCGGATGGCAGCACGTAAAGATCAGCCGCAAGCGATCGTCCGCGATCTCGTCGTCGCTCGACGAACCCGTGTCCGCGACGTCCTCGAGCCGTCGGGCGATTTCGTGCATCGACGCGTCGAACCGCGCGCGGCGCCGAATCGCGTCGATCGCCTTGAATCGGCCGGCCGAAACGAGCCACGCGCGAGGATTGGCGGGCACGCCGTCGCGGGGCCATTGCTCGGCCGCGGACGCAAACGCGTCGTGCAGAGCCTCCTCCGCCAGGTCGAAGTCGCCCAGCAGTCGGATGAGCGTCGCAAAGACGCGCCGCGACTCGCGTTGGTACACATCGGCCAATACCTGCTGAGTGCGCTCAGTGTCTAACTCAACCATCTGGTCGTTTCCTCGTGCCGCTCCCTCTTGCTCGTGTGCCCGATGCACCAATTCTTTCCGCAAAGCGGATGCAAGGTCAATCACGATGCGACGTGGATCATCGAATTGCGCGATCTGGCCCGGACCGGTTTCGCTCGGCGGATGGAGATTCCACGTTCGATCGTCCTCCGGCACGCAAGTTGCGGGCACTTACGATTGCGGCGGATCTGCCGGGCGACCATGGTGCAAGTTGCGCAAATGATTGGACGCGCCCCGAAGGGTTTGTTCCAATGGCAGTCCGATTGTACGGCGCCGGCGTGCCTGCGTCTGTGAACCGGCCAGCGATCACAGGAGAGGACGACCTTTATGGATCATCACGACCAGCACAGACGCGCGCTATCCAGGTCCCGCGACACCCAGCCGCCGGTGGCAGTTCGAAACGGCGGGGCCGGCGCCCGCCGCGTGTTTCTACAGGACGTGATGGCCGGGCTGCGCGCCACTCCCAAGCGATTGCCGAGCAAGTATTTCTACGACGAACGCGGCTCGCAGCTATTCGACCGCATTTGCCTGCTCGACGAATACTATCTGACGCGCTGCGAGTTGGCCATCATGGATCACTTCGCCGACGAAATGGGCCAACAGATCGGCGCGGGGGCGATGCTCGTCGAGTTCGGCAGCGGCAGCAGCGTCAAGACGCGTTACTTGCTCGACAGTCTGATCGATCCAGTTGCGTATGTGCCGGTCGATATTTCATGCGAGCACCTCCGGCAGGCGTCGCTGCGACTGGCGCAGGACTATCCGAAGATCGAGGTGTTGCCGGTCTGCGCCGATTTTACCGAGCATTTTGCGTTGCCGACGTCGCGGCACGCCGCGACGCACTCGGCGGTGTACTTTCCCGGCTCGACGATCGGCAATTTTGTGCCCGGACGAGCCGCAGAAGTGCTGCGCCGCATTGCCAGCGTATGCGGCGCCGGCGGAGGACTATTGATCGGCATCGATCAGAAAAAAGACGTGGCGACGATCGAGGCCGCGTACAACGATCGGCACGGGGTCACCGCCCAGTTCAATCTCAACCTGCTAAAGCGGATTAATCGCGAGCTTGAGGCCGACTTTCGGCTGGAGCAATTCGCGCACCGAGCGTGGTACGACCGCGAAATGGGGCGCGTCGAAATGCACCTGGTGGCCCGCCACGCCCAGGCGGTGAGCATCGGCAGCCACGTGATCGAGTTCGCACAGGGCGAGTCCATCTGCACCGAGTACTCGCACAAATACACCATCGACCAATTTGCCGCGCTGGCCGCGACCGCGGATCTCACCTACCGCAAGCACTGGACCGACCCGAACGGCTACTTCGCCGTCGTCCACCTCGTCGTGTCGGGCTAGCAGTCCTTCTCCAAAACGCAGTCATTCGCGCGCGGCCGATTGGCGCTTCAAACCGCGCGGCACCACGGCCCATTCGATCAGGTCGATCGCGCTTTGCAAGAGTAGCGCCAGCGCGGCGGCCGGAATCGCCCCGGCGAGGATCAACGACAAGTCATTCACGCGAATACCACGCAGGATCGGCTGGCCCAGTCCACCAGCGCCAATGATGGCTCCCAGCGTGGCGAAGCCCACGTTCTGCACCGCGGCCGTGCGGATGCCGGCCAGGATGGTCGGCAGCGCAATCGGCAGTTCGACTTCCACGAGCCGCGCGGTGCGGCTCAATCCCAACACCGTGGCCGATTCGATCGTGCCGCGCTCGATGCCCTCGATGCCGGTGTACGTGTTTCTGACGATCGGCAGCAAGCAGTAACAAAACAGCGCCGTTACCGCCGTTACCGAGCCTTCGCCAATGCTGCGATAGCCGAGTGCCGCTACCACCGGCAACAACAGCACCAGCAGCGCCAAGGAGGGGATCGTTTGCAACAGCCCCACGCCGGCCAGCACCACGCGGCCCGTTCGCGGGCGGCGCTGACACAGCACGCCCAGCGCCACGCCCACCACGATTGCCGGCAATAGCGATCGTCGCACCAGGTCCAAGTGCTCCCACACGCGGCGTGCGATCATTTGAAAACGCGTAGCCGACGCTGCCTCGATGTGTGTACCGGCGTGCCGATTGAGAAACTCCGCGGCCGCCTCCGACTCGCTCAGGGCGCCGGCTTCCACGTCATCGTTGAGCGCCTGCATGGTCGCCTCGGACACAGAACCCTCCACGCGGCGCATGGCGGTCAACAAGTCGGCAAAACGCTCCGCGGAGTCCAGCCGATAGAGCCACACCGCGTCGTAGCGCGGAAAGAACGCCAGGTCGTCGGCCAGCAGCACCAGATCGCCGCGACGGATCATGGCGTCGGTCGAATAGACGTCGGTCACGTCGATCTCGCCGGCCAGCAACTGGCGATACGCCAGATCGTGGTCGACGCCCGGGACGTCGGTCTGTTGCAGGTCGTAGCGCCGCTTGAGTGCCCGCCAGCCATCGCCCCGGTCGAGAAACTCGTGCGTCAGGGCGATCCGCGCTTCCGGCAACCGCTTCAGATCGGAAACGCGCGAGATGCCCAATTCTTCCGCCCGCTCGCGAGTCAACGCCAATGCATATGTGTTGCTGAATCCCAGCGACTTGGACATGCCGATCCCCTGCTGCCGCAGCAAGTCGCGCATTGCCTGTTCGTCGGGAACGTCGCGGCCTGCCAAGATCTCTGCGGCGATCGTGCCGGTATACTCCGGGTAGACGTCGATTTCGCCGGCGACCAGAGCGTCGTACACGATGCGCGTGCCGCCGAATTCGCGATAGTGCGCAGCCTGCAGGCCCGCTTGCTCGGCCAACAGCCGCAGCATCTCCCCCAGAATGACCGACTCGGTGAATTTCTTCGATCCGATGCGCACGTGCACGGCCCGCCGCGGCGCCGGCGCCAACCCGACCGTCAGCAGCACCAGCACCAGCACAATCAATTTGACCAGCGAGCGATGCTTCACGGCGCTACCATTTGCGATCCGACGAATTCGCGGACGAAGTCGTCGGCTGGGGTTTCGAGAATCTCGGCGAACGCGCCCTGTTGCGCGATGCGACCGGCGTTCATCACGCACACGCGGTCGGCGAAGCGTCCGGCCTCGACCAGGTCGTGCGTGACCAGCAACACGGTGGCCCCAGTACGCGCAAACACTCGCTTCAGATCACGCTGCAAACCGGCGCGGATCAGCGGATCAAGCGCGCCCAGCGGCTCGTCCAGCAGCAGCACCCGGGGACTGAGAAACAGCGCGCGCATCAGGCTCAATCGCTGCCGCTGCCCGCCCGACAGTTCGTTGGGATAGCGCCTGAGTCCCTCTTGCGGAAATTGCGTCATCTCCACCAGTTCCGCCAGCCGATCGTTCATCCGCGGCCGCGGCCAACCCTCGTGCCGCGCCGCCAGGGTCACGTTGTCCATTGCGTTCAGGTGCGGGAAGAGTCCCCCTTCTTGAATTACGTATCCCAGCCGGCGGCGCACCTGGGCGACGTTGCGCGCATCGAGCGGCAGCGAATCGACAGTGATTTCCCCGCTCGAAGGCGTCACCAGACCGGCAACCATTCGCAGGATAGTCGTCTTGCCGCAGCCGCTAGGGCCCAAAAGCACGACCACCTCGCCAGCTTCGATCACCAGGTCGAGCGGCTGGACAACCGTGATGCCGTTGAATGCCTTGGTAACGCCGCGCATCTCGAGCATGAGGCCCCTCGCGAGTCAGTTGGTGGCCGAAACGACGTTCAGGGTAATCCTGAAATCATGCCGCTGGCGGCGCAGTCCACCCATGCGACTTCGCGCGTCGAGTGAATCACCCCGCAGGGGCACCGTCACCAGCATGCGCGACCGGCCGCAACGGGTCAATGCGAGCGACCACGTCCGTCAAAAGCTCAATTGCTCAGCGCTTGGCGTCCCGTGCCAGGCGGATGCCGGTGAACTGCCAACGCGCCTCGGGCGGAAAGAAATTGCGATACGTCGGTCGCACGTGCCCTAGGGGCGTGGCGCACGAGCCGCCGCGCAACACGTACTGGTTGCACATGAACTTGCCATTGTACTCGCCCAACGCGCCGGCGGCGGCCGTGAACCCGGGATACGCCGCGTACGGACTGGCGGTCCATTGCCAGGCTTCACCATAGAGTTGCGTGATCGAAGCGCGATCATCTCCGCAAGCGCGCGGATGAAAGCGCTCGCTGTCGGCGAAGCTGCCATCGACTTCGATGCCGCGGGCTGCGCGCTCCCACTCGAATTCGCTGGGCAGTCGCGCACCCGACCAGCGCGCGAAAGCGTCTGCCTCGAAATAACTGACGTGGCATACCGGTTCCTCTGCAGCGAGCGGGCGCACGCCGCTCAGAGTGAACTGGAGCCACGTGCCTCCGTGCTCGATCCAATAGAGCGGCGCCGTCCATTGCCGGTCGCGGATCGTCGACCAGCCAAGCGACAGCCACAGCTCTGGACGTCGGTAACCGCCGTCCTTGACGAATTCGAGATACTCGCCGTTGGTGACCAGGCGGTGGTTCAGCTCGAAGGGCTCCAGATACACGCGATGCCGCGGGCGTTCGTTGTCGAAGCAAAAACCGCCGCCCTCGTGGCCGATCTCCACGACGCCGCCATCACTGGCCGTCCACGCGCTGGATGTACCACACGCTACCCGTTCGTCCGCAGACGCCTCGCGATAAACGGGCCGCAGCGGGTTGCACGAAAACAAATACTTGACGTCGGTGAGAATCAGCTCCTGGTGTTGCTGCTCGTGATGAATGCCCAACTCGAGTACGGATGCCGCTTGGCGCGCATCTTTATCATCCAACGACTGCAACAATCGCGCCATCCGCTCGTCGACGGTGCGGCGATAGGCCAGCACCTCGGCCACCGTGGGCCGCGTCAACATCCCGCGTCGCGGGCGTGGAAACTGCTCGCCTACGCTGTTGTAGTACGAGTTGAACAGCACCTGGTAGTCGGTGTTGATCGGCCGATAGCCGTGCTCCCAGCGAACCAACACAAACGTCTCGAAGAACCAGGTGGTATGTGCCAGATGCCAACTCGTGGGACTCGCGTCCGGCATCGCCTGCACCACGAAGTCCTCGGTCGCCAGGGGTGCGCAAAGCCGCTCGGAGAACGTTCGTGTTCGGGCGTAGCGTTCCGCCAGATTCGAAATCATAGGTCCGAAAGCATCTACGTGAATGTCAGCAAGACGGTATCGCCATCCTACCGCAAACGCGCCATGAATGCAGCCCGTGCGCTGACCTGCGAAACAGCCAGCGCACTAATAGCCGTAGTGGGCTGCCGCGTGCAGCTTGGCTTGCTCGTCAACGTTCAAGCCCGCGATGCGATCCGGTTCGAACGAGTGATCGCGCGTCAGATGCTCCCAGAACGTCATGCCGCTGACGCCGGCCTCGGGCACGTCGATCGTCTTCAGCCAGATGCGCAATTCGTCGGCGTGCAAGCTGCGCAGCCAGCGACTGGGCGGGCGGCCATGACGCGCACGTCGCAACGAATTCGGTTGCCCCGGATCGTCCTCAACTGCTGATTCGTCCAGCGCATTCGAATGACTTGCCAGCTCGCCGCGCCGTACTCCCGCCGGCACCAGCTCATCCTCCAGATAGCCGGTCGAAACTTGATGACGCTCGCCGGTCCGCTTGTGGATCGGCGTGGTGATGCCCGTGACCTTCCACTTGCCGTCGACGAGGGTCTCGCGTTCGAACCATCTCCAGGCATTGTTCTCGGCTGCGGTCCAATGCTCGGGCGGGACCAGCGGGTCGCTTGGCTGCGACGGTTCCGCGGCATGCATCACGGCCGCGGCCAATTCGTCCAAGCCATCGGCCCGCAACACTTCGGCCAGATTAAAAATGCCCAGGCCCAGCCAAAAGGCGAACCGTCGACGGGTCAAAGAGAAGCGGCGCCGCATGAAAGATCTCACGATTCGGTTCAACGTTGGATGCGCAAGTTGCCGCCGGTGCATCCATTCGACCGTTTCGCAGGACACCGAAATTATAGGCCGCCCCAAATACGGGCAAAACACCGCTGCGCAAGGTATTGCCAATTAGCAATTTGCAGCTTCCGGCGGCAAAACCGGCCCGCCTACCAGTTGGCGAATTCCGCCAGAATCAGGCCGCACTGGCAGGCGATGACGGCCAGCACGCTCCACAGCAGCGTGCGGTGTACGGCCCGCGCCACGTCGTCGTCGGCGCGCGAGGGAACGCTGCCGTACAAGGCAGCGATTGTGCCGCCCAGAAAACTCGACAAGGCGATCTTGGCCCACAAATACCAGGGCCAGTCGGGCGCCTGCTCGAGTCCCTCGACCATCAGGTTCACCGTCAGCGGCAGCGACGCGCCTTCATGCCCCGCCACGTAGACCACGGCCGCCAACAGCACGCCCGCCACCAGCGCAAGCAAAGTGGCCAACGTCATCGCCAGGAATTGCGCCAATACGGCCGGCACCAGCGCAAACGCTTCGATGCGCCAGCCGGCCAGCGACAAGGTTTCCAGCAATCCTCCGCGCACTGCCGCGGCCAACCGCGCCGCTTGTGCGGCGCCAAGCTTCGTCGTCACCAGGCCGCAGGCGCCCAGCGGCAGCACCAGGCGCACCAGCGTGTGCCCGGTCACCGCCATCAGTTCCGGCAGCAACAGCGGCTCCACGATTTCGGGCTTGGGCATCCGCTCAAAGATAAAGTAGGCCGCAGTGCCGGCGATCAGCAGGCTGCCGACCAGGCTGAACGCCTGCGTGCCGACGCCTGCTGCGTCACGAAGCACTTGCTTTAGCAAGACTAGCGGGCGATGCAGCCCCAACAGCCCCCAGCCAAACGCCAACGGGCTCAGCACGACCGCGCCGAATTGATTCAACATGTCTGCGCCGCGGCGCAGCCAGCGGTCGATGGATCTCGGCGGCTGCGCGATCGCTTCGAGTTGCAAGGTGCCCGAGACGCTTGCCACGCGATTCTTGCCGGTGTCGGCCACAAACTGGCACTCGACGATTTGCACCCCTGGCAGATCGGCCATGGCACGGCTTTCTTCGCCGTCAAGAAACTGCTCTGGCTCATGCGTGATCACGATCACCACGCTTTGAGCGCTGCGCGCCAACTCGGTCAGCGAGCGGGCCAGAGACGCGGCCGCGCCGGGATCGAGCCCGGCCGTGGGCTCGTCG